>JBOHLV010000144.1:0-19748 GCA_050729815.1 Allostellaceae bacterium
CTATAATGCCAAGAGTACCCCGTTCCGATGGACGGCAACGAGTGAAGCCATTTTCGAGAAAATCGCCAGACTATGTAATGTTATTAATGGGACACAATACTAGGTTTCGTGGACAAAAGGCATCCAGATTTTGAAGGATGCGATTGAGACGAAGGCGAGAAAGGAATTCGCGGTCTTGTCGTACCGTGTAGCGACGCGGCGCCAGTTCTTGATCCGAGCCGGTTGAACATGGGCCTGCTATCACACCGAGCTTTATCACTTTGCGCGGGACCGGCTGAGCCTTGGCGTGGTCGGCTTTGCGGTGGGCGCGGCATTCGCGGTTCTGGTGGCGGAAGAATTGTTCGCCTCGGGCTGCAAACTGCTCATCAGCGTCACCTCCGCCGGACAGATACTGCCGGTCGCGGCGCCACCCTATTTTGTCATCATCGATCGGGCGCTCCGCGACGAGGGCACGAGCTACCATTACCTTCCGCCTGCCGATTACAGTCTTGCCGATGAGCGATTGATCCGCTTGGCGCGCGAGGCGCTCGGCGATGCCGGCCTTCCCGTCCAGGTCGGCTCGACTTGGACAACGGACGCACCGTTCCGTGAGACCGCCGCCGCGATCGCTTCGGCCCGTGCGGCCGGAATCCTGGCGGTCGAAATGGAAGCGGCAGGGCTTTACGCCTTTGCGACAGCGCGCGAGCGGCCGGTCCTGTGTCTGGCGCATGTCACCAATCAGATGGGCCGCGTTGAGGGCGATTTCGAAAAGGGCGCATCCGACGGCGCCGAGGCGGCGCTTGAGGTGATCTCGCTGATCGGTCGGCGCTGGCGCGGAACGATAGCGAAATGAACTTCGATCGATTCCCCGTACCAAATGGACCAAATCTTTATCGCGTGAATAGGCACCCAACTGCGACCCCGCCTCCAAATCTGTTCAAGCGTTGATTCCCCTATAAGTGTCCTGGAATGTGAGGGTACGTTTCGCGCGACGAGTGACCCCCCGCGACAACGGATTCATGCAAATTATCAATGCCATAAGCTCAGCCTCGTAGGGGGCCACGCTTCGCAGCGTTTTCGCACCGTGGAGCAGGAAAATATGCTTCGATGTATCAACCGCGGTTCAATTCGCCTGACCTTTCCCATGGACGGTTCCTTGTTCTCAGATCTAGACGATCTCAGTCTGGCACACTCGATCCGTCAGGGGCGTCCACGCCACCTTGGCAACGTTCTATTTTTCGGCATGTCGCCGCAATATTTCGAGCGACTCTCCCTGATCTGTAGCGCGGCGGGCTTCGGCTCATGGGGACGGCTCCGCTGAAAGAGCTTCAGCAATCCTCTTGGCCGCTTGATCGGCCGCGGCTTGCACCGGATCCGGCCCTAAGTGCGCGTATACCTTAGTTCGTGCTTGGCGATGCTCGCAGGCCGCGAGCTACAGCAAA
Organism: Allostellaceae bacterium; assembly: GCA_050729815.1. Classification (GTDB taxonomy): domain Bacteria; phylum Pseudomonadota; class Alphaproteobacteria; order ATCC43930; family CGMCC-115725; genus JAATGI01. Next base: position 1,422 of record JBOHLV010000144.1, read on the forward strand.
GCTGAGAAGCATGCTGAGGATGGCGACGCTCCGGGCAGCGGTACCCTTCCCACCCGAAACGATCGCGCGTCCTCTTGGTTTCGTTCTGACGTCCGCCTTCGATTTTCCGGACGCGACATCCTGCTGGAATCGTTCAACATCGGCCCGAGTGAGCGTGCGGAGCCGAACCTGGCCAAGCAGGGGCTTGATATGTCGCTCGATGTTGCTTCGGTCGATCTCGAGCGAGGATGCCTTTTTGGCGGTCCCTCGGTTGGTAATGACGATCGGCTGCTCCAGGTAGAAATCACAGAGCTGAGACAGAGTGAGGTCTGTTCTCTCGACCGCCTTCGCCTCGACCGGATCCTCGCCATCCACGATCTGACCCAAGAGGCGGCGGGCCTCTCTGCGCGCGGTCTCGACCGTCCAAGGCGAGCCGTACCGACCGATAGTAGCCCAGCGCTGGCGCCCGCTCGGGAGGCGGTACTTCAGGAAGTAGAATTTGCTCCCACCTCTCCGACAGCGGATACCGAAGCCGGCGACGGTTGTGTCCCAAATTCTGGCCTCCTCCTCTCCAGCCTGGAGGGCATCTACTGCGTGCTTAGTCGATCTCATCCGGAGCATGTGTTCCGCCTGCCGTCCGTTTGGCTACCATATGGCTACCACTTGGTAGCCAATTCTGGGCGATTTTAGGGTAGCTTCGGCGATTGCTTCGGTCTCTAAAACTCTTTTGGATCAAAGAATTAGAAGGCGCCGGATATCGTGGCCTAGACTCCCTCGCGTGTATGGCATTGTAGAGGTCGCCGGTTCGATTCCGGCTGGCTCAACCAATCAAAACAAGGGCTTAGCTGGAAACGGCTAGGCTCTTGGATTTTCCGGGGAAGCATGAGGGAGCGCGCCGGCGCCGAGGTGAATTTGGCGTGACCCGACGTCATGAAGGCCGCCATCTCCTCGTGGCGGACCTGAATGTATTGTAGGCCGTCCCTGGCGTTCTCCAACGCCACGTCGAGGCCGCCAACGCCGTCGCCGGGACAGCCGTAGACGCGCTTGATTCCCCATTCTTGCACGCGATGCCAGACGTTAGTCGCTTACGTTCATGGACATCGGGGGCAGCTCCGAGAGATGCAACGGAAGGAAGATGGCGGCGCTCGCGCGCGCGCATTCAGGATCCGAAATCGATGACGCGGCGTATGGGGGGAGGTTCCCGCCGCGCCGGGTGACATCGCGACATGAGAGTTGTTGGCGCCTTGTTGCACCTGCGGCTCGGCAAGACGGGCATTCCCCGGCCTTGCCTGCTACACTGATGGCCAAGGTCGCAAGCGAAGCTCGTTTCCTTCATCGGCGGGACGGGGTCAAGCGCTCGCCATCATTATGAAATGATCTTATTTATCGGCGCATTCCGCGTGCTTGGCTCGGTTGCGAAGGCGCCTGACAGCGCGACGATAATCTCGTCGACAATCGCTATCGGAGGCTTGCCAACCGAAATCGTGATAGCGTGCTCTTGCGGTATCGGCTCTTCGAGTGTCTCGAATTGGCTTTTCAGCAACTCTGCCGGCATGAAATGCCCATGCCGTGCCGCGAGACGATGAGCGATGAGAGTCCGATCGCCCTTCAAATACACGACGCGCACATCAGGGCGTTCGCCAACAATGACCTGACGATACTCTCGCTTGAGTGCCGAACACGTCACGACGCCATGCTGCTTCCCGCTCCGCCACTCGTCGATCTGTGCAGCGATTGCCTGCAGCCAGGGCTTGCGGTCTTCATCATCAAGAGGGGTCCCACTGTGCATTTTGGCAATGTTGGCCGCATTGTGGAAATCGTCGGCATCAGCGAACCGCCAGCCGAGCAGTCCGGCCAGCATTGCGCCGACCGTCGTCTTGCCGGAACCCGACACGCCCATGATCGCGAGAACAAGCGGTGGCAAACCCTGCACCTCATCACCTTTACATCATCTGACTTCTCTTGCAACACTCATACTATTACAACATCTCTTTACGTCGATTGCGACATCCTCGATTTCCCAAAGCATCGTTCCGACGGATCACTGTACCACCCGCTCGCGGTTGGTCTGCCACGCTCTGTCATCGCGGTCGTGATCGATCTCTGCATCGCGAGTAAGGCAGCCTCATCGACCAAGACACGGAACCGCGTCGCGTATCGCGCGGTTGCTAAACCGCATGGCTGCCATCACCAATATCGTCATCGCGGTCCGGAAGCGGGTTGTCACAGCGGTCGGCGGACCGGCGCGGTTGCAGATCATATTAGTGCTCGGCGCGGTCCTTGGCCTTGATGCGAGCGATAAGGGAATTATTTCGGCCATAGCGGGACCAATCGAGCACGCCTTCAATATCGGCAATGCGGGATTCGGGCTGCTGCTCGCTATTGTCTCCTTTGTTGGCGCAATTGGCACGCTACCGATGGGGATTCTCGCGGATCGCGTCCAACGGCGCCACATCTTGATGGCGGCCGTTGCCCTGTGGGGAGGCGCCATGCTTCTCAGCGGCACCGCGACCTCCTTCCAATACATGATTGTGGTGCGGATCTTTCTCGGTGTCGTGACCGCAGCGGCATGGCCGTGTGTCGCGTCGCTTACCGGCGATTTCTTTCCAGCGCGCGACCGGCCCGCAATGTTCGGCGCAATCATTGCCGGGGAGCTGATCGGAGCGGGAATCGGTTTCGGCATTTCAGCCGGGATATCGGAATTCGCCGATTGGTGGTGGTCCTTCTATGTCATGTCGGTACCGGGATTCCTGCTGGTCTGGGTCATCTGGCGGTTCCTGCCCGAGCCCGAGCGCGGGAGCCAGACCTGGCTTGCCATCGGTGAAACCAATCCTGACGCTGCTTCGCCGGCAGGCCCGCATCATTCAGACGACAGCAAAAAGATGTCACCGATGCAGGAGAGTGCCCGGCGCCTGCACATCGCACCGCGCAAGGAATTGATCTTGCACGAGGACGCGGCGCAGGTCGGTTGGTTCCGTGCGATGGGATATCTGTTGCGCTTTCCTACCTATCGGTTGCTGATCATCGCTTCAGCGCTTGTTTACTGCTTTTTCTCCGGTGCGCGTACCTTTGCGATGCTCTACTTCACCAAGCATTATGGTCTCTCGCGCGGGATGGTCGGGCTTTTGGTCATTGCGTTCGGTGCGGGCGGGTTGGCCGGCGTTCTATTGGGCGGCCACCTTTCGGAGCGGGTGCGGCGACGCGGCGTTTTAGGTGCGCGGATTGTCGTGCCGGCGATTGCTTTGGCGCTCTCGGTGCCAATCCTCGGCGTCGGTATTTGGACCACCGATCCCTGGATCGGCACGATACTGATGACGGTTGGGGCGCTGGTATTGGCATCGGCAACGGCCCCAATTGATGCCGCGCGGCTCGATATCGTCGTGCCGGGCATGTGGGGTCGTGGCGAGTCCGGACGGATGGTGTTGCGCTCCTCTTTCGAGGGCGGCGCCCCGCTCTTGTTCGGCGCAATGTCGGGTTGGATGGGTGGCGGTGACCGCGGGCTGATGCTGACGTTCCTTATCATGTTGATTCCGATGTTGGTCGCGAGTTCTCTCGCCTTTCCAGCCCGCTTTACCTATCCCCGAGATGTTGCCACCGCGGCGGCCTCGGCCGAGGCGGATGGAACGGCCCTCCACAGCGGCTGATCTAGTGCCAGCGTTATACACTCCCAATCCATCACATCTCGGCGACCGGACCACGGCGGCAGACCGATAACAGCCCGTTGGAGGCATCGGTGACGCCTCGCACAAGGGATAGGTGCATTCGGAGTCGAAATCGGAACGGCAACTCTGGATAGAGCGTTAGTCGTAGGGATGCTGCGGCCGCGGATAGCCACGGAACGTCGCAGGTCGCATCCATCGGTCAAAAAAGGGATAGCCACGGAACGTCGCAGGTCGCATCCATCGGTCAAAAAAGGAGAATTTCATGAAGCGCTATGCCGCGACCCTCGCCGCGATCGGCCTTACCGCCTCCTATGGGGCGATTGCCGCTCCGGCGAATAGTCGGATGACGCAGGGGGTAAACAATTCGGGTGGCACTGCCGCCCCAAACGCAGCCGGTCACGAAACCGCGGCGAACCCCGCAATGACCAACCCGAGTGCCAATGCGACCAGCAAAGCCAGCAGCAATAGTGGCTCGCAGAAGGTCATCGATGCGGCCGCGCGCGACCTCCAAGATGCCAAACGCAACACCAAATTTCTGGCGCTGATGAAAAAGGCGAAGGGGATCTATGTCGTCCCGGGTCTCGCCGAGGGGGCGTTCATCGTAGGTGGCAAGGGTGGCGAGGGCGTTCTACTCGAACACAAGAACGGGCATTGGAGCGATCCTGCCTTCATGACCGTGGGGTCGATATCGGTGGGGGCCCAAGTCGGCGGCAAGGGCGGGCCGGTGATCATGCTGATCATGTCGCAGCGCGCGATGAACGGCCTGAGCGGCTCCAACAACTTTTCGTTCAACGCCAATGCCAGCTTCACCATCATCAATTTTTCGACCAAGGCGCAATCCAACATTGGCAAGGGCGACATCATCGTCTGGTCGCGCCAGTCGGGCGGCTTCGTTGGTGCCTCGATCGGCGGCACCGACATCAAATCGGATGGTCAAGCCGACGCGGCCTATTACCGTCATGCCGGCATCACAACGCGCGGCGTCCTAACGGGCGAGGCGCATAATCCCGCGGCGAAGCCGCTGGTCACCGCGCTGCCGAATGGCTAGAGGGCGATCAAGCCGGGGCGGCTTGCGCCGGCGTCAGCGGCGGCGGTCATACCAAATCCCACTGATCCGAACCATGGTTCGGATCAGTGGGACCTCAAACCGCGCGCTTGGCGCCGCGCCATAGGGTGCGTGCTCGCACTTGCTCGCGATCCCGCATCCCTCGAGTCATGCTCATCGGGATGCGGTATTAGTTGTGGGTACGACGCTCTTTGACGTGATCGCGGCGCTCGTCGACGGGTTCAGCATAGTAGATGGTGAGGATGATCTTGATGGTGGCGGCAACCGGCACCGCCAAGAGCAACCCGATGATCCCGAACAGCACGGCGCCCGAGAGAAACGCGAAGATAACCACGACCGGGTGGATGCGGGCCGACCGGCCCAGCACCAACGGGCTCACCAGTTCGTCGATGGAAAGTCTGAGCGCGATCGCGAAGCCGAACAGGCCGATCATGCCAAGGACGCCGGTCTGCTGCGAGGCGGCGAGGCCTTCGAGGGTGAGCGATACCGCGGGTCCGAAGATCGGCACCAATTCGGCAAAGCCGACCACGATCGCCAGGAGTGCCGCATGCGGCACGTGGAAAAGTTGACCGAAGACAAGATAGGCAAGCAGCGAGGTATAGGTGACGACCACCAAGAGACCGACGAAATAGCGCCATAGTACCGGCAGGACCTTGTCCAGTACGCGGCGGACCTCGCTCCGGTATTCCGGCGGCACCAGCCAGAAGGCGCCGGCGGCCACCTGTTTTCCCGAAACCAGAAAATAGGCAAGCACCACGACGCTGAGCACCGCGCCAAACAGCGCTGCGATGCCATAACTGAGAAAGGTCAACATCTCGCCGGATTTGAAGAACGCATGGATGTGCCGCACGATGTCGTTGGTCAATCGGTTCGGGTTGATCGCGCCGCGTGAGGACGCCCCGGTGATCCTGGCAAGCTGTGAAATGAATTTGTGCAGTAGCTGCGGAAGCTGCCGCAGGATCGTAGGCACCTCATGCGTCAGCATATTGCCGAGGAGAAAGGCGAGGCCCCCGAGGATGGCCAGCACGACGAGAAACGTCGCGGTCGCATAGAGCCAGCGTGGTCCGCGCCACCGGCGATGCGCCCCGTCGATGATCGGCGTCAGCAGAAAGGCCAGTGCCGCCGCCAACAGAAAGGGCAGCAGAATGTGGCGAATGAAGAACAAGAACGCGAGCACGGTGCTGATGGCGACGGCCAGCGGCCATCCGCCGATCCTCGACCTCCACTCGCCGCTGATTCGCTCACGTCCCGGCGTCATTCTTCCTGAATTCTTTCTGCCTTGCCGTGATCCGGGGGACCCGCTCAAAATGCCCCCTTCTCACAACAGGCCATCCCGGCATCTCGATCCGCGCCGCTGCGATGGGCGAAATCCGGTCGCTTGTAGAAGTCGGCCTTCCTACTAAACGCGAATGACGATCGGTGAATGCGATGGGATCGACCGATGACTGCCAGTGGATTGGATGACCTCGCCCGCATCGTCTGGGCCATGCTCGCCGAGGATGCCCCCTTACGAACCCGAGCGATCGAGCGTTTCTGATGTCTCAAATAACATGCCGCCACAAGTGACCCTATTATCGTTGGCATTGAGCGCAAAAGCCATGGGATGACCGACGGATGCAAGCACGCAGCAATGGTGGCTGCTGATATGGCAAGAGATAGCCGGCTGCGTTGCCAAACCGTCGACGCCTGACTTGGCGTCATTCCCGTGCACAACCATAGCCACTTCGCGCGCCGTATCGGCCGGCATAGTAGCCGAAGCGCCGGGTGCAGATGGCCCTGTAGGAAGAATTTTGCACCGACTTTAGCAGGTATGCCGGGGAGATTGGCGCGGGCGGAACCGCCGCCCTTCCGGGCCTGTTCTGTTACCGTGCCGACCGGGTATCCCCGCCGGCACGCCGGGATTGGCGAGGATGCGAGAAGGGCCTCCCCTTATGGCAATGTCGCAAACCAATTGCGCCTGACGAACCTCGCATGGCGGCGACGCCTCAACACCGCGAGGCCCCGCGCGAACCCGCCGTACAGCACGACGAACCGGCGCCCTCTAGCGCCAGCCAGCGCGGGCTCGACTGGCTCAATTTCCTCATTGCCGATGTGCAGACGGGCTTCGGTCCCTTTGTCGCGCTCTACCTCGCCTCGGAACATTGGTCGCAAGGTGGCATCGGACTGGTGCTGACGGTTGGCGGCCTCGTCGGCATCCTCTCGCAGGTGCCGGGCGGGGCCCTCGTCGACTGGGTGCCGATGAAGCGGATGCTCGTCGGTGGCGCGCTGGCGGCGATCGCGGCCGGGGCGCTGATCTTCGCGCTGTTCTCCGATCCCGCGATGATCTTCCTCGCCGAGGTGCTGCATGGCAGCACCGCCGGGATCATCGAGCCGGCGATGGCGGCCATCGGCCTCGGCCTGGTTGGCCATCGCGCGCTCGGCAAGCGGCTCGGCCGCAATCAGCGCTTCGATTCGCTAGGCAATGCCGCCACGGCGGCGGCAATGGCCGGCCTCGGCCAAGTGATCTCGAAGCAAATGAATTTCGTCGTCGCGGCGGCGCTGTGCCTGCCGGCGGCGTGGGCGCTGACCCGGATCCGCGGCAGCGAGATCGACTATGCCCGGGCCCGCTCCGCCCGCCGGCGCGAAAAGCCGCGTGAGGCGCTGCGGCCCCACGAACTGTGCCGGAACCGCGACCTCCTGATATTCATCGGCAGTCTGGCGCTGTTCCAGTTTGTCGACGCATCGCTGATGCCGCTCGCGACGGGCCGTCTCGGTACCCAGCACCAGGCGAACTCAGAACTCCTGACCGGCGCGCTCGTGGTGGTTCCGCAACTCGTCACCGTCGTCATCGCAGCGTGGGTGGCGCGTCGGGCCGAGGCGTGGGGCCGCAAGCCCTTACTAATCGTGAGCTTTGCGGTTGAGCCGATCCGCGCCGCGGCATTCGCGCTGGTACCCAGCCCCTGGTTCCTTGTCGGGGTCCAGGTCCTCGATGGCATCGACGCCGCGGTGATCGGAATTTTGATGCCGCTCGTCATCGCCGACGTGACACGCGGCACCGGGCGCTACAACTTGGCGCAGGGTACTGCCGGCACCGCGACCGGCATCGGTGCGTCCTTGAGTACCGTCGCCTCGGGCTATGCGGCACAGTTCTTCGGCTATGACGCTGCGTTCTTCGGCCTGGCTGCGGTCGGCGTCGTCGCCGTCGCGGTCGTGTTGTTCTTCCTGCGCGAGACCCAGCCCGAAGAGCACCGGCCGGAACCCGCCATCCGCCGAAGCCCACGCTTCGATCGGCCGCGATAAGTTTTCGGAATAAAGTATGATCCTCAACGCCCGGGTTGGCGCCTGAAGAGCCCATACGGCGATGCGCGCTGAACAGGGCCGCAACGGTGAGGAATAGCTGTGGCCTCTCAGCTCCAAGCAATTCCTCAGACCCGGGACCTTACGCGGCCTGCACTACGGGCTGTTCTTCCATGCGCTGCTGGTCGTGTGTGTCAGCGAGCGCGCGCCAGCTTTGGGCGGCTTCCAGAAAGGATCGCCGCTCGTCGTCCGTTAGGTTTTCGTCGCTAGCGAATGCTTCACACCGCTGTGCGTTCCTTCGCATCTGTACGGGCGTTTCCATGGCCATGCCTCTCCTTTGGCTTAATTTGCGCCATGTTTATGGCACATTGTGGCAAGATTGTGTTGGTTTTTGCCGCTATGACCGTGCCGCCGACCTGACCGCTATGTGCGGTCCAAGCAGTTCCGGACCGCTGAAATCTATCGCGAGACCGCAAGCGGCGCGCGCACCGACCGGGCGCAGCTCCGCCACGATGCCACATCACCTCGCCCATGCTTCGATAAAGACCCGCACCCTTCAGTTCCGAGGAGGCCATGCCAGTGACAGGAGGCCCGAAGGTACATGCGCAGCATTTCCAGTGCCGTCCCCAGAAAGCAGATTTTGCACGGCCTTCACGAGTTCAGACCCGGTTATGGGAAGAGGTAGGAATTCGCCGATTCCGTCACTCTGGTCCTGATGTTCCGGCGCATCGGCGAAGAGGATCTTCAAGTGAAGCCGTCTGGTCTTTTCCATGAGAGCGAGGGACCTGCCCGTCTGCTTGCCGCTGCCAAAGGATAATCCGGTGACGAGCAATTCAATGTCCTGATCCGTGTCGAAGACATCGAGGGCCAAATACGTGCTTGAAAACCCGATGGCATCATAGCCAGCGCCCCGAAGCGCGATTAGCGCTGCCCCCAGAAAGTCGGTCTGGACATGAACCACGACGATACGCGCCGGCATATGAAGGGCCTCGCTACCTCTTTAACCCCCAGAAAGGTTGTGACTGTTTTGGTCTTATCTCAACCATACTTTCGACAAATTTGGATTTCAACAGCCGGGTCGGTCCGAATTCGTACCGAAGCAAGCCCAGACGCAATGCCCGTCTATGGCGCGACGTAGGCCCCGTTGGCGGCGCAGATTAGTTCGCCCCGATCAACCACGACGATGCCCCCTCGGGTCGTTTGAATAAGGCCGCGCCTTTGCAGCAGACTCAGGGCGACGGTGACGCCCGGACAATGCACGCCGAGCATCAGAGCTATAAATTCGTGGGTCAGCGCTAGCCGATCGCCATCCAAACGGTCCTGTGCCATCAGCAGCCAGCGGGCAAGACGCTCTTCGATGTTGTTGCGTCGTTTGCCACCGCGGTCTGGGTCATCGGAACGACCAAGCTGTGCCCATTGCGCAGCAACGATTGTTGCAGGGTGGCGCTTTCTTTCAAGTGCGCGCGCAGGGTCGCCGCTTTGATCGACAGACCGTCGCCACCAACCTGCATGTAGGTATCGTAGAACGGACGATCCGTCCCCATGATGACCGCGAGCCCCGTCGGGTTCTGCATCGAAGCCCTGCGGGAGGCGCGTGGCGGCCGCGCGGCAATTGCCGCCTTATTTGCGGGCGCGCCGTTTACGCGTCGCAGCGGCCTTCTTCGCCGAGGCCGAGCGCGCCGCCGCCGGGCGCCGCGCTGCAGCCTTTCCGCCCCGCGGACCGCCGATGCTGCCGCCCTTGCGGGCGGGCGCTTTGTTGGTGCGCTTGGCGACGCCGGACCCAGATCGACGTCCGCCCCCGGTCATGGCGTTGACGGTCGCCCAAGCGCGACGCTCGGATTCTTCCTTACCGATGCCGCGTTTTTCATACCCCTCCTCAATATGCTCGGCCTGCTGCCGTTGCTTCTTCGTGTAACTCGACTTGTCGCCGCGTGCCATGATCACTCCTCTTGCAGTGCGAACATGTGCAATGGGCAACAATGGGAGCGAGATCGTGTTCCGATGTCCGTCAGGCGTGAACCTTCATTTTTCGGGGGTACTGGGCACGGCCGGCGATCGGGACCAAGGCGACAAAGGTGAAGAGCCCTCGATCACGACGGAGCCACTATTTGCCGTTCGACGGAGCCCCTATTATTGCGCGCGTATTTATATCCTACGCCCTCCGTGAGGCGATGAGTTGACGACATACGTCAACGAGAATGGAGGGGCGGAATGGCTTCTTGAAGAAGACGCTGCCACGCACCCGCCGCGATTCATCGGCCGATTTTCCCGACGCATAAACCACGGGCATTTCTGGATGCGCCTTACGGAAGGCCTCCGCCACGTCCCAGCCGGTCAGCCTACCCGCCAGCCGAATGTCGGTTATGAGGACACCGATCCGCGGTTCCGAACCGAGGATGGATAGCGCACGCTCGCCGGAGCCCGCTTCCAAAACCGGCCAACCGGTGTCCGCGATTTCGGCAACGATGGTCGCGCGCACGACCGGTTCATCTTCGACGACGAGGACGACCGGCTCTGGGAATGATCCCGCAAGCATTTGCTGTCCTCCGACGAATCACATTGACTTCGTTGCCTTACCTGATGGCAAGGTTTCTCCAAGCTCTAACCTTGCTGAACCGGCTGCGTTCCGACCAAAATGTCCGAAATCGTACATTAGGTTGTTTGCCGGGCGCGGCCATAAGGCGTAGGCTCCGGCCATCGTCCGCTGGAGTTATGGGCGCGGACGGCTGAGAGACTCGGATGCGCTCTTGCCCCGAGGGCAATGAGCGATGGCTAAGCGCCAATCCGGCGAAGCGACCCGAAATGCCGTATTGGCAGGACGATCGGGGCGGCATACCGCCACATCGCGGAGCAGATACGGAAAGATGCGGTGCGCCGGATGCGGCTGGCTGGTTCTCGGCGCCTGGTAGAATCGCCTCCAGGCCCATGATGCGCATCAGGCGCCGAACCCGGTGGTGGCCGGCCGAAACACCCTCCCGTCGCAACTGGTGCTTCATTTGGCGGTTGCCGAAGGGATAGCGCAGAAACAGTTCGGCGATGCGACGCATCGCCGAGCCCGAGCCGGCCAAGGGCTATCTGCGTTGGCATGGCGACGAAGCGGCGGGACGGCCGCCTATCCCAACCTGGCGGTTCTCCCAACTCAACAGCGGGCGGTCGCACAACCGAAGCCGGCACGTCGTTTCAGGCCATGGTGGAACTGGTTCGCCGCGCATCTCGTCGCCGACATGTCCGCTGGTGGGCAGTTCGGACTGGCCGTCGCGCTCCGTCCCGTGGAGCTGCAGTTTGAAACTGGTGACGCCCTGGATGACGGCGTCCTGCGGCTGACAGATGGCGGCGCCATCTACGGCCGACATCCTCGACGGCCGCTCCACGCCATCGCATTCGCGCGTGCGTCGTGCCGATGTATCCGAGCCAGTCCCGGAACTCGCTGGTTTCCAGCCGTAGTGGCCATCTGCCAGTTGCGTAGCGCGTCGCTCTGAGTTTCCAACACCGTCAACAGATCGCCGGCGGCGAGCCGCAACCGAGTAACGCGCGTTCGGATCGACTTCCGTCGCGGGCGACGCACCGCCACCGGACTCATATGGCACGAACCCCACATCAACGCACTCCAGTCTCATCTGCGATGTTCTGGCGACCCGCACGCCGGCTATACATTGGGCATCGGTACCACCTCAGAGCATATAGCCGATGTCCGATGCCCCGGTGGGATAGGCGAACATCGTCGACTTGACGGCCTCGGCTGTCAGCCCGTGGCGGATCGCGAGCGCAAAGAGGTTGATGACCTCGTCGGCCTGGGGGCCGACGAGATGCGCGCCGAGAATGGCGCCCGTCCCCTCCTCGATCAGAACCTTATGGCCATAGACCGGCTCGTTGAGACGCCGCGCGGTGAACCAATCCGGCGTGGCACCGTCATTGATGCGGAATCGGAGGTTCCGCCGGCGCGCTTCCTCCTCGGCGAGGCCGGCGCTTGCCAGCGGCGGAACGGTAAAGACGACGCTGGGAACGCCGCGGTAATCCGACCTTCGATGCGGCCCCTCGAGGAGGTTGGCCGCCACGACCTTGCCGTCATGGCTCGACACAGGGGTCAGCGGCGGCCCGATGCTGGCCGCATCGCCCGCCGCATAGACCCGCTCGTTGGAAATGCTGCGCAGACAATTATCGAGCTTGAGCCGGCCCTGCTCTGCGGTGATGTTGCCGGCGGCGAGATCGAGGCTCTCGACATCGGGGATGCGGCCCGCGGCATGCACGACGAGATCGGCCGGCACGGCAAAGTCGCGGCCGGCTTCGCCCCGCGCATGGACGACGAGCCCATCGCGTCCTTGGCCGACGCTCGTCACGGCGGCGCCGGCATGCACGATGATCCCGAGGTCCCGGAACCGCGGCATCAGCCAGCCCACGAGGTCGGCATCGAAGCGCGTCAGGAGACGCGGCCCGCGCTGGATGATGGTCACTTCCGCACCGGCGCGAGCGGCGAGATGCGAGAATTCGGCGGCCACGTAGCCGCCGCCGATCAGCACAAGGCGGCGCGGCAGGCGGTCCAGCTCGAGGAAATCATCGCTGGTGACGACGAACTCTTCGCCAGGAATGCCGAGCGGCACCGGACGGGCGCCGGTCGCGATCAGGAAGTGGCGCGCCCGCAAAGCGCGGCCGTCGACCGCAACCGTCGCGGGATCAATGAATCGGGCGAGGCCCCGGAAGGCATCGATGCCGCGCTCGCCATAGTTTTGCGCCTGCCGTTCTGGGATCGGATCGGTGAAGCCGCGCTTGAAGGCCATCAGCGCTGGCCAGTCGATGCGGGCCTCGCCATCGACGCCATGGCCGCGCATGCGCCGCGCGGCGTCGACCGCGTCCTCGCCACTCACCAGCATCTTCTTGGGATCGCAGCCGCGTAGTGCGCAGGTGCCGCCGAACGGCCGATGGTCGAGCACGGCCACCCGCCATCCGGCGTCGCGAACGCGTGCGATCGCGGTCTGGGCGGCGGTGCCGGAACCGATGACGATCAGATCGTAAATGTCGGGCATGACTTCTCCAATGAGGCGGATAACGTTTTCTCGGTTTCGTCGTTGGCGTGGCCGGCTTCGAGCAATCTGATCAGATCGGCGGCGACAAAGCGCGCATCGACCAGCCGCAATCCGGCCTCGCTCAGATACCGTTCCGGCGCGCGGTCGAAGCTGGCGCCGAACGCCCGACGAATCCACGGGTCCCAAAGTCGCGTGACGAATCGCCGGAACGGCTGGCGCGGCCGGACATAATCGAGCAGCCGGATGATGCCCGCCGGCCGCAGGACCCGGCCGAGTTCGCTCAACGCCGGGAGTTGCTGTTCCTCGGACAGGACGCAGAACAGAAAGCTTGCAACAACCGCGTCAAAGGATCGGTCCGGGAAATCGAGCCGGGTGACATCCATGACGCGCAGTTCGACCGGTGCGCTCGATCGCACGCGACGTGGCCCAGCGCGCTTCAGCATAGCGGGGCTGAGATCGATGCCGGCGACTTCGGAGGCGTTCGGATAGAACGGGAAATTCCGCCCGGTGCCAACACCGGCATCGAGAATGAGACCCGAGAGACCGTGGAACATTTCGCCGCGAACCACGCGTTGGCGGCCCCATTCGAACGGCGCGTCAAGCAGGTCGTAAAGCGGCGCGATGCGCTGATACCGAGCCAGCAAATCAAGACTTGAGGACATGGGCTTCGCCTCGACAGTCGGCCCAGCGGAGGGATCAACCTATCACGGCATGCGGCCGTGGCTCGAGGCCGACATGGCGTGCGCGGAAGCCGCGGTCTCGCGGGCCTCGCGATCAAGGCGATATAAGACGTGTTTCATTCCGGTCTTCTCCCATTCCTCGACTGCGGCGAGCCTACATTCGTGGAACACAATTGACCGGCCGCTGTTGCCCACGTATTCGCCCCACGAGTGGCCACGCGGCGGGCGCCTGATTCGGGCGATTGACGGTGACCCGCTGCCGCACCAGTTTGTTGACCAACCGCGCTGTTGCCGACCGCACCCAGCCTGTTGAGCCAGCCTGTTGAGATGGAGCCGAGCATGCCGTTATGGAAGCCGCATCTTCCGGATGTCGCGCGAGACGCGGGCCGTGCGGTGATTGCGGTCGGCGGCGAGGTTTCCGATGGTGGTGGCGAGATTTATCTGACGCCGACCCAGATTGCCGCGGCGCAGCCCGCTTCGACGGTCGATCCCGGGCGAAATTCCCGAGACCATGCCCGCGCCCGTATGGTGGCGACGGGCCAGTGGGGCCCGGCCCAGTCGATGGGCCGGCGCTGGCCGATTGGATGCGTGGCGCTGGAAATCACCCAGCGCTGCAATCTCGACTGCACCGCATGCTATCTGTCGGAGCATTCCGAAGCGGTGAAGGACCTGCCGCTCGGCGAAGTGTTCCGGCGCATCGACATGATCTTCGCCCATTACGGGCGCCACACCAGCGTGCAGGTGACCGGCGGCGATCCGACCCTGCGCAAGCGCGACGAACTCATCGCCATCGTTCGGCGGATCTATGAGACGGGGATGCGGCCCGCGCTGTTCACGAACGGCATCAAGGCGACACGCGGCCTCCTCATCGCGCTTTGCGAAGCCGGGCTCGAGGATGTCGCATTCCATGTCGACCTGACGCAAGGCCGGCGCGGCTATTCGAGCGAGTCCGCGCTCAACGCGGTCCGGGCCGACTATATTGAGCGGGCGCGCGGCCTGCCGCTCGGGGTCTATTTCAACACCACCGTGTTCGACGGCAACTTCGCCCAGATTCCGGAGGTCGTCACGTTCTTCGTCCGCAACAGCGATGTCGTGCGCCTCGCATCGTTCCAGCCCAAGGCCGAGACCGGGCGCGGCATCGGCGGCAAACGCGGCGCCATGATCACCATGGCGTCGGTGGCCGGCCAGATCGCCGAGGGGGCGGGCACGGCCTTGAGCTTCGATACCGTTCAGGCCGGGCATGCAAGCTGCAACCGCTACGCCATGGCGCTCATCGCCAACGGCCATGCCTATGATTTTCTCGACCATCCCGGAATTTACGGCGCGGTGCTGCGACGTGCGGCGGATCTTCAATTCGACCGGCGCCATCCGCGCCGAGCGATACGCACCCTCATCGGTTGCCTGCTGCGCAATCCGGACCTCGTCGCGCGCGGCGCGCCCTGGTTCGTCGGCAAGCTGTGGCGGATGCGGGCCGACCTTGTGGCGGCACGGGGCCGGGCGACCAAACTGTCGTTCTTCATCCACAATTTCATGGACGCCTGCCATTTGGAGCCGGCGCGTATCGAGGCCTGCATCTTCATGGCCGCGACCGGCGATGGGCCGATCTCCATGTGCCTGCACAATGCCAAGCGTGACGCCTTCATCCTGCAACCGGTCAAGGTGACGGAACCGGATGGCGAGCGGTTCTGGAATCCGCTGTCCGGCTCGGTGACGGCGACGCCGCCAACGCCGCCGGCGCAAATGCCGCCCGTCCGCCCGAGATCGGCCAGGAGCCGCGCCCGTGGCTGATCGGCATGATCCCGGGCGGCACGATCGTGTCGCCGCCGCCGCGGCGCCGGTAATGGACGTCGTCGTCCCGACGCTGGACGCCGCGGCGCTGCTTCCCGCAACCCTGGCCGCGCTGGCCTCGAGCCGGGACGCCGGCCTCATCGCGAGAGTCATTGTGAGCGATGGCGGTTCGACGGACGCCACGCCGGCGGTCGCGACGGCGCATGGCTGTGCGATCGTGTCGGCGCCTCGCGGACGCGGACCGCAACTCGCGGCCGGGGCGGCGGCGGCTTGCGCGCCGTGGCTGCTGTTCCTCCACGCCGATACCGTGCTGGCTACCGGCTGGGCGGATGCCGCCCGGCGCTTCATCGCCCAACATGATGATTGCTGGCCTGCCGCCGCGGTGTTCCGCCTCTGCTTCGACGATCCCACCGGGACGGCACGGCTGCTCGAAGCCCTCGTGGCGCTCAGGGTGCGGCTGTTTGCGTTGCCTTATGGCGACCAGGGGCTGCTGATTTCACGGCGACTCTATCGCGACGTCGGGGGCTTCCATCCACTGCCGCTGATGGAGGATGTCGATCTGGTGCGGCGCCTCGGCCGAAGGCGGCTCCGGGTCCTTGACGCAACCGCCGTGACGAGCGCCGCGCGCTATCGCGGCGCCGGATACCTGTGGCGCATGGCCCGCAATAGCCTCTGCCTCGGCATGTACTTTTCCGGTGTCCAGGCCGCGCGGATTGCGAAGCACTATGGCTGAGGGCGGTTGGCGGCGCACGCTCGTGATCATGGTACGCCGGCCGGTCGCCGGTACCGTCAAGACCCGTCTTGCGCAACGGATCGGGACTGTCGAGGCGTTGCGTTTCTATCGGGTGGTCACGGCGCGGTTGCTGCGTGAGATCGGTCGCGATCGACGCTGGCGAACCGTACTCGCGGTCACGCCCGATCGCGCACGGATGGACCGCTGCTGGCCGGCCGATATGACCCGCATCCCGCAGGGAGGCGGCGACCTCGAGGTACGGCTCCGGCGGCTCTTCGATACGATGCCGCGCGGCCCGGTGATCGTCGTCGGTTCCGACATTCCAAACATTCGAGCCATCGACATTGCCGCTGCCTTTGGCGCGCTCGGCGCGCACGATGCGGTATTGGGTCCGGCTGAGGACGGCGGCTATTGGCTCGTCGGGCTGAAGCGGCAGCCCGCGACGCCCAAGGCGTTTGGCAATGTGCGCTGGTCCACCGGCCACGCCCTCGCCGACACGGTGCGCAACCTCGGCGCCGCGCGCATCGGCTATGTCCGCACGCACTTCGATGTCGATACGAGGGAGGACTGGATGCGATGGTTGAGAGCGGTCGGCACACCGATGGCAAAGGAGCTGCGACGTGACGCGATCGATCTTGGGCATTCTTGGCGGTTCGGGGCTTTACGAGCTTCCGAGCCTGTCGAGCGGAGAATGGCAACGGGTGTCCTCGCCATGGGGCGAACCGTCGGATGCCGCGCTCCGCGGTGAGGTCGACGGGCTTGAGGTCGCGAAGGGCCACAATTCTCGACCGCGGCTCCCGCGGCCCGCGACTCGGCACTGCTGAAAAAGCTCTATGCGGCCGCAGGGCGCGTGCTGGGCTGAGCCCCGGCTTTAGCCAAGGACGGCCAGCGCCCGGACCAAGCGGCGGGTCCAGGGCCCAAACAGGATCGGCGTCACGAACGCGCACGCCGTCTGGCGGGTGATCTCGCCCCGCGTGGGATAGGGCAGGATCGGCCGCACCAGTGCCCGAGCAGGCAATCGCGCGGCCATGGCCAGGCAAATGGCATGGACCAACTCGCCGGCATGGGGACCGACGATGGTGGCGCCGAGAATATGGCCATGCCGGGTGGCGATGATCTTGGCGAAACCATCGGGCTCGCCTTCGGCCTCGGCGCGGTCATTTGCGTCGAATCCGGTCTCGACGATCCGGATGCCAGCGCCACGGCGCGCCCGCGCCGCCGCCGCCGTCATACCGACCTGGGCGAGCTCGGGATCGGTGAACGTGACCCACGGCAAAGCGCGCAGATCTATCTTCGCCGGCAGCCGCAACAGCGTGTTCCGCAGCACGACGCCGGCGTGATAGCCGGCGACATGGGTGAATCCCGGGCTACCTGCGACAACATCGCCGGCCGCGTAGACCCGGGCGTTGGTGGTGCGCAGACGGGCGTCCACCTCGATGCCATCCGGACCATGGGCGATGCTTGCCGTCTCGAGCCCAAGGTCATCGACGTTGGCGCGCCGGCCGGTGGCCAAGAGGAGGTGCGAGCCTTCAATCTGGCGTCCATCATCCAACGAAACGGCGATGCTGCCGGCGGCGCGCGCCACCCTCTCGATGGTCGCACGCTCGAGAAGCGCGATGCCCTCCTGGCTGAGCGCGCGGCGCACCACGGCGACGGCGTCGCGATCGTCATGGGGCAGGATTTCCGCGGCGTCGATGAGGGTGACCGCCGCGCCCAACCGGCGGAACGCCTGCGCCAGCTCGCACCCAACCGGTCCGCCGCCGAGGACGAGAAGGTGCCGCGGCAGGTCCGCGAGAGCGAAAATGGTGTCGTTGGTGAGAAACGGCACCGTATCGAGACCCGGGATCGGGGGCTCGGCCACGCGGCTACCGGTCGCGATCACGAAGCGGCGCGCCCGAATCCGTTCGCCCCCGGCCGCGACCGTGCGCGCATCGAGGAACCGCGCCCGTGCACGGATCACCCGGCAGCCCAATCGCTCGAAATGTTCCTGCGAATCGTGCGGCGCGATGGCGGCGATCGCGGCATCGAGATGCGCGCGAACCCGGGCAAAGTCGATTCGGGTGATGTCGGCGGCGATGCCGAAGCGTGTCAATTCGCATCCAATCGCGACCCCTCTTTCGCG
>JBOHLV010000145.1:0-13443 GCA_050729815.1 Allostellaceae bacterium
AACGATCTCGACGACGAGGCCGAAGCCGAGCACGATGCGATAAGGCTGGCCCAGCTTGGTCACGAGCCATTCGTCGAGCCAATGCGCCGCGTGGAAAATGGGGCCGAGCATGATGACTCCCCGAGAAATGTTTTAGCCGCTGGCTTCGATAGAACCATACCGTAACATTTGCCTGACGGGAGTACCGCATGCGGACCAGCCTCAAAACCATCTCTTTCCTCGCGACGCTGGCGGTGCTGGCGGTGCTGGCAGTGCTGACGACGGTGCCGGTCGCGGTGGCCGCGGGTGGCTTCGCGGTTTCGTTCCAGTGGGACGGCACCGGGAAATGCTTCGATCCCCTGTCGCCACCCTTCATCCTGCATAACGTGCCGGCGGGCACCGACCGGCTGCGCTTTACCATGACCGACCTCAACAAGCCGACCTTCCAACATGGCGGCGGCGAAATCGTCTATACCGGCCGCAACACCATTCCGCGCGGCGCCTTCAGCTATCGCGGCCCGTGCCCGCCCCATGGCCACCACCGGTACCGATGGACGGTCGATGCGCTCGACGGGACCGGCCACCTCCTCGCCGAGGCCGAGGCGGTGAAGCAATTCCCGCCGTGATCGCAGGCCCCCTGGTGCGCGCGGGAATGAGGTGACGCGCCGGTGATAGTGTTTTAGCTTTGTTCCCATGCAGCCGCTAGTCGCCTCGCGAAGGGTGATCGCGCTGCCCGCGGCGCCGGTGCTGGTCGCGGGCGCGGCGAAGGCGGCGTGGCTCTCGCCCGAGGGCGAGATCGAGGAATTGTCGCTTGCCGAAGCGGCGGCCCGGGCGCGGGCGACGCCGCCTTTCCTGTGCCATGCGAAGTCGGTGGCGCGGCGGCTCAACATCCCGGTCTTTCCGGCCTATGACCTCCTCGAACTCTATGCCTTCGTCCGCCCGGCGATTTTCGCGCTGCCGACGCCGCGGGGGCTTCTGCGCGCGCTCGACCTGGCGATGCCGAAGGCGGGCCTCGACAATGACGCGCGCAGCCTGGTCGCGGTCGCCGAGGCGCTCCTTGAAGAGCTGGCGCTCGCCCGCGATGCCGAGGCGCGCGCCATCGCCGCCGCCATGGCTGAACGCGGCTGGGGCTGGGGCGAGGCGGTGCTCCACGCGCTCGGCCCGGCGCCGGCGCGGAGCGAGCCGCCGGCCGGCATGGCGGTGTGGCGACGCCTTGGCGAATGGGCCGAGTTCGCGCCCGAACCGCCGCCCGGCACGATCGCGGTCGAGCCGGCGGAGGCGCGCCGGCGCCTCGCCGAACTCCTCGGCGAGGATGCCGAGCCGCGGCCGCAGCAATCGGATTATGCCGCCGCCGTCACCACCGCCTTTCGCCCGCGGGATACGCCCGACGCGCCGCATCTCGTCCTCGCCGAGGCCGGCACCGGGGTCGGCAAGACCTTGGGCTATATCGCGCCGGCGAGCCTCTGGGCCGAAAAGAACGAAGGCGCGGTCTGGATCTCGACCTTCACCCGCAATCTCCAACACCAGATCTCGGCGGAGCTCGATCGGCTCTATCCCGATCCTGCGGCGAAGGCGCGCCGCGTCGTCATTCGCAAGGGGCGGGAGAATTATCTCTGTCTTCTGAATTACGAGGAGGCGATCGCCGGGCTAGCCCTCAGACCGTATGACGGCGTCGCGCTCGGCCTCCTCGCGCGCTGGATCGGCGCGTCGCGCGAGGGCGACATGATCGGCGGCGATTTCCCTGGCTGGCTGCCCGACCTCATCGGCCGCAGCCGCTCGCTCGCCCTCGCCGACCGGCGCGGCGAGTGCATCCATTCCGCCTGCCCCCATTATCATCGCTGCTTCATCGAAAAGAGCGTGCGCCGTGCCCGCCGGGCCCGCATCGTGGTCGCGAACCATGCCCTCGTCATGGTGCAGTCGGCGCTGAACGGCCTCGAGGATTCCTATCTGCCGACGCGGCTCGTCTTCGATGAGGGGCATCATCTCTTCGATGCCGCCGATGCCGCGTTCTCATTGGCGCTGACGGGCCAGGAAGCCGCCGAGCTGCGGCGCTGGCTGCTGGGCGCCGAGGAGGGCAGGCGGTCGCGGGCGCGGGGCCTGAAACGCCGGCTCGATGATATGATCGCCGAGGATCACGACGCCACCGCCGCGCTCGAAGAGGTGATGGCCGCCGCCCGCGTGCTGCCCGGCGAAGGCTGGATGCAACGCATCAAGGACAACCGCCCGCACGGCGCGGCGGAAAATTTCCTCGCCCTGGTGCGGCACCAGGTGCTGGCGCGGGCGACGGCGCGCGATCCCAATTATTCGCTCGAAGCCGAATTGCGGCCGCCGATCGCGGGCCTTGGCGACGCGGCGGCGGAGCTGCGCCGTGGCCTCGCGCGGCTCGCATTGCCGCTGCGGAAGATCGTGCAGCGCCTGGGGCGCCGGCTCGAAGAGGAAGCGGCGGAGATCGAGACGCCGCTCCGGATGCGCATCGAGGCGATGATCCGTGGCTTGACGCGGCGCGGCGCCATCGAGCTGGCCGGCTGGCAGGCGGCGCTTGGCGAGGTCGGCGCCGAGCCTTCGGCGGATTTCGTCGACTGGCTCGGCCTCGAGCGGATCGAGGGCCAGGATTACGATCTCGGCCTCTATCGCCATTGGCTCGACCCGATGCGGCCGTTCGCCGATTATGTGGCAAAGCCGGCGCACGGCCTCGTCGTCACCTCGGCGACGCTGACCGACAGCTCAGGAGATGCCGTCAAGGATTGGGAAGCGGCGGAGGCGCGCGCCGGCGCGCCGCATCTCCCCCGCCCCGCCTATCGCGCCCGGGTGCCGTCGCCGTTCGATTATGCGCGTCAGACCCGCATCTTCATCGTCACCGACGTGCGACGCGACGACATGGCCGCGGTCGCCGGCGCCTATCGCGCCTTGATCGAAGCGTCGGCGGGCGGCGCGCTCGGCCTCTTCACCGCGATCCAGCGTTTGAAGGAGGTTCATCGCCGCATCGCCGCGCCCTTGGAAGAGGCGGGCCTGCCGCTCCTGGCGCAGCATGTCGATGGCATGGATACGGCAACGCTGGTCGATATTTTCCGCGCCGAGGAGGATGCCTCGCTCCTCGGCACCGACGCGGTGCGCGACGGCGTCGATGTGCCGGGGCGGTCGTTGCGCCTCATCGTCTTCGACCGCGTGCCCTGGCCGCGCCCAGACATTCTTCACAAGGCACGGCGCGCGGCCCAGATGGGCGAAAGCGGCGCCGTGCGCTATGACGACCGCATCACCCGCCTCAAATTGCGCCAGGCCTTTGGCCGCCTCATCCGACGCGGCGACGATATCGGCGTCTTCGTATTGTTGGACCGCGCGATGCCGTCACGGCTTTTGGGCGCGTTTCCCGATGGCGTGCCGGTCGAACGCCTCGGCCTCAAGGAAGTGGTGGAGAGGTCGCGGCAGTTTCTGGGCTATTGAATTAGAGAGCGCTTTTGATGTCGGTCCGGGCGAAATCCTGCCCGACGAACAGCAACGGACAGGAATGCTGCTTCGCGACCTCATAGGCGAAGCAATCGCCGAAGTTCAGTCCGGCCGGGTGGATGCCCTTGCCCCATTGTCGATAAATCTCGCCGATGGCTATCGCCGAGGCGGCGGTAACGGGGACGATCTTGCATTGGATGCCGTCGAGCAGCCGTCGCATCGTTGCGCCGACATTGCGGCCGCCGGCGACGATCAGCGCCTCGGCCATTGTACCAGCGGAAATGACGATTTCGGTTTCTCGATCGATAGCGCTTCGGCACCGCATCGCTTCCGGTTCGTCACCGACAATGGCCATTAATGCCGACGTGTCGACCGCAATCATTTCGGCAAACCATGTTCGTCGTAGAGAAAATCCTGGCTATGCGCCGCGTCCGGCCCAGGCGTTATTTTGGCGGCACCTTCCCGACTGATCTCCTCCAACAATTTCCTCCTGGCCGCGCGATCGAGCGCGGGCTTCATCGGCACGAGCTGCACCGCCGCGTGACCGTGACGCGTGAGGATGACTTCGTCACCCGCTTCGGCGCGGCGGACGAGCTCGGTCAGTTGGCCCTTTGCCTCGGTAACAGAGATCTTCATCGCGGCCTCGAAATTGGACTATCGTATAGTCTAAACTAATCTAGGCTATAGAATGGTCCATTTCAACCAATGGGCCAGCCCGACGAAACGTTGCCGACGATGGCCGCGGGTACTAGCATCGGCACAAAGTTAAGGAGCCTCGCCATGACCGAAACCACCGCGCCGCCAAAGACCATGACCGAACGCGCCGACGAGCTCGAGCACGACGCGATTGCCGCGCTCGACCCGATCCCGTCGAAATCGGTGATCTATCTTTCGGGCGACGGAGACCCGACCAAGCCGATGGCGATGCAGCCGCAGCGGCCGGGGCAATATTTCCTCATGGGCCACGACGAGCGCCTCACAAAGCTGCCCGACCAGCCGACCCTTATCGACTTTTTCCAATATCGCTTCTTTCCGGCGACCCATGTGTTGCAATCGGCGCGGCTCGCCCGCCTTGCCGGCCACCCGGAGAAAGTGGTGCTGGCGTGCCTCCTCCACGACATCGCGATCATGGGCTTCATCCGCTGCGACCACGGTTTCTGGGCCGCCGACATGGTGGCGCCCTATGTCGATGAGGAGATCGCCTGGGCGATCCGCGCGCATCAGGTGCTGCGCTTCTTCCCCGATCCCGCCAACGGCTATGAATATCCGGAGCAGTATATTCGCCTCTTCGGCGAGGGCTATCGGCCGGAACCCTATATCATGCGCGCCTATGACGAGATGCGCCGCCACAAATGGTATCTGACGGCGCGGCTCATCACCGTCAACGACATCTATTCCTTCGATCCCAATGTGAAGCCGGTGCTCGATGATTTCGCCGATATCATCGGCCGCCATTTCCGCCAGCCGGCGGAAGGGCTGGGCTTCGATGGGAGCCCGGCCGCCCATATCTGGCGCACCATCAACTGGCCGACCCGGTTCCTTTAGAGGGACCCCTTTAGAGTGACGCGCCGCGGGTGCCAATCCCTTAAATGATCCGAGGCGAGGAGGCCGCGCCGGTGGGAGCGGGCGCGCCTCCTCGCGAAGGCTCAGTGGCCAGGGCCGGATGCCGGCGCCTTGGTGTGGGACGGCGGCGTGCCCGACCCGATCCCTTTGGTCGTGGCAGGGGCGCTGGTGCTCTTCGACGGCTTCCATTCGGCCATCTTGTTGATGTCCTTCTGCGTCTTCGAGACCGTCAGCACACCCTTCTGCGCGTTCCACGAGAACTGGGTGAGCGCCACGGCGACATAGCGTCCGCCGACGCCGAGCACGCCGCCGGAGTGGACAACGAGGCGATCAATCTTCTTCGTTTCCGGCTTCATCAGCACGTTCGAGATATCGCCGATGTCCTTGCCGCCGCTGCCATAGACGGTGGTGCCGATGATCTTTGACACATCGGCCTGGTTAAGCGGGTCGGGCTTAGGCGCCCGCGGCACCGCGGCGCGAGTGGCCGGGGCATGCTGACCCGGCATGGTGCCCATCGGATGGGCCGGCATGGTGCCCATCGGATGGCCTGGCGGGGTGCCCATCGGATGGCCCGGCGGGGTCTGGGCAAAGGCGGCAACACTTACGAGCGCCATCGCCGACGCGGTCGCGATTGCTAGTGTGCGCATTGAAACACCTCAATTTTGTTCGACCTGAACGATCAACATCCCGGTGCAATGGGACGTTCCTGGCGCCGGCGCGCTTATTGGTCATCGCCGCTCCCCAGGCGGCGGAAAAGGGAACGATAAAAATCCCGCCAGCGGCGATCTGCCGGCGACCTCGTTCGCCCGTGGGGGGAGCGAACTCGCCGCCGCGGGGTTCATTCCAACGGACCTACCCGTTGGAGCGAACCCATGCATACCGATTACGTCCTGATACAACCTCTCATCGCCCTCATCGCCGGCATCCTGATCCTGCTGGTGCCGCGCATCCTCAATTACATCGTCGCGATCTATCTCATCATCATCGGCGTCGTCGGACTGTGGCCGCATCTCCTGCGGTAGGCGGGATCATTGCATCCCGGGGCATTTTGGCCCACTTTAAGGAGGCCATCGAGGGGTGCGGGCGATGTATTACGACTATTATTACCATCCATTCTGGTTCCACGGACCGAGCTTCGGCGTGGTCGCGCTCCTTCTCTATTTCCTGCCGACGATCATCGCCTTCGTGCGCGGTCATCACCACCGGGTCGCGATCCTGCTCGTTAATTTCTTCTTCGGCTGGTCGGGCCTCGGCTGGATCATCGCGCTCATCTGGTCGCTGTCATCGGTGCATTACTATTGGCATGCCGATTGGGGACCGCCGCCCTGGTATCGGGGACCAGGCGCGCGCTGGTAACCCCTCTTCATTGACTTGGGGCGCGGCTTCCCGTAAAAGGCGCGATCCCGCCGCTCTTATCGTCCCCTTTATTCGGAGTTCGACGACCGTGAAGCGCACCTATCAGCCGAGCCGGATTGTCCGCAAGCGGCGTCATGGCTTTCGCCACCGCATGGCCAGCGTCAGCGGCCGCGCCGTGCTGGCGCGGCGCCGCGCCAAGGGGCGCAAGCGCCTGTCGGCGTAAGGCTCCCGTCCGCCACCCCATGGTCGCACTGACGCGCCTCAAGCGGCGGGCAGAGTTTCTGCGCGTTGCCGCGGCACGGCGGAAATGGGTGGCGCCGGGCCTCATCCTACAGGCGGTGCCGGCGACCGAATCAGCGGCGGCACCGGAACCACGAATCGGCTTTACCGCCAGCCGAAAGGTGGGCGGTGCGGTGGTGCGCAATCGCGCGCGCCGCCGGCTTCGGGCCGCGGTGGCGAACGTGATGCCCCTTCACGCGGCGGCGGGGCATGATTACGTATTGATCGCCCGCGCCGGGACGTTGAGGCGTGCTTACGCCGATCTCATCGGCGATCTCGAAACGGGTTTGCGGCGCCTCGGATTGTGGCGTGACGGGCGATGAAGGACCCTCGGATGCTCAGCCAGATCATCGGCCTATTGTTGCGCGGACTGATCCGCTTCTATCAGCTCATGATCTCGCCGCTCCTCGGCAACAACTGCCGGTTCGAGCCGAGCTGCTCCAATTATGCCGCCGAGGCGGTCGCCCGGCACGGGCCGTGGCGCGGCACCCTCTACGCCGTCTGGCGGGTCTTGCGCTGCAATCCCTGGGGCGGCAGCGGCTATGATCCGGTGCCCGAAAAGATCGCCCACGGCGACCGCGGCATCGATCGGGCGGCTCATTCCCACTAGGCTTGGTTCATGGATCAACAGCGCAATCTTATTCTTGCCGTCGTCCTCTCCGTCGCGATCCTGATCGGCTTCGAGTATTTCATCGCACCCAAGGTGACGCCGCCGAAACCCGCGGCGACGCACAGCCAGACCATGACACCTTCCGGCGCGACGAAGAGCCAAGCCGCGGCGCCGGCCAAGCCCGTGATCCCGCCGGCGGTGATGCTCCACGAGGCGCTGGGGAAATCGCCGCGGGTCAAGATTGCGACCGAGAAGCTTCAAGGCTCGATCGACCTCGTCGGCGCGCGGCTCGACGATCTGACCCTGACCCAATATCACGAGACCTGGCGCAAGAGCTCGCCCCTGGTACAGCTTCTGGAACCCGAAGGCACGGCACGGCCCTATTTCACCGAGTTCGGCTGGGTGCCCGCGCCCGGCGCGCATCTCAAGGTGCCGACCGCCGCGACGCGCTGGCAGGAGGTCGGCAACAACGCCCTCACCTTCGACCACCCGGTCACCTTGCGCTGGCGGAATGGCGCCGGTCTAACCTTCCTGCGCCGGATCGCGGTCGACGACAATTACATGTTCACGATCACCCAGACGGTCGAGAATCATACCGGCCAGGCGGTCACGCTCTATCCCTATGGCCTCGTCTCGCGCGGCGGCAAGACGCCGGTACAGGAAACCCGCTATCAGCATGTCGGGCCGATCGGGGTGATGGACGGCACGCTGCACGACATCGACTATTCGGACCTCTCCCCCGGCAAGCCCGAGAAATACAGGACCACGGGCGGCTGGTTCGGCCTTACCGACCCCTATTGGCTGGTCTCGCTGATCCCTTATCAACAGGAGTCGGTGACGGTGCGGTTCAGCAAGGTGCCGAACCCGCATGGCCGGCTCTATCAAGTGGACTATACGGGCAGCGCCCACACCGTCGCCCCCGGCAAGACCCTCGCCATCGCCAACCGCATGTTCGCCGGGGCAAAGGAGGTGCATCTTCTCGACAATTACGAGGCCAACCTGCACATTCCGCGCTTCGACCGCGCCATCGATTTCGGTTGGTTCTATTTCCTTACCAAGCCGATCTTCCTGATCCTCGACTTCCTCTATCTGCATATCGGCAATTTCGGCCTCGCGATCCTGGTGTTCACACTCGGGGTCAAGCTCCTGTTCTTCCCGCTCGCCAACCGCTCCTACCGCTCGATGAGCAAGATGAAGCTGTTGCAGCCGGAGATGAAGGCGCTGAAGGAGCGGCTCGGCAGCGACAAGACGCGGCTCAATCAGGAGATGATGGCGCTCTACAAGCGCCACGGCGCCAATCCGGTGTCTGGCTGTCTGCCGATGGTGATCCAGATCCCGGTGTTCTTCGCGCTCTACAAAGTGCTCTACGTCGCCATCGAGATGCGCCACGCGCCGTTCTATGGCTGGATCCACGATCTGTCGGCGCCCGACCCGACCAGCATCTTCAATTTCTTCGGTCTTGCGCCATGGGCGGTGCCGCCGCATCTCGGCGTCCTGGCATTCCTGTCGATCGGCGCCTGGCCGATCATCATGGGCGTCTCGATGTTCCTGCAGCAGCGGCTCAACCCGACCTCGGCCGACCCGATGCAGGCCAAGATGTTCATGATCCTGCCAATCGTCTTCACCTTCATGCTGGCGCATTTCCCGGCTGGCCTCGTGATCTATTGGGCCTGGAACAACACGCTCTCGATGTGCCAGCAATGGCTGATCCTGCGCCAGGTCACCGCCCAGAAGAGAACGGTCAAGGCCTGACGGCCGGCGCAACGCCCTACCGCACCGGGATGCCGGCCTCGGCAAGTGCCGACTTCGCCTCGGCGATGCGGAAGGTGCCGAAATGGAAGATCGAGGCGGCCAGCACCGCCGTCGCATGGCCGTCGCGAATGCCCTCGACGAGATGCTGAAGCGTGCCGACGCCGCCCGAGGCGATCACCGGTACCGGGACGGCATCGGCGACGGCGCTGGTCAGCGCGATGTCGAAGCCGCGTTTCGTGCCGTCGCGATCCATCGAGGTCAGGAGGATCTCACCGGCGCCACTCGTTACCATGCGTTGTGCCCATTCGACCGTATCGATGCCGGTGGCGCGGCGCCCGCCATGGGTGAAGACTTCCCAGCGGCCGGGCCCGGCCGCCTTCGCGTCGATGGCAACGACGATGCACTGGCTGCCGAATTTCTCCGCCGCCTCGGCGACGAACTGGGGCCGCGCCACCGCGGCGGTGTTGATCGAGGTTTTGTCGGCGCCGGCGAGAAGCAGCCGGCGGATGTCGTCGAGCGTGCGCACCCCGCCACCGACGGTGAGCGGCATGAAGCATTGCTCCGCCGTGCGCGCCACCACGTCATAGAGCGTGTCGCGGTTGTCGGAGGAGGCGGTGATGTCGAGAAAGCACAGCTCGTCCGCGCCTTCCCGGTCATAGAGCCGCGCTTGCTCCACCGGGTCGCCGGCATCGACGAGATCGACGAAATTGATGCCCTTGACGACGCGGCCGGCGGTGACGTCGAGACAGGGAATGACCCGCATCTTCAACATCGGATCAGCCCGCCGCGATCCGAAGGGCCGCGGTGAGATCGATCCGGCCCTCATAAAGCGCCCGGCCGAGGATCGCGCCGGGAATGCCCTTGTCCTTCAGCGCGCGGATATCGTCGAGCGACGAAACGCCGCCCGAGGCGATCACCGGGATCGAGACGAGCTCCGCGAGCCGCGCCGTCGCCGCGACATTGACCCCCTGCATCATGCCGTCGCGGTCGATATCGGTGAAGATGATGGCGGCGACGCCGGCATCCTCGAAGCGGTGGGCGAGATCTACCGCCGCGACCTCGCTGGTCTCGACCCAACCACGCACCGCGACCATGCCGGCGCGGGCATCGATGCCGACCGCGACGCAATCGGGATATTCGGCACAGGCATCCTCGACGAGGGCCGGGTCCTCAAGCGCCGCCGTGCCGAGAATCACGCGATTGATGCCGTCATCGAGCCAGCCCGCGACGGCATCGAGATCGCGAATCCCGCCGCCGAGCTGCACCGGCACGTCGATGGCGGCGAGGATCGCCTTCACCGCCGCGCGATTGACGGGTTTGCCCTCTATCGCACCGTCGAGATCGACGACATGGAGATATTTGGCGCCCGCTTCGACGAACGCGAGCGCCTGCGCCGCCGGGTCGGCATTGAACACGGTCGCCTGTGCCATGTCGCCTTTGACGAGCCGGACGCATTGCCCCTTTTTCAAATCGATCGCGGGATAGAGGATCATGGCCGCCAGGCAAGAAAATTGGCGATGAGGCGCAGGCCCGTCTCCTGGCTTTTCTCGGGATGGAATTGGGTTCCGACGAGATTGTCGCGCCCGACCATCGCCGTCACCGGACCGCCGTAATCGACGGTGGCGAGGAGATGGCGCGGCTCGGCCGCGACCAACTGATAGGAGTGGACGAAATAGGCATGCGCGCCCGATCGGATGCCGGCCAGCACCGGATGCGGCGTTTGAATTTCGAGCTGGTTCCATCCCATATGGGGAATCTTGAGCGTCGGATCGGCCGGTTCAAGCTTTACTACATCGCCCTGAATCCAGCCGAGGCCATTCACCGTCTCGAATTCGAGGCCGCGCGTCGCCATGAGCTGCATGCCGACGCAAATGCCGAGGAACGGCTTGCCGCGGCGGATTACCTCATCCTCCAGCGTCTCAATCATGCCGGGGAGCACGGCGAGCCCGCGCTTGCAATCGGCAAAGGCGCCGACACCGGGGAGGATGATGCGATCGGCGGCGCGAACGCGGTCGGCATCGCCGGTGACGACGATCTCGGCATCGCTGCCCTGGTCGCGGGCCGCGCGCAGAAACGCCTTCGACGCCGAGCGCAGATTGCCCGAGCCGTAATCGACGATGGCGACCTTCATTGAGATCGATGTCCAGCACTATCGCGCAGCCATCGTCGCCCCGGCGAAAGCCGGGGCCCAGGGCAACCGCGCGCCGCTGGTCCTGGATTCCCGCTTTCGCGGGAATGACGGAAAAAGAGCGCGACCTTCATCTAAAGGCTGCCGCCGAGCACACCCTTGGTCGAGGGCACTGCATCGCCGCGACGGGGATCGAGTGTCACCGCCATGCGCAAGGCGCGCGCCAGGCCCTTATAGCAGGATTCGACGATGTGATGGCTGTTCTCGCCATAGAGATTGTCGATATGGAGCGTCACGCCCGCCGATTGGGCGAAGGCCTGGAACCATTCCTTGAAGAGCTCCGTATCCATCTCGCCGAGCTTCGGCTGCGGGACCTTCACCCGCCAGACGAGATAGGGCCGGTTCGAGCAATCGAGCGCGACCCGGGTCAGCGTTTCGTCCATCGGCACCAGCGCCTCGCCCCAGCGCGCGATGCCGCGGCGATCGCCCAAGGCCTTCGATACCGCCTCGCCGACGACATAGCCCGAATCCTCGGTGGTGTGATGGAAATCGATATGCAGGTCGCCCTTCGCCTCAAGGGTGATGTCGATGAGGCTGTGGCGCGACAATTGCTCCAACATATGGTCGAGAAAGCCGATCCCGGTCGCGATCTCGGACTGGCCGGTGCCGTCGAGATTGATCGTGGCGGCGATCCGCGTTTCGCGGGTCACGCGCTCGACCGAGGCGATGCGCGCCCTGGCATCGCGGCGCGCCACCTCTCGCATGGCCTTGGCCCGTGCTGTCACCTTCGGCAAAACCCGCCTCCCAAAAGCCCTGAAACGCCAAGCACTTTCTAACAAACTCCGGTGCCGCCCGCCAGCGCCGCGGGACGAACGGGCGTCCAACGCCCAAGCTGGCGCCCAAGTTGACCCCGGTCCGACGCCCAGGCCGTATCGTGCCGATATACATCCTTGACGCGTATTACAGGTGATCAGCGGGCCGGGCGGGACCCTGTGGGGCGCCAACGCGGTGAACGGCGTCATCAACATCATCACCCGCAATTCGCGCGACACCGAGGGCGGCGAGCTGGTGATGGGCGGCGGCAATCTCGGCGGCGGCGCGACGGTGCAGTATGGCGGCCGCCTTGCCCCGGACCTCACCTATCGCGCCTATCTCGGCGATTTCTATACCGCGCACTCAACGACCAGCACCGGCGCCAGCGCCGACGATTCGTGGAGCCGGCCACAAGGCGGCTTCCGCCTCGATTGGAGCCCGGCGGGCAATCTCGTGACGCTAGAAGGCGACCTCTATCGCGGTCGCGAAAATCAATTGGGGGCCCCGGACCAGACCATTTTGGGCGGCGATCTCCTCGGCCGCTGGCGCCATACCTTCGCGGGCGGATCGGCGCTGCAAATCCAGGCCTATTATGACAGTGCGGGTCGATTCGTCCCCGGTGGCGGCGGCGGCGACCAGCTCAACACCTTCGACGTCGACGTCCAGCACAGCTTCGCGTTGAACGGGTGGAACGCGATCGTCTGGGGCGCCGGCGAACGCTTCGACACGTACCGGGTCTTCGCCGAGCCGTCACTCCAGTTCAATCCCGACGCCGGCAGATTGAATTACGCCAATGTGTTCGTCGAGGACACGATGTCGATCACCGACCGCGTCAAGCTGTTTCCGGGGATCAAGCTCGAGGACGACGCCTATGTCGGCGTCGAACCGCTGCCCAGCCTGCGCGCGTCGTGGAAGATCACCGATACCAACCTCTTATGGGCGGCGGTGTCGCGCGCGGAGCGTTCGCCCACGCCCTTCGACCGGGACGCCGAGGGCGGCGGTTCGCCACCGCTGCTGATCGGCGGCGCCGATTTCCAATCCGAAAAGCTGATCGCCTACGAGATCGGCTATCGCACCGAGCCGACGCCGAACAGCTCGCTGTCGATCTCGGCCTATTACAATCGCTACACGTCGCTAAGAAGTATCGACTTCACGCCGACCTTCTTTCCCGTCGAGTTCGCGAATTTCGGCCATGGCGATACCTATGGCGTTGAAATCTGGGGGGATTGGCAGGTCAACGATTGGTGGCGCCTCAGCGCGGGCATCAATCTCGAGCATGAGAATCTGACCTTCGACGTGCCCCTGACGCCGGGATTCTTCGCGCCTTACGAGGCGCCGGTCGTGCCGACGATCGAAAATCAGATCATCGGCTATACCGGCGATGACCCCGCGGCGCAAGGTTCCTTGCGCTCGACGATCCGCCTCCTCCCGAACCTGTCGTGGCAGGCCGATCTGCGCTATGTCGGACCGCTGCCGAACCCGGCGGTGCCGGGCTATGTCGAACTTAACACCAGCCTCG
>JBOHLV010000146.1:0-25400 GCA_050729815.1 Allostellaceae bacterium
CAGAGGCCCGCGCCGCCGCGACAGCGGGGCAGGCGCTTGATTCGGGCTTCACCATCGCGAGCCGTCTCGCCGTGCTGGTATCGTCGCATCCGACCTATGTCGCGCAAATGGCCCGCATCCTCGACGCCATGCGCCAGGCCGGGGTGCCGGAGGGATGAGCCTCAGAGCGGCACGGGATCGCCGGCGAGGAGCATGATCTCCACCGTGTCGCCGGCCGCTGCGGCGGGCGCGTGGGGCGGCCGGACGATGAGGCAGTCGGCCGCCGCCAGCAGCGACATCATCGAGGAATCCTGTTTTTGGAACGGCGTCGCTTCGAGGCTGCCGTCGACGCGGGTCGCGAGGCTCGCCCTTATATAATCCTGGCGCCGGTCGTTGGCGCCGAGCGTGGTCCCGAGCCGGGCCTTCTTGAGCGGCATCGGCGCGGTATCGAGGCCGGAGAGCCGCTCGATCGCCGGCTTCAGGAACAGCATCGCGCAGACCATCGTCGAGACCGGATTGCCGGGTAGGCCGATCATCGGGGTGCCGCGGAACCGCCCGACCATCAAGGGCTTTCCCGGCCGCATCGCGATCTGCCAGAAATCGAGGACGAGGCCGGCCGCGCCCAGCGCGTCGCGAATGAGGTCATGCTCGCCGACCGAGGCGCCGCCGGTGGTGACGAGGAGGTCTATCCCGGTGGCGGCGGCGGCGATCTCCTGCAACGCCTCGGCATTGTCGGGCGCGATCGGCAGCATCACCGGAACCCCGCCGCTTCCTTCGACGAGGGCCGCCAGGGCGAAGCCGTTGGAGCTGACGATCTGGTTCTTGCCGACCGGATCGCCGGGCAGCACGACCTCGTCGCCGCTCGGCAGGATGGCAATTCGCGGCCGGCGATGGACCCGGAGCCACGGCCGGTTCATCGCCGCAGCGAGGCCGACATCGCGGGCGGTGAGGCGCCGCCCGGCCTTCAGCTTCACCTCGCCCTCGCGGAAATCAAGACCGGCGGCGCGGACGTGCTTTCCGGCGATGCTTGCTTCCTTGATCACCACGGCATCGCCGTCGCGCTCGGTATCCTCCTGGATCACGATGGCGTCGGCGCCCTCTGGCAGCGGCGCGCCGGTGAAGATGCGCACCGCCTCGCCCGGGCGCAATTCATGGTCATAGGATTGCCCGGCCGGCACCGCGCCGACGAGGCGGAGCCGCGCCGGCACCGTCGCGACATCGGCGGCGCGCACGGCATAGCCATCCATCGCCGAGCCGGCGAAGGGCGGCTGGGTGCGCCGCGCCGCGACATCCTCCGCCAACACCCGGCCGAATGCCGCGCTGACCGGCACCTGTTCGGCGCCGAGCGGTTCGAGCGGCGCCAATAGCCGATCCCGTGCTTCCTCGACCGAAATCATGTCGCGCTATAGGTCCCTGACTTGCCGCCCGCCTTGTGGAGGAGGCGGACATTCTCGATCCGCATGCCGCGATCGACCGATTTCACCATGTCATAGATGGTGAGCGCCGCGACGCTGACAGCCGTCAACGCCTCCATTTCGACGCCGGTACGGCCGGTGATCCCGACCGTCGCGGTGATGTTGACGGCGTTGCGGGCCGGATCGGGGGTGAGTTCCAGTGTCACCGAGCTGAGCGCCAGCGGATGGCACAGCGGGATAAGGTCGGGCGTGCGCTTCGCCGCCATGATCCCGGCGAGCCGCGCCACCCCAAGCACATCGCCCTTCTTGATGCCACCGGCCTGGATGAGATCGAGCGTCGCCTTCCGCATCACGACCGAGCCCGCGGCGGTCGCGGTGCGCGCAGTCTCGGCCTTCGCCGAGACATCGACCATGCGGGCGGCGCCGGCCGCGTCGAAATGGCTGAGCTTCTTCATGCCGGAGCGAGGAGAGTCCGGGTCGCGGCGGCGACATCCCGTTGCCGCATCAGGCTCTCGCCGATGAGGAAGCAGTTCACCCCCGCCGCCGCCATGCGGGCAAGGTCGGCCGATGACGAAAGTCCACTTTCGGAGACCGCGAGCCGAGCAGGCGGAAGTTGCCGCACAAGTTCATCTGTCGTAGAAAGATCGACCATCAACGTCTTCAAATTCCTATTATTTATGCCGATTAGTGGTGATTTCAGAACCAGTGCCCGGCGCAGTTCCGCGGCGTCATGGACCTCAATCAGCGCATCCATGCCGAGGGCGAAGGCGGTCTCCTCGAGCGCGGCAGCATCGCGGTCGGTGAGCGACGCCAGGATCAGCAGAATGCAATCGGCGCCCCAGGCCCGTGCTTCATATACCTGATAAGGGTCGAGCATGAAGTCTTTGCGTAATAAGGGTAATGATACCGCGCGTCTTGCCTCTTGCAGGAATTCCAGCGCGCCCTGAAATTCCGGGCCGTCGGTCAGTACGGAAAGGCAAGTGGCGCCGCCCGCCTGATAGGCCCGGGCGAGCGCCGTGACATCGAAATCATGACGAATTAGGCCCTTGCTGGGCGAGGCACGTTTAATTTCGGCGATGAGTCCGTAACCTCCCGCCGCCGTTCTTCGGCGCAGCGCCGCAAGGAACCCGCGCGGCGGGTCGGCCGCTTCGGCGCGGCGGCGCAGCTCGCCCACGGGCAGGCGCGCCTTCGCCGCGGCGATCTCTTCTCGCTTATAGGCATTGATGCGGGCGAGGGTGTCGCTCACGTCGCCGCGCCCCTATTGGTGATGGCGATGAGCCGGTCGAGTGCGAGTCGCGCCTTGCCGCCATCGATCGCGCCGGCGGCGAGCGCCATGCCGCCGGCGATGTCGCGCGCCCGTCCCGCGATCACCAGCGCCGCCCCGGCATTCAAGACCACCACATCGCGCAGCGGCCCCGTCTCGCCATCGAGCAGGGCGCGCAGGCGCCGGGCGTTCTGCGCCGGCTCGCCGCCCTTCAAGGCGGCGGGTGCGACCCGGGCGAGCCCGACTTCCTCCGGCGTCAGGGTGAAGGCGCGGACCCTGCCGTCCTTGAGCTCCGCCACATTGGTCGTGCCGGTGGTGGTGATCTCGTCGAGACCTTCGCCATGGACCACCCAGGCATGCTCGCTGCCGAGCTTGCCCAGGACTTCGGCCACCGGCATCACCCATTCGGGCGCGAACACGCCGACGAGCTGGCGCCGGACCCCGGCCGGGTTGGAGAGCGGGCCCAAGAGATTGAAGATCGTTCGGGTGCCGAGCTCGACCCGGGTCGGCGCAACGTGGCGGGTGGCGCTGTGATGCCGGGGCGCCATGAGGAAGCACATGCCGCCTTCGACGAGGGCACGCTTCACCAGCGCCATGTCGCAATCGAGATTGACGCCGAGCGCGGCGAGGACATCGGCCGAGCCCGATTTCGACGAGATATTGCGGTTGCCGTGCTTTGCCACCGGCACGCCGCAGCCGGCGACGACGATCGCCGCCGCCGTCGTGATGTTGAAGCTGCCGGACGCATCGCCGCCGGTGCCGACGGTGTCGATGGCGTCCGCCGGCGCCTCGATGGTGAGCGCCCGCGCCCGCATCGCCCGGGCGGCGCCGGTGATCTCCGCCACCGTCTCGCCGCGGACGCGAAGGCCCATCAGGAACGCCCCCATCTGCGACGGCGTGACATCGCCCGACATCATGCGATCGAAGGCGGCCGCCGCTTCATCCTCGCCGAGGCTGTCGCCGGCGGCGATCCGCGCCAGGATCGGACGGAAGTCGGTGATGGTGACGCTCATGCCGCGCGCCCGCGTCGCGCCCGCGGCGCCTCGGCGGCCAAGGTGAGGAAGTTCTGGAGCAGGCGATGGCCGTGCGCCGAGGCGATGCTCTCGGGATGGAACTGAACGCCGTGGATCGGTAGCTCGCGATGGGCGAGGCCCATGACGACACCGTCCTCGCTGGTCGCGGTGACGCGCAACGACGGCGGCAAGGTGTCGCCATCGACCGTCAGCGAATGATATCGAGTCGCCGGGAATGGGCTCGGCAAGCCGGCGAAGACCCCCGTACCGTCGTGGCGAATCGTGCTCACTTTTCCGTGCATCGGCGTCGGCGCGCGGACCACGCTTCCACCCAACGACTCGCCGATCACCTGGAGGCCAAGGCACACGCCGAGGATCGGAATCCCCGCCGCCTCACGCACAAGCTCGATGCAGATTCCGGCGCGGTCGGGGGTGCCCGGCCCAGGCGATATAACGAGTCCCTCGGGATTCATCTGAAGCGCCTCGACGACGCTGAGGGCGTCGTTGCGACGCACCGTCACCTCGGCACCGAGTTCACCGAGATAATGCCACAAATTGTATGTGAAGCTGTCGTAGTTATCGATCAGCAGGAACATGACGGACGCAATCCCTTTTCCTCGCCGCGGCTTGATTTATAACAGCTTGGCGGCGGCGTGCGAAGGTTCCCGCCGCGAACTGTGGACATCTTTGCGATTCCTGTTGGTAATCCTGTTGGCAACCCGCCTGCGTGGTTGACTTTGAAAGGACGACGGGGTGGCATCGTGGGAGAGGGGAGTCCGGGCGGGTGCCATGGACGAGCAATTAGAAAACTTTGTCGGTCTTCTGAACCAACATCGCCAGACCAAGCCGGTCAGCGAAGATCTGCGCCATCTGCCGACCTGGGCGCGGCAGGCTTTGCAGGAGCTGCCCGACGCATCCCAACATGGCGCGAGCGGGCATGCACCGACACGAACGCTTGCCACCGCGCGCTTGACGAGCGGCATTGGCGGCCGATCCGATGGCGGCGACGTTGCCCTGGCCGAGCGGCCGGAATCGCTGCGGCCGGTTTCAGACTTCAAGCTGCTGAAGCCGACGCCCAACCAGGCGGAGAAACCGAAGGCGCCGATCGAGGCGGAGAAACTGAAACCGCCGGTCGAGGTGGAGAAACCGAAACCGCGCAAATCTACCCGCACTGTCGATTTTGCCGCCCTGGTGAAGGCGGCGAAGTCGCCGACCTTCGATCTCAAGGCCGTCGCCGAGGAATCGTTGTCGCGGCGACCGGATGTGCTGCCCCCCGAATCGTCGCCGTCCGACGAAGCGGCCAAGGACCCGACGCAACGCAAATACCGCCTCGTCCACATGCTGCTGCCGGCGCTGGCCCTGGCGGTGGTGGCGGCGGGCGGTGCGTGGTGGCATGCGGCGCACCGCGTCCACCCGGCGCGCGAGACGGCTGCCCTCACGCGGGGCGTCAACCAGGCGGCGGATCAGGTCGCGATCAGGAATGCGGTTCCGCCGGTGGCATCCCCCGGCAAGCTCGATCCGATAAAGGTGGTTCGGGTCGCATCCGTTGCGGCGACGAAGCCGCCGGCACCCGCGCCGACGGTCGCGGTGGCCAAACCGGTGCCGAAATCCGTGCCGATCGTCGCGGCAGTGACACCAACGCTCGCGGTGGCCAAGCCGGCACCGAAATCCGTGCCAATCGTCGCGGCAGTGACGCCACCGCCGACCGCCAACGCGAAGCCGGAACAGGTTGCCGCCGCTGCCGAGCCGCTGGCGTCGGCGCCCGATCCCAAACCCGTGCCGCCCGCCAAACCGTCTGCCAAATCGGCGACGCCCGATGTCATGGCGACCGAGGTGCCGGGCAGGTCCCATGTCTCGCACGACACCCAGGTAGCGATGCTGACACCACCGAACTTGTCCGACATGACGGCGATACCCGAAATGTCTGAGACGCCGCCATCGCCGCCGACGCATCAAAGCGCGAGCGAGCCTGCCTGGCTGCGCTATGCGGTACCGGCGCCGGCTTTCAATGGCGAGCCTCGGATCGCCATCGTGATTGACGATCTCGGCCTCGACAAGCATCGCACCGCCCGCGCGATCGCCCTCGACGGTCGGGTGACGCTATCCTTTCTTGCCTATGCGAGCGATCTGCCGCAGCAGACCGCGGCGGCCCGCCAGGCCGGACATGAATTGATCGTTCATGTGCCGATGGAGCCGATCATCCGGCCGTCCTATCTCGGCCGCCCCGCGAAGACCTCATCGGCCTTCGAGCAACAGGAGATCTTGCGCCGCCTCAAGTGGGATTTGAGCCGGTTCAAGGGATATGTCGGGGTCGATAACCGCCTCGGCAGCGAGCTGTCACGAAATCAGGCGACGGCGCAAACTGTGATGACGGCGCTGAAACGGCGCGGCCTCCTGTTCCTCGATGCGCGAAGTGGCGACGCCGGCACCGCCTTCGACGTCGCGGAACGTGTCGGGGTGCCGACCGTGGCCCGCGACGTCTTCCTCGACAATGACATCAGTTCAGTCTCCATTGAGGCTCGGCTCGCCGCGCTCGAGAAGCTGGCGAAAACCCAAGGCACGGCGATCGCCATCGGCCGTCCCCATGATCGCACCCTCGACGCGCTCACCGCCTGGATCGCGACCCTGAAATCCAAAGGAATTCAACTGGTGCCGCTCACCGCGATCGTGAAGCAGCGTGCACGCCGTCCGGTCCGGGTCAATTGATCCCGCGAGTGAGGGCGTTGTGATCCGGGCGCGGGCGGCATCCCGGTCCTTGGTGGCGAAGACGCGCATCCGCCCAGGTAATACCGCATCACGATGAGCATGACGCGTCGGGATGCGGTATCGTGAGCAAGTGCGTGCGCGCGCCCTTTGGCGCGGAGCCAAGCGAGCGGACGCGAGCGCCGGCGATTGAGGTCCCGCCGAGCCGAACCACCGGTTCGGATCAGCGGGAGTGGGTCTAAGTCGTCCTACCTCTCGTAATCCTGGCGCGTGATCGCGCCATGGCCGCGCGCCGCGACGATTTCGGCGACAAAATCCTAGAGAATCTCGATTATTGAGGCACCTCACTTTCGTCCTGAGCCATCGACCGTTATGATGGCGGCGCCAGGGTCGGGCCTTGATCGAATTCAAGCCCGATGCCGCAAGGGAGGCAGGGCATGGCGCAATTCACCGACGAGGCCCACAAGAAACGCCTCAAATTCCGCGACATCCTGGCGCGCAACGGCGTCACCGTAATGCCGGGCGGGTTCAGCCCGCTCTATGCCCGGCTTGCCGAGATGGCGGGGTTCGACTGCTTCTTCCTTGCCGGCTCGCAGCTTTCGGCCTTTCTCTATGGGGTGCCGGACAACGGCATCATCGGGTTGCGCGACCTCGTCGATCATGCCCGGCACATGGCGGCCCGCGTGGACATCCCGATCCTGATCGATGCCGATACCGGCTTCGGCAACGCCGTCAATGTCTATTACGCCGTCCAGGAATGTGTCCGCGCCGGTGTCGCCGCCATGCAGATCGAGGACCAGGAGGCGCCGAAGAAATCGGCCACGCTCGCCGGCCGGCGCTGCATCCCGATGGCTGAAGCCGTCGGCAAGATCAAGGCCGCCGTCGCGGCGCGTGACGCCATCGATCCCGCCTTCGTCATCTGTGCCCGCTGCGACATCCTCGGCGCCGAGGGCAGCAGCTTCGAGGAGGCGGTGACGCGCTGTACCGCCTATATCCGGGACGGCGGCGCCGATCTCGTCTGGCTCAATTCGGTCGAGACGCGGGAGGATGCGCGGCGCGCCTGTGCCGAGATTCCGGGACCGGTGATGGCGATCTGGGGCGGCAACGACACCGCGCCGACGATCGAGGAGTGGGGCGCGCTGGGGCTCAGGATCGCGCTCTATCCGGTGATCGCGGCGACGACGGGCCTCCAAGCCTCGTGGCAAGTGCTGAACGACTTCAAGGAGCGCGGCACGGCGGCGCTCAAGGATTGGGACGCGGCGGCGCGGGCGAGCAAATGGGGCCGCGCCGATTTCCGCGCCCTCGTCGGCGCCGACACGGTCCGCGAGATCGAGGAGCGCTTCCTGCCCGCGCAGAAGCAGCGCGATTACGAGACCACCTGGGGGCACAAGACTACGTTCGCCCCCGAGGACGATAAGAAGAAATGAACCGTCAAGGCACAACGACGCCAAGAAAATGAATTTGCCACGCGAAGCGCGCTAAATTCTTGGTGTCTTGGCG
Organism: Allostellaceae bacterium; assembly: GCA_050729815.1. Lineage (GTDB taxonomy): Bacteria > Pseudomonadota > Alphaproteobacteria > ATCC43930 > CGMCC-115725 > JAATGI01. Next base: position 7,875 of record JBOHLV010000146.1, read on the forward strand.
TCCTGGTGGTTCAAATTTTTATGATCGAGGAGGAAAGCGATGACAGAACAACCCCACCGCATCGACGTTCATGCCCATTTCGCGCCGCCGGAATGGATCGCTGCGCAGGGCCAGAACTTGATCCCGGCGATCCGCAACTGGTCCATCAACCAGACCATTGACGATATGGACGCGGCCGGAATCGAGCGGGCGCTGCTCTCGATCACGACGCCGGGCCTGTGGTTCGAGAGCAATGCGACGGCGCGGCGGATCGCCCGCCATTCGAACGATTTCGCGGCGACGCTCCGGGCCGATCATCCCGGGCGCTTCGGCGTTTTCACGGCGCTGCCGCTGCCCGATATCGATGGCGCGCTCCATGAGATCGCGTATGGCCTCGATCAACTGAAGGCGGACGGCGTGGGGCTCCTGACGAGCTATGGCGACAAATGGCTCGGCGATCCGACGTTCGATCCGGTGATGGCGGAGCTGAACCGGCGCAAGGCGGTCGCCTATGTCCATCCGACCTCTCCCGATTGCTGTCGCAACATCGTGCCGGGCGTGCCCGACGCCGCGATCGAATTCGGCACCGACACGACACGGGCGATCGCGCGCACCATCTTCGGCGGCGCAGCGGCGCGCTTTCCCGATATCAAGATGATCTGGAGCCATGCCGGCGGCACCATGCCGTTTCTCTTGGAGCGGTTCGAGGGCATGGCGAAGATGCCGAACTACGCCCCGAAATTCCCGAACGGCTTTGCCGAGGTGGCGCGGCGCTTCCATTACGACACGGCGCAGGTCGCGAACAAGCTCTGTATGACCGCGCTGCGCGAAATCGTCCCAGTGTCGCAGATCGTGTTCGGCACCGACTATCCGTTCCGCTCGGCGCTCGACCATGTCGAGGGCTTGCACCAATGCGGCGTGTTCGACGCGGCGGAGCTCAAGACCATCGACCGCGACAACGCGCTGCGGCTGCTCAGGACCTGAACGCCGGCACGATGTGCTTGCCGAAGAGGCGGATGGAATTGAGCACCATCTCCTCCGGCATCGTGCCGATGGCGTGGTTGCCACAGAAGATGTCATAGCCGATCAGCGCCTGCGACGCTTCGAGCCGGCGGATCACGGTTTCCGGGCTGCCGACCAAGGCCAAACCTTGCTCGATATTGAAATCGTAGGAGGTCGCCGCCTGCCGCATCACCGCGCCACGGGCCTTATCGTCGGCGCGCTCGCTGTCGCGGCCCATGCCGCGTTGATGGCTGCCCCAGCCGATGCGGGTCTTGGCGATCGGCCCGCCGCCGACCGGTACCGCGCCGCCCTCGCGCGAGGCGAGGAATTGCCGCGCCTCGGCATGGGCCTGCGCGTCGGTCTCGGCGATATGGACCTGCCGCATCAGGAAGATGCGCGGCATCGGCCCGGGATGCCCGCATGATTTCCAGATCTCGCGATAGCTCTGAAACTTCCGCGCCACCACCTCGTCGGTGTCGAGATTCTGGGCGACATGGAAATTGTTTTTGGCGGCGAACTCGATGGCGGCGTCGCTGTGGACCGCGGCCCAGATCGGCGGATGCGGCTTCTGGAACGGTTTCGGCTGGGGCAGGGCCTCGTCGAAATGGAAATATTTGCCGTTATAGGTGACCTCGTCCGCTGTCCAGGCTTGACGCACGATGTCCAGCACCTCGCCCGCGATCGCCGCGCGCTGGTAGTAATCGACGCCCCAGCGGATGAATTCATGCTCATGAACGCCGATGCCGGTGCCGAACTCAACCCGCCCGCGTGAGAGCTGGTCGAGCATCGCGACCTCCTGGGCGAGGCGGATCGGGTGATAGAACGGCAATTGCCACATCATCGCGCCGATCCTGAGGCGCTTCGTCGCCCGCGCGACGGCGGTCAAGAACACGGTCGGCGCGGTGATGCGGCCGACCGGCGAGTTCTGATGCTCGATGACGAAATAGGAATGCCAGCCGGCCGCGTCCAATTCCTCGGCGAGGCGGATATGCGCATCATAGACATCGGCCATCACCTCGCCCTTCTGGGCATAGCCGCCGACGCCGTCCCACAGCGCGAAATCGATTTTTGTCATGTCAATGCGTCCATGCCGCCTTGATGAAATCGGCACCGCGCTCGGCGATCATGATGGTCGGCGCGTTGGTGTTGCCGGAGGGGACGCGCGGCATCACCGAGGCGTCGATGACCCGCAATCCTTCCAATCCCCGCACCCGCAATTTGGGATCGACCACCGCCATCGCGTCCTGGCCCATCTTGCAGGTGCCGACCGGGTGATAGGTGGTGCCGAGGTTGGCGCGGATGAAAGCCGCGATCTCTTCGTCCGATTGCACCGTGGCGCCGGGATCGACCTCCTCGCCGCGCGCCTTCGCCATGGCGTCGGTGGCGACGATCCGGCGGATCTCCTTGACGCCGCGGATGAGCCCGACAAGGTCGTCGTCATGCGTCAGGAATCCCGATTGCAGCCGCGGCGCCTCGTCGGCGCGCGCGCTCTTGAGGCTGAGCTTGCCGCGACTCTTCGGCTGCAACAGCGAGGCATGCCAGGCGAAGCCGTGGCCGCGCGGGATGAGATGCTGCGGCTGGTTCATGAATTGCGGGAAGAACAGCAATTGGAGATCGGGCTGATCGAGGTCGGGCAGCGAGCGCACGAAGCCCCCCGCCTCGCAAGTGTTGGTGGTGAGTGCGCCCTTGCGGCGGACGACATATTGGAACGGCGAGGCCGCCATCCAGCCGAGCGCGTTCCAGGACAGGCCGTAAAGCCGCGAATCGGAGCTGCGCCAATTCAGGAAGATGCCTTGATGGTCGTGCAGATTCTCGCCAACGCCAGGAAGATCGTGCCGTACCGGGATGCCGAGCGCGCTGAGTTCCGCACCCGGTCCGATTCCGGAGAGCAGCAGCATCTGCGGCGAATTGATCGCGCCGCCGGAGATGATCACCTCGCGCCGCGCCTTCAGGATCGGCGAGCCGCCGTCGCGCCGCCGCACGGTGATACCGACCACGCGATTCCCCTCAAGGTCGATCCGCTCCAGAAGCGCGTTGGTGATGACCATCAGATTGGGCCGGTTCTTCGCCGGATCGAGAAAGGCGCGGGCGGTCGAGGCGCGGGCGCCCTTCTTCTGGGTCACCTGCCAGAAGCCGAACCCGTCCTGTTCGGCGCCGTTGAAGTCGCTGGTGCGGCGATATTGAAGCTGGGTCGCGGCTTCGATCGCGATCTGGCCGACCGGGTTCGGGTCGCGCTGGTCCTGGACGTCGAGCTCGCCGCCGGTACCGTGATAATCCGAGGCACCGTGCTGGTAATTCTCCGATTTCTTGAAATAGGGCAACACCTCGTCATAGCTCCAGCCTTCGGCGCCTTCGGCCGCCCAGCGCGCGTAATCGGCGCGGTGGCCGCGGACATAGACCATGCCGTTGATGGCGCTGGTGCCGCCGAGAACGCGACCGCGCGGGCACGGGATCGCCCGGTTGCCGAGCCGCGCATCGGTCTCATAGACATAGGACCAGTTGTAGCGCGGGTTGGAGATGACGCTGTTGATGCCGGCCGGAACGTCGATCAGAATCTTTTGCGGAAAGCCGTGATCGGAGGGCCCGGCCTCGACCAGCGCGACCCTGACGGCGGGATCGGCCGACAGGCGGTTCGCCAGAACGCACCCCGCCGAGCCGGCACCGACGATGATGTAATCGAAGCTGTTGTCTTCGCTCGCCATGGATTCCTCCCTGCGGCCTGTCGCCTGTGTCGGTTAGGATAGCGGCGGCGGCACCGAGATGCCAGTTGGGAGGCGCGAGCTATTTTGTTGAGGGCATCGCCGGGCGCGGCAAAGGGGAGGGTCTGATGGCGAATGATACTGGCGGCAGCGGCGATCGGGACAAAGGCGCAGCCGACGACGACGGCGTTCGGACGGGCCAGTACCTCGTCTATTTTTCCGCGGAACGGACATTGATGGCGTGGGTTCGCACGGCCCTTGCCTTCATGGCGTTGGGGTTCGTCATCGACCGCCTCGGCCTCGTTCTGCGGACCATGGCGCCGCAATTGGGCAAGGTCATGGCGCCTTCGGCCTTATCGTTGCTGGCGGGCGCCGGCCTCGTGATCGTCGGCGCCGTCATGGCGGTGGTGGCCGCCGTGCGATACGTCAACTTCGCGCGCCGTTACCGGCGGACGAGAGATACCCACCCCGGCCATGGCCTCGAGCCGGCGCTATTTTTCACCGTGGTGGTGGCTGTGGCCGGCGCCATCATCGCCGCCTATCTGATGACGGTGATGCGTTAGGCTAGAGCAATGGTTGCTCAAATCGAATCACCTCACCGTCATTCTCGCGAAAGCGAGAATCCAGGGTCAGCGACGTGCCTGAGTTCCCTGGGTCCCCGCTTTCGCGGGGACGACGAGGGTGTTTCAATCTGATCTGATAAAGCGCTAGGCGACGCGGTTCTCCGGCGTGGCGCCTTCGGCCCAGGCGAGCAGTCCGGTGATCAGCGCGGTGCCCATGCGCCGCCGGGTCTCGATCGTCGAGCTGCCGATATGGGGCAGCATGAAGAGGTTGGGCAGGTCGAAATAGCGCGGATCGATCGCAGGCTCGCCGGCGAAGACATCGAGCCCGGCGGCCCGGACCCGGCCCGATTTCATCGCCGCGATGAGGGCGTCGTCGTCGATCAGCTCGCCGCGGGCGATATTGCAGACGATGGCGCCGGGCTTCAATTGCGCGATCCGGCCTGCATCGAGATAGCGCCGCGTCTCGGCATGGGAATGCGCCGCGATCATCACCGCGTCGCTGACCCCCGCCATCGCCGCGAAATCGGCATGATATTCGGCGTCGCCTTCGAGCTCCGGCGGCAGGCGATGGCGGTTGTGGTAATGGATGGCCATGCCGAAGGCGCGGGCGCGCTGGGCGATGCCGCGGCCGATGCGGCCCATGCCGAGAATGCCGAGCGTTTTGCCCGTGAGCTCGGTGCCGATGAGTTGTGTCGGGCTCCAGCCGGTCCAGCGCCGGCCGCGGATGAGGTCGATGCTTTCGCTGGCGCGCCGCGCCGCGCCAAGCATGAGGAACAGGCCGATCTCGGCGACCGCGTCGGTCAGCACGTCCGGGGTGTTGAACACCGGCAGGCTCCGCGCCTTGGCGGCGGCGATGTCGATATGCTCAAAGCCGACGGAATAGGTTGCGATCGCGCGCAAGGTCGGGGGCAGGGCTTGGATGCGTCGAGGGGTGAGGAGCGTGCCGAAGGACAGGACCAGGAATTCGCGGGTGCCGAGCGCGGCGTTGAGATCGTCCTCCGGGACGGCATCGTAAAACCGGGCGTCGAAGGCGGCGCGGAAATCCGCCTTCACCCCCTCGGGCAAGGGACAAACGACCAAGAGGGAATGCTTCTTCTTGAAACCGGACATCGATACCTCACGACAGGACGAACCCGGCAACAATCATACCGTGAGGCTCGGCCAAATCAGGAGATAAACAACCCCGACACCATCGAGCGCCACCTTGTTGCGATGCCTCTTTTCTTCCCATGGCGGTCGCGATAGGGTTGGCTAGTCTGGGGAGAATGTCCGTGACCACTTTCGAACAGCGTGAAAGGGCGGCCGAGACAGGCTTTGCCCTGGAACAGGCAAGCGCATTCCGCGTCACGGCGCACCGCAACCGGCTTCTGGCGCGCTGGGCCGCGATCAAGATGGGGCTGCCCGCGGAGCATGCCGAGCGCTATGCCGCCGACTTCGCCGGCGATGAATTCGTCGAGCGCGACATCAACATCATCGTCGCGCGGCTGCGCGATGATTTGCTGGCCCACGGGGTCGTCGTTTCGCTGGCGGATATCCACCTGCATCTCCAGAATTTCGGCAAGATCGCGCTGAAGGAGCTGTTCCCCGGCGCGCCGTGAGGCCGGCTCAGCCCGAACTGACGAGGCCGCCGGGGTTGATCTCCCCTACCGACAATTCCATCGGATGAGGCCCGCCGCCACCCTCATTTGGAAACCAGACCAGGAGACAGTCCCATGAATGCCGCCGATGTGATGAGTAACGATATGTTCGTCGTCAACACCGACATGACGGTGCTCGATGCCGCACGGGCGATGCTCCAGCACCGCATCAGCGGCGTTCCCGTGCGCGACTGGCAGGGCAAGGTGGTCGGCATGCTGACCGAGGGCGATCTCTTGCGTCGCGCCGAGACCGGTACCGAGCGGCATCGCGCGCGCTGGCTCGAGCTGCTGTTCGGACCGGGACGCGCCGCCCAGGACTACACCATGGCGCATGCGAGGAAGGTCGGCGACGTCATGACCGACCGGGTGGTCGCGGCGGCGCCGGAGACGCCGTTATCCGAGGTGGTCGCGCTGATGGAGCAGAATCACATCAAGCGCGTGCCGGTGCTGTCGGGCGAGCGCCTGCTCGGTATCGTCAGCCGGGCGGATTTGCTGCGCGCCCTCGTCATGCAGTCGGAGAAGGCGGTCACGGCAGAGCCGGGCAACGATGCCGAGATCAAGGCCCGCATCCTGGCCGAACTCGATCGCCAGAGCTGGACGCCGCGGGCGATCGTCATTGAGGTGAAGCACGGCGCGGTCGAGCTCAAGGGCACGATCACCGATGAACGCGAGCGTGCGGCGCTCAAGATTGTGTGCGAGAATACCGCTGGCGTCAAAGAGGTGGTCGATCACCTGATCTGGGTCGAGCCGCTGTCGGGGATGGTGATCGAGCCGCCGGAGGAAACGGCAAAGCGGTCGTGACGATGGCGGGGCATGGCGCGGCCTTCAAGGAAGGGAATTTGACCGATGGCCTACAAGGATATTCTCGTCCATCTCGACGGCACGCCGCGCGATGAGATGCGCCTGCGCCTGGCGATGGCGCTTGCGACGCGCGAAGAGGCGCATCTCACCGGCCTCTTCGCGCTTGGCCTGCCGGCGCCCGCGCTCTATGCCACCGGCGCGACCTCCGCCTATGATTTCCGCGTCTTCGATCAAATGTTCGACGAGATGCGTCGGCAAGGACGCGATGCCGCGGCGAAACTCGAGGCGGATTTCAACAGCGCGCTCGACCGCAACGGCATCGAGGGCGAGTGGTGTCTCATCGAGGACGAGGATGCGGCACAGGCCGTCGCGCGCCATGCGCGCTATACCGATCTCGCCCTGGTCGGTCAGCCCGAACCCGGCGAGGCGTCGGCCAGCGATCTCTTGCGGATCGTCGAGACCGCGATGCTGGATTCCGGGCGCCCGCTCATCGTGTTGCCCTATGCCGGTGATTTCGCCCGGATCGGCGAGACGGTGCTGGTCGGCTGGAAGACCAGCCGCGAGGCCGCGCGGGCCCTCAACGACGCCATCCCGCTGTTGCGCGCCGCCAAATCGGTCACGGTGCTGGCGATCAATCCGGCCCATGGCATCAGCGGCGAGGGCGATGTGCCGGCGGTCGACATCACCCACCATCTCGCCCGCCACGGCGTCAACGCGACCGCCGCCCATACCGTAGCGAACGATGTACCGGAAGGCGACGTCCTGTTGAATTACGCGAGCGATCTCGGCGCCGATCTCATCGTCTGCGGCGCCTATGGTCATTCCCGCACCCGGGAATTCGTGTTCGGCGGCGTTACGCGCTCACTGCTCGAAACGATGACCGTGCCGGTGTTCTTCTCACACTAAGCCGCGTCACATGATGAGATGGTCGCCATGGGCCGAGCCCGAGCCGGATTTGGCCGCCGGCGCGATGCTCCAATTCACCGCATCGAAGATGATTTGATGCACCACCAGCGTCAGCCCGTCGCTCGCGGCGTTGGTGGTCGAGTTGAAGGTGATGTTGCGGCTCGGCAGATAGACGAGGCCTTGAAGCAAATCGCCGGCTGAGGTGCCGTCGATGGCGAAGCTGCTGGTGGAAAGGCCGTTCGGCTCGAACATCAAGACGCCGGCATAGGTGCCGCTGGTCGGCGCCGCGAGGTCCGCTTTGACGTTGGAATTGAGCTGGATATAGGAACTGGCGTCGGCGAAATAGAAGGTGACGCCGGTGCCGTTGGCAGCCCAGCCGCTATTGAGATTCCAGTGCGTGTTTTTCAGCGTATAGACGCCGGCGCCGAACGACAAGGTGCCGGAGCTGTTGAAATTCATGTTGCAATTATAGAACACGTACTTGCCGGGGCTGAAATTCACCGTGCCGCCGCCGTTGAAATTGATGCCGCCGCAATAGGTGCCGGGGCTCAACGTGACGTTGCCGGTGTAATTGCCGTTGGTCACGGTGCAGTTGGTGTTGATGCTCGGCGCCGGGATGGTATTGGCGTAGGGGTCGCCGCTGGTTGGACAATTCACCTGCATGTTGTTGATCTCGGCGCCGCCATTCACCACGGCGTTACCGTGGATGCAAAGCCCGGCGATATTTGGCAGGCTCGAATTGATCATGGCCGCGCTCGAACTCAAGGAAGCGACATCGATCATGCAATTGGGCGCCTCGAGATCGACGCCGCTATTGACGAGGAAGCTCTGCGAGCTCGATGGGTCGAGTACCATGATGCAGACTTGCGTCGCCGGGTGGACCGCCGCGGCGCTGGCCGAGGCCTCGAGCGTCGGGGTGAGAAGACGCATGAAGGTGGCCGCGATCGTTCCGGTCGCCTCGACCGTGACCGTGTAGCCGGGATTTGCACCGCCGGTGATGTTGGTCGCGGTGATGGCAGGCGTGACGGTGCCGACATGCCCTGGCAGGTTCGCCTCGCCGGCGGTGATATAGTTCTCAGCGACGCTGATCGCGTTGCCGTTGTCGGAGCCGCTGGTATAAACGGCGGCGCCGGCGAGCGCGGCGGCATCGACGGCGGACTGCAGCGAGGTCTTGAATTGCTCGAGGCGGGCATAATCGACCGCGGCCCCCGTTGCCAGGACGATTGGTCCCAGCAGCAGGGCGAACATCATGAAGCCGGCGCCGCGGCGGTCAGTTGCAAGGTGCTTCAGGGCACGCCATGACGAGGAAAGCATGTGACGATCCTGCGAGCCAGTAAATCCGGCCCGCATGATCCGCCATGGAACTTAACGGTTGGTGAATACTCGCGAATGCGTGGACGCGGGGTCAGGTCGCGGCCAGCGCCTGGTCGATGTCGGCGACGATGTCGTCGATATGCTCGATCCCGATCGCGAGGCGGACATAGCCGTCGGTAACCCCCGTCTGGACCTGTTCCTCCGGCGTCAATTGCGAATGCGTGGTCGAGGCGGGATGGATCGCGAGGCTGCGCGAATCGCCGATATTGGCGACATGGTAGAGCATCTTCAGCGCGTTGATGAAGCGCTCGCCCGCCTCGCGGCCGCCTTTCAGCTCGAACCCGACCAACGCGCCATAGCCGCCCTTGAGATAGGCGTCGGCGCGGCGCTTGTCCTCACCCGTCATCATGCCGGGGAAGATCACCTTCGTCACCTTGGCATGGTGGGCGAGGTAATCAGCCACCTTGGTCGTGTTGGCGCAATGCTCGCGCATGCGCAAGGGCAGGGTCTCGAGCCCCTGGATGAACAGGAAGGCGTTGAACGGGCTCATCGCGGCGCCGACATCGCGCAGCAGCGTCACCCGGGCCTTGATGATATAGGCGATCGGCCCCAGCGGCTTCACCGCCTCGGTCCAGACCGCGCCGTGATAGGAGGGATCGGGCTGGTTCAGCATCGGGAAGCGGTCGGCATGCGCCGCCCAATCGAAATTGCCGCCATCGATCAGCACGCCGCCGATCGAGGTGCCATGTCCGCCGATAAATTTCGTCGTCGAATGAACCACGATCGCGGCGCCGTGATCGAGCGGCTTGCACAGGACCGGCGCCGCGGTGTTGTCCATGATGAGCGGCACGCCCAGCTCGCGGCCGATCTTCGCGACCTCGCCGATCGGAAATACCTTGAGCTTCGGGTTTGGCAGCGTCTCGGCATAATAGCAGCGCGTCCTCGCATCGGTCGCGCGGCGGAAATTCTCCGGATCCGCGGGATCGACGAAGCGGCACTCGATCCCCATGGTGCTGAACGTGTTCTGGAAGAGATTCCAGGTGCCGCCATAGAGGTTGGTCGAGGCGACGAAATTGTCGCCGGCATGGGTGATGTTCTGGACCGAGAACAGCGATGCCGCCTGGCCCGAGGCGAGCGCCAGGCCGGCGACGCCGCCTTCGAGCGCCGCAACCCGCTCCTCCAGCACCGCCGCGGTCGGGTTCATGATCCTGGTATAGATGTTGCCGAGCTCCTGAAGCGCGAAGAGGCGCGCCGCATGCCCGGTGTCCTGGAACTGAAAGGAAGTGGTCTGATAAATCGGCACCGCGACCGCGGTCGTGGTGGGATCGCTGCGATAGCCCGAATGTAGGACAACGGTCGCGGCATGCTTGCTGGTGGTCGGCATCTCGAATTCCTCCCCTGGGTCAGGACGCAAACGGGGCCGAGCCTAATCCCTTTCCCGGCCCGTTGCCCAGCGGATGATTCCATTCTGATGGATCATGATCAATGTCCGGCACGGCTGCCAACCGGGGCCGAACCGCGGCCGCCGCCCGTCGCGGCGTTAGATTCCGCTTGGCTTCGCGGGGGCGTCTCTTCACTATCGCGGCCGTGACAGCGTCTGCGGGGCAGGGAGATCATGAGCGCCATTCTCGATATCAAGGGCCGCGAGATTCTGGACAGCCGCGGCAACCCCACCGTCGAGGTGGATGTCGTCCTCGAAAGCGGTGTCATGGGCCGCGCCGCGGTGCCGTCGGGAATTTCGACCGGTGCCCATGAGGCGGCGGAACTGCGCGACGGCGATCCGACGCGGTATGGCGGCAAGGGGGTCGGGAATGCCGTCGCCGCCGTCAATGGCGAGATTTTCGATGCGTTATCCGGCGTCGATGCCGCCGATCAGCGCGGCCTTGATCGGGCGCTCATCGATCTCGACGGCACCGCCAACAAGGGCCGGCTCGGCGCCAATGCGATTCTGGGCGTCAGCCTCGCCGCGGCGAAGGCGAGCGCCGCCGAGCTCGATCAGCCGCTCTATCGCTATATCGGCGGGATCGACGCGCGCACCCTGCCGTTGCCGCAGATGAACGTGATTAATGGCGGCGTCCATGCCGATAACAAGATCGACATCCAGGAATTCCTGATCCTGCCGGTCGGGGCACAGAATTTCGCCGAGGCGCTGCGCTTCGGCGCCGAGACGTTTCATGCCTTGAAGAAACAGCTCGCCGAGGCCGGCCACAACACCAATGTCGGCGACGAGGGTGGCTTCGCGCCGCAACTCGCGACCGCCGACGAGGCGCTCGGCTTCATCGTGCGGGCGATCGAGGCGGCGGGCTATCGGCCCGGCGAGGATATCGCGCTCGCCGTCGATGTCGCGGCGGACGAACTCTATCGCGACGGCAAGTATGAGCTGGCGGGCGAGGGCAAGAGTCTCGACGTCGCCGGCATGATCCGCTATCTCGACGGTCTCGCCAGCCGCTATCCCATCGTCTCGATCGAGGATCCAATCGCCGAGGATGACTGGGATGGTTGGGCCGCGCTCAATGCCGCGCTGGGCGGCCGGTTCCAGATCGTCGGCGACGATGTCTTCGTTACCAATACGGAACGCCTGGCGAAAGGCATCGAGCTCGGCGCGGCCAACGCCATCCTCGTAAAGCTCAACCAGATCGGCACGCTGTCCGAGACCCTCGACACCATGGCGCTGGCGCGGCGCGCCAATTATCGCACCGTCATCTCGCATCGCTCGGGCGAGACCGAGGATTCGACTATCGCCGATTTCGCCGTCGCCACCAATGCCGGCCAGATCAAGTCGGGGTCGCTGTCGCGCTCCGACCGGCTCGCCAAATACAATCAGCTCCTGCGTATCGAGGAGGAGCTCGGCGACGCCGCGCGTTTCGCGGGGAAGGGTGTGCTCCGCGCCGAGGGCAAGCATTCCCCGTCGTGAGCGCCCGCTAACGCGCGCCGCTGCGGCGATGCTTGCTTTCATTTTCGGGCGCTGTTGTTCCTGTGGTTGTTTTCCGGAGGCCCGCCATGACCGAACAGCGACCGAACTCCGACGCCTTCATGAAAGACTGTGCCCGCATCCACGAGCAATGGCATGAGCGCGCAAAATCCCGCGATACGGCGGGTCTCCTCGCGCTCTATGCGAGCGATGCAGTGCTGGAGACGCCGCTCGTCCAAGCGGTCTTCGATGGCCGGGACAGCGGCATACTGCGCGGGCACGGCGAGATAAGACCGTTCTTTGAGGAAGGTGCGCGGCGCCGGCCCAATGCCCTGGTGCGCTGGCACCGGAGCGGCAAATTTCTCACCGATGGCCAGCGCTTGTTGGTTTGGGAATACCCGCGCGAGGCGCCGGACGGCGAGCAGGTCGATCTCGTCGAAATGATGGAGATTGCGGACGGGCTCATTCAGCACCACCGCATCTATTGGGGTTGGTTCGGAACCGCCTTGCTCACGCGTAGCGCCGCCGAGAAAGCCGGGAAGAAGACGTGAGGCCCTAAGCCTCCTCGAACGCTTGGGCCGGCTCGATCGCGGGCTCGAACAGCGGCAACCGGACATCGAACCGGGCGCCTTCGCCGATGCGGCTCTTGGCCTCGACGCGACCGCCATGATTGACCACGATACCATGCACCATGGCAAGGCCGAGCCCGGTGCCTTCGCCGACCCGCTTCGTCGTGAAGAACGGCTCGAAGAGGCGGTTCAAGGCGGCGGGATCGATCCCCGGTCCGTCATCGACGACGCTGAACCGGGCCATCCTGGCGCCGGTGTTCGCCACGGTTTCGCTCGCGATCTCGATCCGAATCGTGCCGGGATCGCCGCCGATCGCCTGGGCGGCGTTGGCGACCAGGTTCGCGATCACCTGCTCGATCTGGCCGCGATTGGCCCAGATCCTTGGCTCGTCCGCGATCGCGATCTCAAGCGCGATATTGGCGGGGATGATGGCGCGCAGCAGGGGCCGTGACGCAAGCAGCACCGCCGCGAGCTTCACCGGCCCGCGCACGATCTCCTCCTTGCGGCTGAACAGCAGGATTTGGCCGACGAGATCGCGGGCCCGTTCGCCGGCGCGGTGGATCAGCTCCAAGCTCTCGCGCAGCGGATCGAGTGCGGATATCTCCTGCAAGGCGAGCTGGCTGAGACCCATGATCGGCATCAACGTGTTGTTGAGGTCGTGGGCGATGCCACCGGCGAGCTGGCCCAGCGCCTCCATCTTATGGAGATGATGGATTTTCTCCTCGGTCTCGCGCTGGTGGGCTTCGGCGGCGCACACCTCGGTGATGTCGGCGCCGATGCCGGTCACCCGCCGCGGCTTGCCGTCGGCGCTCTTCAGCATCCGGCCGCGCAGGGAGATGGTCCGCTCGGCACCGTCGTCGGCGCGGATGATCCGAAACTCGTTGCCGCGGATAGCAATATCGTCGCCGTCGGCCCAGCGCGTAAACGCCCCATCGAACCGTGCGCGTTCCTCGGGGTGGATCAGGTTCGGCAAGGTGTCGAGCATCGGTTGAAAGTCTTCCGCGACGCCCATCATGGCCTTGAACCGCGGCGACCAAGTCACCGTTCCCGCGGCAAGATCGACGTCGAAGGTGCCGAGATCGGCCGCCTCGGTGGCGAGCCGCGTACGCGTCTCGGCGGCGCGCAGCGCTTCCGTCTTGCGATTCTGGGCGAGGGCGAGGCGGACGAGCCGCGCCCCGGGCGCGAGCAGGCCGAAATCGCGCCGGGTCGGCGCGCGCGGTCGCCGATAGTACATCGCGATGGTGCCGAGCACGACGCCCCTCTCGTCGATCACCGGCTGCGACCAGCACGCCCGGAGCCCGAACGACAGGGCGAGCTCGCGTGGCCCCTCCCATAACGGATCGGTGGCAATGTCGCGCACGACGACCGGTGTCTTGCGCCAGGCCGCGGTGCCGCACGACCCGACCTTGGGGCCGATCTCGAGGCCATCGGTTGCGCGGGTAAAAGCCTCCGGCAGACTCGGCGCGGCCCCGGGGCGCAGATGCTTGCCGTCCGGCTGCAGCAGCAGCACGGTGCAGAGCGCGTGGGGTGCGAGCCGCTCCACCATGCGCGCGATCTGCGTCAGCGTTTCCCGCAGATCGGCGTCGCTCGCCATGAGGTCGATGATCTCGTTTTGTGCCTCGACCAGGGCCGCGGCGCGCGCGGTGGCGGCTGGTGGGCGCGGGGTGGTGCGGGTCGATCGCGATTTCGCCATGGAATTTGCCTCATCCGCTCCCACGGGCGCGGCTGGGCGCGCGCAGCAAGCACGCGATGACATCATTTCGGGATGAATATCCGATTAAAGCCGCGACCGACGCGACTCGGTACGGAGCCTTAGGCTTGACAGGCGCAAGGGCTAATGATTCGCTCCCTTCATGATGATGCGTCGCGCGCTCGCAAAAGCCGGAAAAGCGGTGGTGGGGCCGTTCGTGGCGATCGCCCTCATCGTTTATTTCAGCTTCAATCTTGTCGGGGGTGACCATGGCCTCAAGGCCTGGGTGCACCGCGAGCGCCAGATGAAGGTCGCCCGGGCCGAGCTCCATGCCACCGCCGCCCGGCTTGCGGCGTTGCGCCATCGCGCCAATCTTCTGAAGGGCGACCATCTCGATCGCGATCTCCTCGATCAGCAGGCGCGCTCCGCCTTGAACGAGATCGGGCCCGACGAGATCGTGATCTTCAAGGCTGATGGCGAGACCCCTGCCGCGTCTCGTTAACTGAATTCCAGTTAATTCTAATTATTCTAATTTTTCCAATCGCTTAGAGCGCTTGCAATGGCGCGGATTCGCGATCATGCTAGGGCGCAATTTTGGAGGAGATTCGGCCCATGGCCCTTGCCAAGCGTAAGCTCCGGCCGGTCCGCGCGGAAGAGGCGCTGCCGTCGGCCGCCGAGCTCGAAAAGCTCTATCATGACATGCTGTTGATTCGCCGCTTCGAGGAGAAGGCCGGCCAGATGTACGGCATGGGGTTGATCGGCGGCTTCTGTCATCTCTATATCGGCGAGGAGGCGGTGGTGGTGGGCGTGCTGTCGGCGGTCGAGCCGGGCGACAGCATCATCACCTCCTATCGCGATCACGGCCACATGCTGGCCTCGGGCATGGACCCGAAGGGGGTGATGGCCGAACTCATGGGCCGCAGCGCCGGCTATTCCAAGGGCAAGGGCGGCTCGATGCACATGTTTTCGATCGAGAAGCATTTTTATGGCGGGCACGGCATCGTCGGCGCCCAGGTGCCGATCGGCACCGGCCTCGCTTTTGCCCACAAATACCGCGATGATGGCGGCGTCTGCGTCACCTTCCTCGGCGATGGCGCGATGAATCAGGGTCAGGTCGCAGAAAGCTTCAACATGGCGGAGCTGTGGAAGCTGCCGGTGCTCTATGTCATCGAGAATAACAAATATGGCATGGGCACCTCGGTCGCGCGTTCGTCCTCCTCGAAGGATCTCTATACCCGCGGCGAGGCCTATAACATTCCCGGCCGCCAGGCGGACGGCATGAATGTCTTGGCGGTGAAGGCCGCCGCGGAGGCGGCGATCACCGACATCCGGGCCGGCAAGGGGCCTTACCTTCTCGAGCTTCTGACCTATCGCTATCGCGGCCATTCGATGTCGGACCCGGCCAAATACCGCAGCAAGGACGAGCTGAACCGCATGCGCCAGGAGCATGACCCGATCGACCAGATGAAGCACGTCCTGGCCGAGGCCGGGGTCGCCGACGAGGCGCGGTTGAAGGAGATCGACCGGAAGGTCAAGGAAGCGATCACCGCGGCATCGGATTATGCCCAAGCGAGCCCCGAGCCCGATCCCGCCGAGCTCTATACCGACGTCTATATCGAGGCCTGACGCAAGTGAGCATTCCCGTCCTGATGCCTGCCCTGTCGCCGACCATGACAGAGGGCAAGATCGCCAAATGGCATAAAAAAGAAGGCGACGAGGTGAAATCCGGCGAGCTTCTCGCCGAGATCGAAACCGACAAGGCGACGATGGAGTTCGAGGCCGTCGATGAAGGCAAGATGGGCCGCATCCTGGTGCCGGAAGGCACCGAGAATGTCGCCGTCAATCAGCCGATTGCCGAAATCCTGGAGGAAGGCGAGGAAGCCGGCACCGCGCCGCCGCCCCAATCGAAGCCGGCACCGGCCAGGGCCGCGGAGCCGTCGAAGCCGGGCGCAGCGAAGGCACCCGCGGTCTCCGCGCCAGCGCCAAAGACGCCGCCGCCCGCGGACGAGGAATGGACCGGCGCCACGGTGTCGCTCACCGTGCGCGAGGCCTTGCGTGATGCCATGGCGGAGGAGATGCGCCGCGACGAGACCGTGTTTCTCCTGGGCGAGGAAGTCGCCGAATATCAGGGCGCCTACAAGGTGAGCCAGGGGCTGCTCGACGAGTTCGGCGCCCGCCGTGTCGTCGATACGCCGATCTCGGAGCATGGCTTTGCCGGGCTCGGCATCGGCGCGGCGTTCGGCGGCCTCAGGCCGATCGTCGAGTTCATGACCTGGAACTTCGCCATGCAGGCGATGGACCAGCTCATCAATTCCGCCGCCAAGACCCATTACATGTCGGGCGGCCAGATGCGCTGTCCGATCGTGTTCCGCGGGCCCAACGGCGCCGCGGCGCGGGTCGCGGCCCAGCACAGCCAGGATTATTCGAGCTGGTATGCCCATGTCCCCGGCCTCAAGGTGATCGCGCCCTATAGCGCGGCCGATCACAAGGGCCTCCTCAAATCCGCGATCCGCGATCCCAACCCGGTGATCTTTCTCGAGAACGAGCTGGTCTACGGCCACACCTTCCCGGTGCCCGATGCGCCCGACTTCCTCGTGCCGATCGGCAAGGCGCGGATCGTGCGCGCCGGAACCGACGTCACCATCGTCACCTTCTCGCGGATGGTTCAGATCGCGGAGGAAGCGGCCGACAAGCTGGCGGGTGAGGGGGTTTCTGCCGAGGTGATCGATCTCAGGACGCTGCGCCCGCTCGATACCGGGACGGTGATCCAATCGATCAAGAAGACCAATCGCGTCGTCATCGTCGAGGAGGGTTGGGCCTATGCCGGCATCGGCGCCGAAATCGCGGCGCTCGTGATGGAGCAGGCGTTCGATTATCTCGATGCGCCGCCGGTCCGGGTCGCGGCCAAAGATGTGCCGCTGCCCTATGCCGCCAATCTCGAACGCCTCGCTTTGCCGCAGGTGGACGACGTGATCGCGGCCGCGAAAGCGGCGAGCTATCGCTGAGCCTCGGGGGACGTCGCGATGCCGATCCAATTGCTGATGCCAGCGCTGTCGCCGACCATGACCGAGGGCAGCCTCGCCAAATGGCACAAGAAGGAAGGCGACGAGGTCAAGGCCGGCGACGTCATCGCCGAGATCGAGACCGACAAGGCGACGATGGAATTCGAAGCCGTCGATGAAGGCACGCTCGGCCGCATCCTGGTGCCCGAAGGCGCGGAGCATATTGCCGTCAATCAGCCGATCGCGCTTCTGCTCGAAGAAGGCGAGGACAAATCCGCGCTCGCCGAGGCGGCGAAGGCACCGGCGACCAAACCGGCATCCACGCCGCCGCCCGAGCCTCCGGCGACTAAAGAACAAGCAAAACCGGCCGCTCCTACAGCGCCAACGTCGCAGTCCCCCGCACAAGCCCCCACCCCATCGAAGGCTGCGCCTTCGATTTCCCCTCCCCCGCAG
>JBOHLV010000147.1:0-2723 GCA_050729815.1 Allostellaceae bacterium
ATGAGATTCACGACGAATGGATTCGGAACCTGGCAGCTGACGCCCCGACCATCCCATCCGAGCGCTTGCAGGCGACCCGCCGGCTGATGAACGACGCGCTGCCGGGGGCGACCGTCAGCGGGTATGAGGACCTTATCCCGACGGTGAGTCTCCCCGATCCCGATGATCGCCATGTCGTCGCAGCCGCCATTGCGGCCGGCGCCTCCATCATCCTCACTTGGAACCTGCGAGACTTTCCTCCGACGACGTTGAAGAAATTCGGCCTGCGCACACAGACCCCCGATGCCTTTCTCGCTGGCCTTTATGATGAAGCCCCGGATCTGACGATCGGCTCCCTGGCGAGTGCCCGGCGCAATCTGAACAAGTCGCGCGTCTCGGCATCGGATTTCATCGATATCCTCAATCATCAGAAGCTCACCCAGCTTGTGACACGGCTCAAGAAGCATCCGACCTACCTCTAACGTCGGAACCTACGAACATGATGGATGGCGAGAATTTCTCAGCCGAGAGCAGCGTAAGCAAAGCGTTCATCACGGACGACCCCGGAGGGGAAAGTCTTCCCCTGCACGAGCCGGTCGACGTCTCGTCCGACCCCTTCCGCGGGGACACCCCCAGGCTGTGCCAAAACTCGCCAGCACGCCCGGCTCGCCCATGGTTGGGCGGCGCATATGCGCCGCGTCGCTGGGATCAGCCTGGCCAAACCAGCTTGTCTGTTCCGAAGGCGTTTACGGCGTGGATGATGGGCGTGAACGCCCGACTGTTGCCGCGCGACGTGCGCGACCGCGCCCGGGTGTTTCAGGGTGGGCATGATGCGCGATGAGCTTCCGTTGCTGACCTTTGCCGATGCGAACGCGTTCGAGTCCTGGCTGACAGATCAGCCTGACGACGCGGTCGGCGCCTGGCTCAGATTCGCCAAGAAAGGCGCGCCTGAGCACACCATCAGCATGTCCGACGCGATCGACTGCGCCATCGTCCATGGATGGGTGGACGGCCAACTCGGTTCTGTTGGCGAGTCCTACTTTAAGACGCGCTTTACGCCGCGAAAGCCCAACAGCGCCTGGTCCCAGATCAACTGCGAGCGCGTCGAGCGGCTGCTGATGGCCGGCCGCATGAAGCCTAAAGGCCAAGCCCAGATTGATCGGGCGAAGGTCGACGGACGCTGGGCGGCCGCCTATGCCCCCCAATCGCAGGCCGCGCCAGACGACGATCTGAAGGCCGCCCTCGATGCCGAACCGTCCGCCCGCACTCTGTTCGACGCGCTGGACTCAGCCAACCGGTACTCCGTGCTCTATCGTGTGCATCAAGCGAAGACCCCGGAAAAACGCGCCGCGAAAATTGCCGAAATGGTCGCCAAGCTCGCTCGCGGAGAAACCTTCCATCCCCGCCGCCGCCGAACCCCATGACGAATTACGTTGCGTTGCTGCGGGCGGTGAATGTCGGGGGCACGGGCAAGCTGCCCATGACCGGGTTACGCGCTATGTGCGAGGAATGCGGCTTCAAGGACGTCCGCACCTATATCGCCAGCGGCAATGTCGTCTTCAAAGCCGATCTGGATGAGGCGGCGGTCCAGGCTAAGCTGGAAGCCGCTTTGCAGGGCTATGCGGGCAAGCCCGTGGGGGTCGTGGTGCGGACCGGCGCTGAGATGGCGGCCGTTCTCGCGGCCAACCCCTTCGCCGCAGCGGCGCCTAATCGCACCGTGGCGATATTCCTGTCGGCGGCACCCCCTGTGGACCTGCTCGACAAGGTTACAGGTCAGGTTCGCGAGGAAATCGTCGCCGGCCTTCGTGAGATTTACGTCCACTATCCCGACGGCCAGGCGGATACGAAGCTCAAGATATCCGCTGCAAGTTCTGGGACCGCGCGCAATATGAATACTGTCGCGAAGCTTGCCGAACTGGCGGCGTAAACGCACGCCCTGCGCCGAAAAGCGGACCTGCCCAAGGTTGCTAGAAACGGTCGCAAGCGACGTCGCGGAGACCAAGGTCAGCCATGGGTCGGATATCGCCGCAGATACGTGACCCCGAAGCGGACGTTCAGCTTGTTCGATCGTGCCGCTGTTGGGGTGACCGTTTTTGCGCAGCCTGCCCCGCAACGCCGCCTGATGCGGCGCTGGTGTCGCAACGCCTCAACCGCCGTAGGCTTCCGCCTACGGGGCACCGGGGCTGATCGCCAAATTAGAGAGATCCTATGGGGAGGGAGTCGCACCGCCTGATACGGTCCACTTCCTCGAACTATCATAGGAGAAAAGACGATGCTCACTCAGGAAGAAGCAGTTTCGACGCCCGAGGCTCCGGGCATTGACGGCACCATCTTTGTTTCGGTGGAGATGAGCCGCTCGAAGTGGGTGATCGGGCTTCACATGCCGATGGCGGACAAGATTGCCATCCATAGCTTTGCTTGTGGCGATGCCGATGCGGTTCTGGCGTTGGTTGAGCGCATGCGAACGAAGGTCGAGGCGGCCGGGAACAGTTCGCCGACCGTGATCGTCTGCTACGAGGCGGGATATGAAGGTTTCTGGCTCCAGCGCCGGCTTGATGCGTTGGGCCTCCGGGTGGTCGTGATCAATCCGGCCAGCCTACTTGTGGACCGGCGCGCGAAGCGTGCGAAGACGGATCGGATCGACGCCCGGGGCATGGTGCGTGCGCTAATGGCGTTTGCGCGCGGGGAACACCAGGTCCTCAGCGAGGTGCGCGTGCCGACGGTGGAGCAGGACGATGCCCGCC
>JBOHLV010000148.1:0-10828 GCA_050729815.1 Allostellaceae bacterium
ATGGCGCGTCGCCCAGTCCATGATCGCGACCAGATAGAGGAACCCGCGCCGCACCGGGATGTAGGTGATGTCGGCGCACCAGACATGATCGGGGCGGTCCACCGCCACATCGCGGAGCAGATAGGGATAGATGCGGCGCGCCGGATGCGGCTGCCTGGTTCTCGGCGCCTGGTAGATCGCCTCCAGGCCCATGAGGCGCATCAGGCGCCGAACCCGGTGACGGCCGACCGAAACACCCTCCCGTCGCAACTGGTGCTTCATTTGGCGGCTGCCGTAGAAGGGATAGCGCAGAAAGAGTTCGTCGATGCGACGCATCGGCGCCAGGTTCTCCGGGCTCTCGCCTCGCGGCGCGTAATAGAACGAGGACCGGCTGATCGAAAGAAGCCGGCATCGGCGGATCAAGCTCAAGCCGGGGCGGTCAGGCGCCATCATCGCCTTGCGTTTCCCCCGGCTCATCGCTTGAGCCCTCTGGCCAAAAAATCCCGTTCCACTGTCAACTGACCAATCTTGGCGTGAAGATCGCGAATCTCGGTTTCACGATCCTGGCGCTCGTGGTCCGCGCCGTTCGAAAACACTTCCGTCAGGCCATCGATCGCCTGCGCTTCCAGGCGCTCACCTGGTTCGGATGAACCTTGTGCCGCGACGCGATCTCTTGGACCGTCTTGTCCCCGCGCAATGCCTCAAGCGCAACACGGGCCTTGAACTCACGACGCCGCTGCGCAAGGGTGAACGGCTACAGGAGAAGATCGAGGCGCAGTTGGCGCGTCTCAAAGATGCGCCTCGGCTCGTCCGGTCATTCTTCAGAGCGCCCGGTGTCGCCTACATTACCGAATGGTGAGTAAAAGGTCCTGAGCCTTTAGGCATCAGCACGCCACGGCCTACGCAATCCAATGTGTTCAAGGCGTGGCAACACTTCATCACGGAAATATGGAAATTCCCGGATATAGTCGACAAAGGCGATTGTGGTTCCGCCGAAACCCGCGGACTCAATGCGCATCAATTGTTCAACGATATCATCGGGTGTGCCGATTAGCGGCAAGCAGCCGTGACCACCCGCAAATCGCACGCGAAACTTCTCCATGAGGTCGGGCGAGTAGCGACGCGCATAGAGACCGTGCAGGCGCATCAGATGCTCGGCCGCCTCGCGGTCAGCATGTTCCTCGGCGTAATAGCGATGGAAGTCCTCGGCCTCCTTGCGCGTTGACCTACACACCACGTATGTGGTCGTGAACACATCAAACCAACGGCCGAACGCGGCGGCGCATGCTTTCGTCTCGGCGACTTTACCGGCCGCCTCATCGAGATCGATGACGAGGGTGAACAGAAAATTCGCGTTCCGCGCTGCGAAATCCCGGCCGTCCGGCGACGACCCGGCATTGAGGATTGGCGGCAGCATGCCGCCCCATGGCGGAGGTGCGCCGTGCACGTTACGCAGCCGGAAGAAGCGACCGGCCCAGTCGAAGGGTTGGTCCTCCGTCCAGATTCGCCGCACGATATCCCACCATTCTTGGGCGTAGGCGTAGCGCAGGTCATTGTCCTGCGGGAGCTCAAGGCCAAACATGTCGTACTCCGGCTTATTCCATCCGCAGACGATATTTAGGCCCCAGCGCCCAGCCCCGATCTGGTCGATCGTGGCACCCTGTTTAGCGGCGACGATCGGGTGGATAAAGGCGGTGTGGACGGTCGAGAAAACGGTGATGCCGCGCGTTGCGGCAAGCAATCCCGCGGCCCAGGCGATGGTCTCAAGCACGTTGCCCTGGAAATCAGTCTCGCCGCCATAGCCGATCCAACGCGCGATGGGCAGCATGAATTCGATGCCGGCATCATCGGCCATGCGCGCGATCGTGACATTGTTCTGCCACGAGGCGTCCCAGCGCTCGGGAATCGTCGTGATCGCCATGCCGCCCGAGCAATTGGCCGAGAAGATGCCGAGCTTGAGGCGGTTATCGTTGTAGAGGCGGTTGAGTGAGGACTGCATGGCCGCTCCATCTCAATAGTATTTCCGGCTCCTGGCCCATCACATATCTAGCCGCACATGATGAGGATCGCGTCCCAGTTGACGCCGAAATTCGCGACGCCGGCATGGGCGTCGCGCCAATAGCGCTGGGTATCCTGCGACAGGAACAGGCCGCCCGCCCCCATGGCTTCGAACAGGATATCGACCGCCTCGACGGCATTCCGCGACGCGCAGCTCTGAGCGCGCCGATTCGCGATGCGTTGGCCCTCGGAAATCGATCCGACGCGGCTCGCCTCGTGGACAGTGGTGACGGCCGCGTCGAGTATCGTCGCGCGCAACGCCGCGAAGCGCATCTGGGCCGCGGCCAGCCGCAATTGGATGGTGGGAGTGGGGCCAGACGGACGATGCCCGGCCGGCGGCGGCGCCCATCGTGGGGCGTGAGCCAATCGTCCCGGCGAAGCACCCCATCGCCCCCTTGGTGATGCCATGATCGGCGCGCAGATGAAGAAGCCGAACGAGCTCATCAGCGGTGGGCGAAAGACGGGATAGTCCGGATGGACCGCGGTGCCCGACAGCGCGACCGACCGCGTCTGTTTCATCGTGATCGTGCGGAGCGCCGGGACGAAGACGTCTTCGAGCACGATATCCGTGCTGCCAGTCGCGGCCAGGCCTGCGACATGGCCAATTATCCTCGATACGGTAGGCCGCGCGCGGCACGAGATGCGCGACCGCCTCAGCAGCGCTGCCGCTGACGCCCGAAACGTAGGACCATTTGCCGCTCAACTGGTCGCCACGCGACGCCGGCTTCGACCTTCCCGTCGGGCGCAGAATTGACAAGACGATCGTATCGAGATCGCGCGCCCAGATGTCGTCCTGAGCCTCGCGCTTGTACATTCTACCATCCTGGATTTGACGACGAAGTTGGCACGGATCCAGGCGGTCGACGGGCAGCCGGCGCCGAACCCTTCGGCGATCAGAATATAGTCGGCAAACTCCCCGACGCGGCCCCGATAGGCCGTCGCGTGCATCACGCGGAACAGCCCGGTGGCCCGCATCTCCGCGATGGTCTCGGAGGGAATCATGCCCAAGCGCTCTGCCTCTGGCGCGCGTTCGTGCAGCGCGTCGCGAGCTCTCTCGCGGCGTTTCCCACCGAGCGGGTTCCTTCCGGGAGGGTAAAGCGGTTTTCGAACATGGCCCGGTTGCTCCCTCCGTCATGAAATTTCGCAAGGCACAACTAGTTTACGGTAATCGTAATATTTGTGGTTGTCAACCGAACGAGAGAGCGCCTGCATATGCGCTCACGGGCCGCGCCCCGCGGAGGAGGGTGCGACAAGTTCCACGCGCCGGTCGTTGCGCATGACGGAGCCGGTTGACAACACTGCGATCGTCCGCACTCTGCCCCAAGAGCCGGCACTCGTCGTGGCGCGACCGACCCTGGTCGATCCATCGCGGACCTGGGGGGCGGCATATCCGGTCCAGGTGTGCATGGTGCCTGCGGTCATGGACAAAGAAGCCTATGACTGACCACGTCATCGGCCTGATCGAGGGTTATGCATCTGGCCTGCGCCCGAAAATCCCCGCCTGCCACGTGATCGCGCCGGCCGATGTTGGGCGCGCTAATCTAAATTTGGTCGGCGGCGACAGCATCGCCGGCAGCCACCATCTCGATCAGCAGTTCATCTTCGGGCCGTTCCTCGGCTGATCGCGCTATCGGACCCGATCGAGCGGCTATTCGTTTACGGCGCGTCCACGTGGCCGGGCGCCGGCTCCGGCCGGCTTCTCGGTCACCGGCTGGCGCAATGTTGAGAGCCGGGCGAAGCCCAACTTGCGCGACAACTCGTCGGTGCGCTGGTGCATGGCCGCCGCGACCGCCCCGCTCCAGCTGGAGTCGAAGCTGCCGGCGGGGCCGATGGCGGTGATCACGGTCGCCGGATAGCCGCGATGATCGAAGACCGGTGCCCCCAGCGCGTTGATGCCCGGGGTGATGTCGCCCGCGATGCACGACAGGCCGCGCTGTCGCACTTCAGCCAAAAGGTGCTCGGCCTCCGCCATCGAGCTGATGAAGCGGCTGTCGCCGCGCGCCATGTTTTCGCACACCTCCGCCTGAAGCAGTGGCTCGATCATGGCACGCGGCAGGTACGCTGCGAACAGCAGGCCCGCGCTTGAACGCAGGAGAGGCAGAGACTTGCCGACGCGAAATCCGACGGTCATAAGCCGGTCGGCCTCTTCGACCCGTATGATCACCGGGCTCTGCGATCCCCAGACGCAGAGGGCTATGGTGTGATCGAGCTCGTCGTGCAGGGCGATCATTGCTTCGACCGAGAGTGCCACCGCATCCATGGCGTCGAGGGCGACGGCGCCGAGTTCGATGCTCTTAGGCCCTAGGCGGTAGCGGCCGTTGATCTCGTCGCGCTCGACGAAGCCCATGCGGATCAGGCTGACGAGATAGCGATGCGCTTTACTCGGCGGCATACTGGCCGCCTCGGCCAGCATTTTGAGCTGGTGGGCGCGTCCGCCGAGCGTCGCGAACGCGAGCAACAGACGCATGCCGGTCTCGATGGATTCGATTCCGGTCTGCGTGTCGGCGGCGCTCGGCGTGGGCCGGCTCTTATTCATATGCGGAGATTAGATGGGAAAGACATGGGAAAGACATGGGAAAGACATTGACACACCATAACATTCTGAATAGCGTAATGATATTACGCGTTTGGTGACTTTGGAACCGTCCGCGCGTCGCCGAACGGATGTCGGTGCGCCGATTAACGACCGCATCCCAGCCTAAGGCCACTGGCCTTTCAACGAGCGACGGTGAGAGCCTGAGGCCCGAGTGCCGGACGATCCTAAGGAGAAACGCCCGCATGACAGCAACAGACAAGGCGCCGCCGGTCAATCTGCCGCCCTGGCCGAAGGGCGACGAACGCGGCATGGCCAACACGCTCGGCCCGGGCACTTGGTGGCGTGCGGCGCAGCACCTGATGGCGCCGGGCGCGCGCGTCTACGAGTTGTCGCACCCGATCACCAACACCATGCCCAACTCGCCGTTCTCGAAGACGCTCGAGATCGTGCCGCGGCCGACCCGCGGCATGCGCAATGCAGTACACAGCTCGAATATGGAGACGCTGACCGGCGACCAGGGCGCGCAGGGCACGCATATGGACGCTCTCGGCCATTTTGGCGCGGTTGCCGAGGCATGGGACGGCACCAGCGAGTTTCCGGTCGAGCAATCATCCTACTATGGCGGCTTCACCCAGAACGAGGTCAAGCCGCGGCCTAAAGCGACGCTTGATCGTCTCGGCATCGACAAGGTGCCGCCGGTCGTGACTACCGCCGTGCTGCTCGATGCGAAAGCATATCTCGGCAAGGGCAAGACGCTCGCCGCCGGCGTGACCGTCTCCGCGCGGCACATCGAGGCGATGCTTGAGGCTCAGGGCGTCGGTGCCCGGGGCATCCTGCCGGGCGATGTGGTCTACATCCACACCGGCTGGGGCGGCGACCACTGGCGTGATCCCGACACCGAGAAGTACTACTACACCGAGGGACCTGGCCTGGGTTACGATGCCGTGCAATATCTGGCGAGCAAGGCGGTCGTGGTGATCGCGCTCGACAATCCGTTCACCGACGCGGTCAATCACGGCCAGCTCAAGGGCACCGCGCCGCGCGCCAACGGTTATCCCGAGGGCATGCCATTCGCGATACATCACCATTGCCTAGTCGAGGCCGGCATACATCAGATCCAGAACGCCAAGCTCGACGAACTGGCGCGCGATCGGGTCTGGCTGTCTTGCACCATGATCCTACCGTTGCTCCTGCGCGGCGGTTGCGGCTCGTTGGTCCGCCCGATCGCGATTGGCTGCTCCTCCGAAACATCATTGGTTGATAGTCGGAGTTGACGCCGCCCGCTTGGCTTCCTCTCTTACGCCCGGCCAGACCCGCAACGCCATAGGCTTCATGACCCTGCTGCGGATGATCAAGAGTTATGACAGCGACGACATTATCGCAGCGATCGGGGCGTTGCACGTTGAGGCCGTGATCCCGTCGAAGAGCAATCGCTAGGAACCGCGCGAGCTCAACCGCGCAACCTACAAACGGCGCAACCAGATCGAGCGCATGTTCAATCGGCTCAAGAACTCGGTCCTTTGAGATCGGTAACGATAAAACGGCCGTCGACGCCTTGAGGTCCGGCATCAACGCGGGTGGTGACGCGGCGAGCGACTTTCCAGCCCGTGGCGGCGGAGCGGAGCTCGCTGTAGCGGTGGACCTTTTCCGCAGTGGTATCGAGACGCGCAATCGCGACCTCCTCGGCAAGGTCGTCGACCCGGTGCAGCAGCACGCTGTTGCCGGCGAGATCGAAGATGTAGCCTATGCGCTGGCGCTCGCACCAAGCGATGGCCTCGGGCCTTCCATAATCGCGATACCGCAACTGCTCAAACTACAAGAAAGTGAATGGTTCAGGTAAACCGACATATTGTGAACAGCAGTTTCGAGGGCATTGTCTAGAACGAGTGCGCACAAGCATCGGCCATCCTACTTGGTATCGGCCGGGGAGGTAGGACCGTGAGCGACAAGAAGCGGCTGATCGTCGGCATAAGTGGAGCGTCCGGCGTGATTTACGGCATCAAGGCGCTAAAAGTGCTTAAGGCTACCGGAATAGAAACCCATTTAGTGATGTCCAAATCCGCCGAGATAACCTTAGCCTATGAGACTACGATCAAGGTTGCCGAGGTTCGGGCGCTCGCTGATGTGATCCACCCGACCCACGACATCGGCGCGTCGATTTCGAGCGGATCGTTCCAGACCGCCGGCATGCTGATCGCACCATGTTCGATCCGCACCCTCTCAGAGATTACTCATGGCACAACCAGCAGTCTTCTTACCCGCGCCGCAGACGTGGTGCTAAAGGAGCGGCGGCGCCTCGTGCTCATGGTGCGCGAGACGCCACTCCATCTTGGCCATTTGCGCACGATGACGGCAGCGAGCGAGATGGGCGCGGTGATAATGCCGCCGGTTCCGGCGTTCTATGGCAAGCCGACGAGCATTGACGATCTGGTGACCCAATCCGTAGGTCGAGCGCTCGACCTGTTCGGCATCGACCTCCGCCTGTTCAAGCGATGGGGAGAGGCATCAAGCACGGACTAGTCCCCGCTTTTCTTCACAGGTGAGTCGTGATTCAAGAGAGGGATGGTTCCCGAAGCAAGAGAAGTTCGGCTGAAGCCGAGGATACCTGTGCCGCCGCCCAGATCCTCACTCGGCGCCGCCCGCCAACTCCACGATGATTGCGGTCTCCTCCCACGCCGGCGACAAGTCGGAAGACTCCGCCACGACAACCGCCGACGCGATTCTCGAGCCGCTCGCCGCCGCCAACACCTGTCGACGCCATTTGTAAATCAAGCTGGTCGAGACCTCATACCGGGCTCGACATCCGTTACGTTCGCGCCGGGCGTAAATGCCTTGGCCAGAATCCGCCGCTGCTCGTCCTTACTCCACCGTCGGCGACGTTCCGGCCCAGTCAGCAAGGTCATCGAGCTCATGCCGTGCTCCTATTCGCGCTCGTAAGGAGGTCCTTACGAGTGCAGCTTCACAGCCAGCTCATCGCCCCGTAAGGCGGCCGTCGGCGGAGCGATACGCCATTGTTGACACCGTCGCCGTTGGTCTTGTAACGTAATTCAATTACGGTGGGCGGAATTTGAAAATCATGGACTTCCGGACCTTCATTGCCTATTTGCGCGACGCGGACGAGTTGATCGACATTCGCGATCCTGTCAGTTTGGACTACGACGTGGGCGCCATTTGCCGGCAGCTGTCCGATTCCGAGGGGCCGGCGGCAGTGCTGCACAAAGTTGGAAGCTCGGTTGCGCCGCTGGTCGTGAACGTCTACGGGACCCGCCGCCGCGTGGCGCTCGCTCTGGGCACCAACGAGGCTGATCTCCTCAATGATGTAGCAGTGAAGCTGAAGACGCGGATTGTGCCGGAAACGATCAACATCAATGCGCCGCGGTGCCAGGAAGTCGTGTTAATTGGCGACGATGTCAATCTTCTGACATGGCCGTTCCCGCTTTGGAACATCGGGGACGGCGGCCGTTATATCACAGCTGGCAATATCATCGCTCGGCATCCAGAGTTTGGCTGGAACATCGCCTATCACCGGGCGCAGCTCTACAACGAGACCGAACTCGGTATCTGCATGGCGCCAGAACATCACCTGCGCTACGCGGCAGACGAGGCCCGTGGCAGGAGCAAGGTCGAGGCGTCGATCGTCGTCGGTGTACGGCCGTCGATCAGCATCGCCGCGGGTTCGGACTTTCCGATCGGCGACTATGAACTCGCGGTGGCAGGCGCGCTCGAGGGTCAGCCGATCAGAACGGTGCGCTGCAAAACGGTAGATGTCGAAGTGCCCGAAGATGCCGAAATGGTAATAGAGGGCTACTTTCCGGGCGAAGTGCGCGACGAAGGTCCGTTTGTCGAGTTCACGGGTTACCAGACTAAGGTCATTCAGAGTCCGGTGTTCAAGGTCACAGCGATCACGCATCGCCGCGATCCGCTGGTGCACGGGGTGTTCGCCGGCAAACCGCCATGCGAGACGAACACGATCTGGCGTGAGCTCGAGGAATCGGAGGCGTTCGACACGTTGCGCCGCCGTTTCCCGTTGCTTAAAGCGCTGCATCGGCCGCCGGAACTCGGCCGCGACTTCATCGGTGTCTTACAGATCAACGCGCAGCGGCTCCGGCCGGGAATCGTGCGCACGTTGAGCCTCGCGACGGCGGCCGTCATGCCGCGCTTGAAGTATGTCATCGTCGTCGATGACGACATTGACGTTTACAACGTTAACGATGTCATGTGGGCCGTCGCCACGCGCTGCGACCCCAAAGCGGATATCGTCAGCATCAACGGGACTATGACCTCCTGGCTCGATCCGTCGAGCGGCGGGCTTACGGGTAAGATCCTGTTCGATGCTACGAAGAAACAAAATTTCGGTGGCCACATTCCCGGCTATCCGCCCGAGGCGATGGCTCGCGCCACCCAGCTCATAAAGATCGCTCGCGAAAAGAAAACTTCATCAGGGAAGGTGATGCCATGAAGGGACTGAGCTTCGCAATGGGAGTATTGTTGGTAATGGCGGTCTCGCTACCAGCCGCGGCCCAACAACCCATCAAAATTGGATTCGTGGCAGATTTTTCGGGACCGGGCGGTGCGCTCGGCCAGGACATGTACGACGGATTCATGCAGGTGGTCGACCGGAACGACGGCAAACTCGGTGGTGTTCCCGTGCAGGTTATCAAGCGTGACTCGCAGCTGAATCCTGTGATGGCCCTTCAGGTGGTCGAGGAACTGGTCGAGAAAGAGAAGGTGCCGATCATCACCGGCGTGACGTTCTCGAACGTGATGATGGCGGTATACAAGCGTATCGTCGGTAGTCAGGTATTCCTCATTGGCTCAAACGCCAGTCCGTCGGCGATCGCTGGTGTGCAATGCAGCCCATTCTACTTCCAGGTGAACTCACAAAACGACCAACGCGCGGAAGTTATGGGCCTTTACGCCAGAGAGAAAGGCTACCGCCGGATCGTAGCGATGGCGCCGGATTATGAAGCCGGGAAGGACTTCATCGCCGGTTTCAAGCACGAGTACAAGCACCCACTATTGGACGAGATATATACACCTCTAAGCCAACTCGACTTTCAGGCGCAACTGACGCAGGTCGCCGCTGAGCATCCGGATGCGGTCTTCGTTTTCTATCCGGGCGGGTTCGGGATTCAGTTCGTGCGTCAATGGTCGCAGTCCGGCCTTCACGGAAAGCTTCCGCTCCTTAGCGCCTCGACTGTGGATGGCATCACCCTTCCCGCACTTCAGGACGCCGCCGTCGGCGTGTTGGACGGCTCGATGTGGGTGCCAGAGTTCGACAATCCCGCAAACAAGAAATTCGTGCAGGGATTTGAGAAGCGGTACCATCACGTACCTAGTGCATACGCGGCGACGGCCTACGATTCGGCGCTGCTGCTCGACTCGGCGATCGCGAAGGTGAAAGGAAATGTGTCGGACAAGCAGGCGTTCCGCGCGGCGCTCGATGCGGCCGAATTCCGTTCCGTCCGTGGGAACTTCAAGTTCAACAATAATCAGCTTCCGATCCAGGACTGGTACGTCTTCGAGGTCGTGAAAAAGGGCGGCGGCCGCTATGGCTACAAGACCATAGAAAAGGCCATGAGCAACGCACAAGACGCCTACCACTCGCAATGTCCGATGAAATGAGGCGGAGCGAAGGCGCGGCTCCACGGCCGCTCTTATTCGGGGTGCGTTCGGCTAGATGACCCTGGATTTGGTCCTTGCGCAGGCGCTGAACGGCCTGCAGTACGGAATACTTCTGTTCTTGCTCGGGGCCGGGCTCACTTTAGTGCTCGGCATCATGAACTTCGTCAATCTCGCCCACGGGTCCCTCTACATGTTGGGGGCCTATGTCGGAGCAACGGTGTTCCTGAGCACGGGATCGTTCGTCGCAGCGGGCGTCGCAACGGTGTTCGGTATGTTCGTCATCGGGGTGGTCGTCGAGAGGACGACCCTGCGCGTTTTCTATGGGCGGGACCATCTCGATCAGGTCCTGGCGACGTTCGGGTTGATCCTTTTCTTCAACGAACTTGTGGGGATCATCTGGGGTCCACAGCCGCTTTACATGCGGCCGCCCGCGGGATTCACAGGTTCCTTAAACATCTTGGATATGACATATCCCTCGTATCGGTTCCTCGTCATCATCGTCGGGCTTGCCGTCGCCGCCGGGCTCTATTTTCTTATCCATCGCACGCGGGTGGGCATGCTGATCCGCGCCGGTGCCAGCAATTCCCGCATGGTCTCCTTGCTTGGTGTGAATATCGGATTGCTCAACAC
>JBOHLV010000149.1:0-2142 GCA_050729815.1 Allostellaceae bacterium
GCCTCGATCAGCTCCTCGATGCGGCGGATATATTTGATCGCGAGGGCGGGGAGCGCGGCCCAGCTCCGCGCGCCGCGGGTCGATTGGCTCCAGCCTTCCATCTCCTCATAGACCGGCTCGATCTCGGCCTGGGCGGTGGTGCTGGCGGGGAGATGGTCGAGCATCTCGCCGCCGCGGCGATAGCCGATGCACACTTTCAGCTCGGCGAAGCCATCCAAAATGTCCAGTTTTGTCAAGGCGATGCCGTCGATGCCGGCGACCTTGACCGCCTGGCGCACCATGACGGCATCGAACCAGCCGCAGCGGCGCTTGCGACCGGTCACCACCCCGAACTCGCGCCCGCGCTCACCCAGGGCGGCGCCGACCGCGTCGGTAAGCTCGGTCGGGAACGGCCCGGCGCCGACCCGCGTCGTATAAGCTTTCGTAATTCCAAGGACATAGCCGACGGACTTGACGCCCATGCCGGTGCCGGCCGCGGCCTCCGCGGGGTGCGCGTTCGAGGAGGTGACGTAGGGATAGGTGCCGTGATCGACATCGAGCATGATGCCTTGCGCCCCCTCGAACAGGATGCGGCGGCCGGCATGGCGCGCCTCGGCAAGCCGATCCCACACCGTATCGGCATAAGGCAGGATCTGTGGCGCGATCTCGAGAAGGGCCGCTTCGAGATGAT
Organism: Allostellaceae bacterium; assembly: GCA_050729815.1. Taxonomy (GTDB): domain Bacteria; phylum Pseudomonadota; class Alphaproteobacteria; order ATCC43930; family CGMCC-115725; genus JAATGI01. The sequence goes on from JBOHLV010000149.1 coordinate 671, forward strand.
GTGACTCTAAAGGTGGCGCATTAAGATCACGTAATAACGCATTGTGGTGGCGTAATATATGATCGATCTTGCCGCGAAGGGTCGCGGGCTCGGCAAGGTCGCAGAGCCGGATCGCCCGGCGTCCGACCTTGTCCTCATAGGCGGGTCCGATGCCGCGCCCGGTGGTGCCGATCGAGAGGTTGCCACGCGCCTTTTCCCGCGCGCGGTCGATCTCGCCATGGGAGGGCAGGATCAGCGCGACGTTCTCCGCGATCTTGAGAATTTCCGGCGAAACGGTGACGCCTTTTTCCCGGATCGCGTTGATTTCCTTCACCAATGCCCAGGGATCGACGACCACGCCATTGCCGATGATGGAGAGCTTGCCCGGCCGCACCACGCCCGAGGGCAGCAGCGACAGGCGATATTCGACATCACCGATGACGAGGGTGTGGCCGGCATTGTGGCCGCCCTGAAAGCGCACCACGATGTCGGCGCGCTCCGACAGCCAATCGACGATCTTGCCCTTGCCCTCGTCGCCCCATTGGGCACCGATCACCGCGACATTTGCCATAATCTCAGTGCCTTATGAAATAGCGATCGGCCTCGGCGACGACCACGCCGCGGGCTTCGAGCTCGACCAGATGCGCGAGGGTGGAGCGCCCGGCCGCGCCGACGAGCCTCGGATCGAGCCCCAAATAGACCCGGCGCACGATCTCCGGCACGGTGTCGGCGCCGCGCGTCATCGCCCGCAGGATCAATGCTTCGCGCTCGTCGCGATGGGCGAGATAGGCGTGTACCAACGGCACCGTGTCGCGCACCGGCGGCCCATGTGTCGGCCAGAATGTGGCGAATGCACCGTCCTTCTTACCCCGGAGACGGGTGGATATTTCGTGCACATTTTGGTCCGAATCGGTGCGTTCCGGGTCACTTTCCGGTAAGAAACGGCGCAGCGATTGGCGATAAAGCGCCATATCGCCGTCAGGCGGCCCGATCGCGGTCGTCGACCAGCCCATGATGTGGTCGCCGGTAAAGACCGCATCCTCCTCGGGCAGGTGAAAGGCGAGGTGGTTCGAGGTATGGCCCGGCGTCTCCATGGCGGCGAGGTGCCAACCCGGGCCTTCGACGACATCGCCCTCGCGCAGCACGATATCGGGGGTGAAGGCGCGGTCGGCACCCTCCTCGAACGGACCGGCAAGCCCTGGGTCGCGGTTCGCGCCGGCGCCGGCGCCATGGGGGCCATAGCCGAAACTCTTGGCGCCGGTCGCCGCCTTGAATGGCGCCGCCGCGGGCGAATGGTCGATATGGGTGTGCGTCACCAGGATGTGGGTCACGGTCTCGCCGGCGAGCGCGCGCATCAGCGCCGCGACATGGTCGCCCAAGAGCGGGCCGGGGTCGATCACCGCGACCTTGCCCCGCCCGACGATATAGGTGCCGGTGCCCTTGAAGGTGAAGGCGGAAGGGTTCTTCGCCACGACCCGCCGGATGAGGGGCGA
>JBOHLV010000150.1:0-6602 GCA_050729815.1 Allostellaceae bacterium
ATCATGAAGATCGCTCCATGAGCGAGGTTGATAACGTTGAGGATGCCATACACCATGGTCAGGCCGATGGCGATCAGCGCATAGCCGCAGCCATTTACGAAGCCGTTGAAGAGCTGCTCGAAAAATACCTGGAGCGGCATGGCCGTCCTCCAGCCTGCCCCCTATTTAAGCCCGCTTATTTCAGGGGGAGGTAGCGCTGGCCCACCAGGACGTTCTCACGTAGAATTTTTCGCTGACCGTTGCGGTACTGGAAGAGTGTGAAGAGGCTCGACGCTTGGCCCTTGTCGTCGAAGGTGATTGGGCCGAGGATGGTAGGCAGGTTCTTGGTCTTGGCGAGCGCCTCGGCGATGCCCGCGCGCGTCGTGCCGCCACGCCGGATCGCATTCGCGATTACCTTCACCGCCGTGTAAAAGCCTGCCGCGAACCAATCCGGTTGATGATGGTAGCGCTTGACGAATGCCTCGGCAAAGCGCTTCGCCAGCGGTCGGTTGGTGCTCGGTTCAAAAACGTTCACGCCGATGAGGCCCTCGGCAAATTTGCCAGCCTGCGCAGTGAAGTCCGGACCGGAGAGCGAGCCGATGTTGAACCAAGTCGAATGGAAGCCGGCTTCCGCGGCCTGACGCAGGAAGGCAATTGCCGAAGACGGCCAGCGGATTAGGAAGGTGACGTCGGGCCGCTCGGCTTTGAGATCGGTGATCGTCGTCTGGAAATTCGTCTCCTGGGCCGACCCCGGGAAAGACCCGACGATGGTGGCGCCGCAAGCCTCCAGGCGCGGCTTGCTGAGATCGACTGTCTCGCGTCCTAAAGCCATATTCTGGAACACGAAGGCGACACGCTTGACTTTCATCACATTGCAAAGATAGTTGACGCCGAATTCCGTATACATCGAGATATCAGGGACAACCCGAAAGATATATTTGTTGCCCTTCTGCGTCAGAACGTCGGCGCCGGCGACGCCTGCAACCATTGGCACCTTATTCCGCACGGCCACGGCCTTGACCGCCAAGGTCGCGCTGCTTGCTACCCCGCCAAGCAAGACGTTGACGTTGTCTTCGGTCACGAGCCTCTCGGCCGCGAGCGCCGCTTCCCGCGGCTCGCACTTGCCGTCGGTGATGATCATTTTCAGGGTGTTGCCGTTGATGCCACCGGCTTCATTGATCTCGTCGACGGCCATGTTGGCACCGTCGCTGGTATTTATGCCGTAGGCGGCGCCCGGGCCGCTGAGACAGGTGGGAAAGCCGATCTTCACGGTTTTAGCGAGGGTCGGGGAGGCGGTCAGCGCAACGATCGCGGTCACAAGCAATGCTTCCAGATATTTCATGGGCGTATCCTCTCCTTCTTTGACGGCGTGACCTTCTCGTTCGTCCGCTCGACCTCGACCGCGATGCCGTTAAATGTCGGCATGCCCGTCAGGGGATCGCAGGCGGAATCGCTCGGCACAAGGACATTCATCGTGACCTCGTCATCGCGCCCGGCCGCGCGCACGCCGCGCGCCAAGCCGTATTGCAGAGACACGACACCGTCCCTGACCCGATCGGTGACTTTGACTGTGGTAATGATGGCGCCGGTCGCGTTGCGGATGCGGGCGCTTTCTCCGGTAACGAGCGCGCGCGCACTTGCGTCGGCGGGGCTGATCTCGAGTTGGTTCCGTTCCTCGGCGAAATGCGCCCAGCTGCAAACCGAGCGGAGCGCGCGTCGACTGATGAGGCGCAGCGGATAGGCGGCGGGGGAATCCACGTCGTGCAGCGTCGGAATAATCTGGCCGATTGATTTTGGCGCGAGATCTATCTTACGGCCGCTCTCGTCGAGGAGCCGGCGAAACACGCCGATGGGCTTGTCACCGAGCTTCAGGCCATGCGGATGCGCCTTCACTTCGGCAAGACCGACCTTACCGCGGCGGGCGAGAAATTCCTCGTAGAAGGCCTCAAGATCGTAGCCCACGCCGAGCGCGGCGGCGCGCTCCTCATGGCGCGCGCTGCCGAGGAAAGGGGTTCCGACGCCGGCATGAAGGCCGCGGAAGATCTCCCATTCCTCGCGCGCCTCGCCGCGGGGCCGCACAATCCGATCGGTGTATTGGATGAAGGGAAAGGGCGTGTGGCGCGTGAACTGAATATTGGTGTCCTTGCGTTCGAAGAATGTTGTTGCTGGCAGCAGCCAATGGGCCATTGCGGCCGTCGGTGAACGATAAAGGTCGATGACTACGAGGAGCTCGAGCGTCGCGAAGGCATGGCGAAGCCGTTCTACATCGGCACCGGTTGCGAGTGGATTCCCAGCGGTAACGATCAGCGCTTTGATCTGGCCGTCGCCCGGCGTTAGGATCTCGTCCGCCAAGGTGACGACCGGATGCTCGCCGAGGATTCGCGCATAGCCGCCGATACGCGATGGCCGGTCCCGCTCGATTACGCGCTTGGCATGCGGCTCGTCCACGACGCCCGGGTTGAAGAAGACGCCGCCCGGCCGGTCGATATTGCCGGTGATGGCATTGAGCGCCTCGATCGCCCATTCGTTTACGACAGCGAAGCGTTGTTGGGTCACGCCGGTATTGCCGACGGCGAAGGCGCCGGGCGCGGCAGCGAACTCCCGCGCCACGCGCCGGATGGTATCGGCGTCTAGGCCGGTGATGCCGGCCACCCCGTCCGCCGTGAAAGGCCGCACCAGCGCCGCGAGGTCGTCGAAATTCTTGCAATAGCTACTGATAAACGCGGCGTCCTGGAGCTTCTCTTCGATGATTGTGTTGAGCAGCGCGAGCAGAAAGAACACGTCCGTGCTGGGCACGATGCCGAGATGCTCGTCGGCGATGCTCGCGGTCTCGGTGCGGCGCGGATCGACGAGGACCAGGCGGCCGCCTTGCGCCTGCGCCTGCCGCACCTCTTCGAGGCCGCGTGGACGCGTCGCGAGTTGGCCGAAGATCGAAACGCGCGGGTTGTGCCCGAGTACGAGCATATACCGCGCCGCTTCCCAGTCGCGCTGCAGGATGAAGGATTTATCGCCGAACATCTCTTCGGCGACCCAAAATTTGTTGATGTTGTCGAGCGACATCGCTGAGTACTGACGGGTCGAACCAAGCGAGCGCAGGAACGACGTGGCAGCGAAAGTTGCGACCGACGACATCGCTGTTGGATTTCCGATATAGAGCGCGATAGCATCAGGTCCGTCAGTGTCGCGAATGCGGTTCAATCCGCCAGCGACGGCGGTCAGCGCCTCATCCCATGAGGCCGTCGTCCAGTCCGCGCCAGTGCGATGCATGGGGTGAAGGACCCGCCGGGGATCGTCGAGAATTTCCGTGGCTCTGGCGCCCTTGACGCAGATGAAGCCGCGACTTAGCGGATTGTCGTGATCGGGCTCGATCGCAGTGATGCGGTCATTGTCGACACGCAGCTTGAGCCCGCAGGCGCCTTCACATAAGCGACAGAAACTGTATCGGGTCTCTTCCATGCGCTGCCGTCATTCCTTCGAGACTAACCCGCGATGAATTGCCCGCCATCCACCTGGACGACCTGGCCGGTAATATAGGCACCGTCCTCGGAAGCGAGGAAATGGATCATGCGCGCGATCTCCTGCGGCCGACCCATGCGGCGGAGCGGGATAGCCTCGACAATCTTCGCCGCACGCTCTTTGCCCCAGCGTGCGAGCGCATCTTCGGCCATCGCGGTGTCTGTCAGCCCCACCGAGACCGCATTGGCGCGGATGCCATGACGCGCCTCCTCGCGCGCCAACACCCGAACGAGCGCTTCGACACCGGCTTTGGCGACGGCACCTTGAACGTTCCGCGGCTGACACATGCGTGCCGCGATCGAGGACAGCAGGACGAATGAGCCGCCGCCCTGACGGCGCATGGCGGGAAGCGCCGCCCGCACTACATGGAAGGCGCCGTTGAGATCCGCCGCAAGGTAGGACGTCCAATCCGAGACCTCAAGATCGTGGATTGTACTCCATTTGACCCGTGCGCCCGCGGCGTGGACGACAAGGTCGAGGCGGCCGAATCGTTCGAGAACTGCCGCAATCGCCGGCTCAACCTCGTCCCATTTGGCGACATCAATGCAAAAGGCAGCGAGTTTGGTCGGTGGCGGCGTCGTCGCGGCAAGTTCACGGGCTGCCGCTGAATTGCCGCGATAGGTGAAGGCGACGTCATAGCCGCGGCGCGCGAGCTCGATCACCGTGGCCTTGCCGATGCCACCACTTCCGCCGGTCACGAGCGCGACCGGGCGCGCCGCTGCCGCCGAAGGCTCAGCGTGCGTCATCCGCGGAAACCTCCGGCAAGGTGATGCCTAGACCGCGAGCCATGAAGATGACAAGGTTGTCGACTATCCGCTCGGGATGGGGATGCCGCGCGAGATGCCAGCGCCGCAGCGCAATGATCACCGGCAGAAACGTGATGATATCCGCCCCAAGATAGGTGTCGGAATAGGTGATAAGGCCGGCCGTTCGCGCTTCGGCGAGCAGGTCTCCGAAAAAGGCGATAAACTCGCTCACGCGCGCTAGCACGGCTCGGAGCCCTTCCTTGTTCAGGGCGTGGCTCTCTTGGTACATCAGTAGCAGATCGTCCTGGTGTGTAAGCATAGAGAGCGCCACCGCCCGCAGGGCGGCAATCAGCCGCCGATCCGTCCGCCGTTCCGTTTCGACCGCGGCCCGGACCGCATCCTGATAGTTTTCGACGAGCTGGTCGCAGACGAGATAGAGGATGTCCTCCTTGGAGCGGACGTAGTTGTAGAGTGTACCCTGGCTGAGACCTGACGCCTCGCCGATATCGCGAACCGTCGCAAGGTGGAAGCCTTTGTGCCGAAAGACGCTGACAGCGCCGTTGGCGATTTCCGTCCGCCGTTGTTTCACCAGCGCGGAACTTCGGATTCGCGAATCGGGTTTTCTGACTGAGCGCTCACTCACCATAATCGAATACTATGTAGGTCTCATGGCCGAAGTCAAGAGCCATTCATCTCCGCATCAACGCAATCAGGTGAGCCGATGCTGACCCACTGGCTGGTGATCGGAGCCCCCAATTGCATCAGCAAATTCCTACGGAAGGCAACGCTGGTTCAGCACGCATCCGGCCGTCGGCTCAGCCCTCTACGAGCATGCCGTAATACAACGCCATTCGATTGCATTCGCGACCGTTGACCTTGGGGGGGCAGCCGCAGCCATGACCTCCGCTTCGTAGAGGCCGTTGATCGTCTCGGCGAGCGCATTGTCAGTCCGATTCGAAATCTGCCTCTTGGCCGCATGCCGGTCTGGAAAACGCAAGGTCGATGCCCGACAAGCCGGAGGGTCTGCGCAGCGGATGTCGTTGCGGTGCGGCGGCGCTATCAGTGGCGAATCCAATGGTGCGCGTTCGCCTCGGGTTATGTAAGATAATGTCCTTTATCCTATGCTGTCCGTACCGGTAGCCGTGCGCGCGAGGGGGAGGATGACCGAGGGACGAATCGGGGAGAGCCACGCAAAGATACGCGAGGTGCTGATGCGGGAATGGGACCCGATCGGCGTCCGTGATTTCGCCCAGGCGCAGGACGAGTACGATTCCTATATCGGCCGCCTCTACTCGATGCTGGTCGATGAGCGCGCGACCCGTGAAGCGATCGCTGCTCACCTTTTCGATATTGCGGCAGGTTGGATGGGTCTTGGCCGACAGCCTCGCCTCGTGGAGCGATGCGACCACGCAGCGGCGGCCCTGGTCGCGCTGCGGCCGATATTGGAGATGCAGTGAAATGCTGACGCTGCAAGCCACACCACCATCATCCATGCTGCCGGCGCTCGTCACCGCCGCCGGCGACCGGGCCGGTACGCGCTTCCTCGAATTCTTCGCCGCCAATATCCGCAACCCGCATACGCGGCGGGCCTATAGCCGCGCCGTGGGAGATTTTCTCGCCTGGTGCGCCGAAGCCGGCGTGCCGTCGATCGACGCCGTAGCTCCGCTCCATGTCGCTACCTGGATCGAGCTGCAAGGGCGCGCGCGGGCGGCGCCGACGGTGAAACAGAGGCTCGCGGCGCTCCGCCACCTGTTCGACTGGCTGGTGACCGGCCAGGTCGTGCCGGTCAATCCCGCCGCCTCGGTGCGCGGCCCTTCCCATATCGTGAAATCCGGCAAGACGCCGGTACTCGATCCCGCCGAGGCGCGCGCCCTGCTCGACAGCATCGATGTGACGACGCCGGCGGGCCTGCGCGACCGCGCCCTGATCGCGCTCATGATCTATTCCTTCGCACGGATCGGCGCGGCGCTCGGCATGAAGGTCGAGGACGTATTCACCCAGAACCGCCGGCTCTGGGTACGATTGCGCGAGAAAGGCGGCAAGCGTCACGCGATGCCGTGCCACCACAATCTCGATGAATACTTGACGGCCTATCTCGACGGCGCGGGCCTGCGCGACGATCCCAAGGGGCCGCTGTTCCGCACGATCGGGCGCGGCACGAGGCGGCTCACGCGCACACCGCTGCCACAGGCGAACGCCTACTCCATGATCCGCCGCCGCGCGGCGGCGGCCGGCATCGCTACCAAGATCGGCAATCACACCTTCCGCGCCACGGGGATCACCGCCTATCTCAAGAACGGCGGCACGCTTGAAAAGGCCGCCGCGATGGCGAACCATGCCTCGACGCGCACGACGCAGCTC
>JBOHLV010000151.1:0-4330 GCA_050729815.1 Allostellaceae bacterium
TGCAGAAAAGATGCAGGCATGCTCTATCTCCCGCCGTCCGCGCGGCGCGTTGAAAATGTCATTGCGAGGAGCCGCCAAGGGCGGCGACGCGGCAATCTCCGGCCCGCGCCTCAGGTCGCTGCCACCACCACCGTATCCGCTGCCGCCCAGGCGATTAGCACCGTGTCATTGGCCCCGATGCTGCCGCCGGCAACCGCCGTGACAACGCCCGTGGCGCCGTCGCACGTCCAGTCCGCGAACTCCCGGTACAGCACCGTCAATGCCGCGTTACTGATGGCGCCCACCACCACCGGCGCATGGCGCGACCGTAATGGTGAACGACCACCGGGTATTCTCAGGCTGGGCCCTACGAACCGAATCCTAAGCGTGAGCGAGAGACCAACTGGTCGCGAGAAAGGGGCTAAGCGATCCGTAATCCCCTTAATCCTCGTGCATCATCACTTGGTTTGGTTCGGTCCCAAGGCTGATGTAGTCTGCCGACCACCTCTTAAGGCGTTCCACCTGCTGAACCGTCATGGCTTGATCTGAGATCGCCTCGCATTCCACGAGTTCAATGTCGTGCCACCGTCCAGTCTCCTTCGAAATACAGCGATCTCGAAACGAGGCGGCAATCTCGGAGCTAACATCTTTGGCCACTTGTTCGGCTGCCTCGGGGTCAGTCTCCGTGCTGTATAGGAGATAGATCGAGAGAGTATAAGGATCGGCTTGGCTCGATCGGGGAACGTCCATTCCATCGTCCACATCGAAGTATACCGCCGCGATCGAAGCGCCGGAGCGCTTTAGAATTTTGCTAACTCGGTCGCGCAGTCCGGCGCTCTCGAGGCGTCGATCAAACTCATCCGGGAATGCTGACCGCCGATAACGCGCCGCGAGCCATCGTTGGAGAATATTTTGCTCAGCAGCTTTCAGTCCTACATCGTCGAAGGGCTTAAATTTCAGAATCTGGCCTTTCTCGATCTGCATTTTAGCGATCGCCTGGAATTCGGCCCTGATAATCCGGGCGCCGCCGGTGAACGCGAGATGGAGTCTGCGAGCGTTCTTCGCATAGGTGTAGTTCCCATTAAGCTCCACGATCTGGTGACCGACAATAACTTCGACTTTGGGCTCGATGCTTGGGTCTTGGGCAATGTCGCAATCGTGGGAGGCCACAACCGCAACTGTGTCGGGTGGCGCTTCGCAGGTCCCCAGAGTCCTTAGCGCGTCGCATGGGAGGACGTGCCCTTGGCGCCAAGGCGTGTCACGTCCCCATTTGACCATACGGCGCTGGTCCTACTCGTTCAGCATCGGGATGCCGTACCCATCAGAGGGAAGTGGCGGTCGTTTGCGGCCCGCAAGACGCTCGGCCAACACCTGGCGTTGGCGAAGTTCGCGGCGCACCATCCCTGCCAGCCTTATAGCTGCGTCCTCAGCAGATCCGCCCTCCCGCACGATGTCGAAAAGGTTCTTGCCAGAGAGAATCGGTCGCCGCAGGATCTGTGCCGACGCCATCAAGCCCTCCGCAGAGAATACGTCCGCGGCGCGCGCGAGGTCGGCGAGCCGAGCAGCGTTGTCCTCGGCAACCGGCTTCCCATTTTGCCAATCGTACACCGCTTGTCGCGACACCCCCAGCGCGCGAGCCAGATCGGCAATGGCCGCTCGAAGAACACGGCGGACATGCGCCAAGTCTTCGGCCGGGGTGCGGCCGGTTGCGGGATCCTCGGTGGCTGGCACAGATGCATAGGTCCCAAAGGCATAGCCCCTCGGACCCCGCTGCCTGTAATATTCCGACGTGTACGCGCCGCCCGTGCCAACCTGAAGCGCCATTGTGACCGACGCGCCGCCGCCGGCAAGCGTGGCTGTGCCGTACCGAAGCGTCGGGTACTCCAATTCCGCGGCCACGACCATCACTCCCAGATATCGATCGCGTTCTGCGTCACGGTCGCCCTAAAAGCTCCGATTACTGCGGAATGGGCTTCGGAGAGGCGCCCCTTTATGCCGTCCAGGCTAAAGGCTTCTCTTCCCTCATGCGCTCCATCAGTGTCCAGGATGGCATGGAGCCCGCTCAGCGTACGGAATCTCTCAGCCAGCACTAATCCTGCCGTCGACTGAAGGTCTGGTGGGAAGCCTATCGAACCGGTCTGAATGATCGTCCTTGCGATCACGTTCACCGTGCCGCTTCGGACCCGTGTCTCAGAAAATGAGTGCATCAAGTCTCCCGCAAGCCCTTCGGAAAGACCAAGAACAGCCCCCCTCAGATACGCAGAAATGCTCTCTTCGTTCTTCGGGTACACAGCATCCAGATAGCGAACTCCGACGCGGTCGGTGTAGGCAAGGCCGACAGCCTCGTGAAGGATACCCAGCCCGGTCAGGAACGTCTCTGAAAAGCTCTCAAATCTATCATAATCGGTCGTCTGAAGCGCCAACGCCCCTTGGTCGAGGACGAACCCCGCTGTCTTTTCCATATTGCCGAACGTGTACCGCGCTATCTGCGAAACAGGCACCTGCGGCGGCCCAGCCTCGCCGGGAGCGCCGACATTCAGATTGAACGTCGCAAGGACGCCTCTCTGGGTATCTGGAAACCCCTGATGACGAAGCCGGTCTTGAATCTTGGGCAAATAAGAGTCAAGCGCCAGGACCGAATTGAATCGCACCTGAATGACCGCGAAGTACACGGGTGCCTGGCTCATTTTTCGTCCCATCTGGCACCTTGATACTTGACACTTCACTTTACATACCCCAGGAGGCCCTGGACTGCAAGGATCCCTGGGCGGAAGTATTCACTTTGCTGCGATCTAACCACTCGAATATCAGTTCGCCGTGACCGTGACCGTATCCGCTGCGGCCCACGTGATCAGCACCGTGTCATTTGCCCCAATCGCGCCGCCGGGCACCGCCGTGACAACTCCGGTCGCGCCGTCGCACGTCCAATCCACGAACTCGCGATACAGCACCGTCCCCGCCGCATTCGCGATCGCGCCGACCACCAGCGGGAACGGCGCCGGTAGCGTCAGCATGCTGCCCCCGAAGCTGTAGCTTTCCGTCGTCACCGCGGCGCTCCCGCCGGGCAGGCCAGCCGCCGCCGCGATCGCCGCCACATACATCTGCGCCTGCACCAGATTGGCCAGCGCATAGGCGGGCTCGGTCTTCAGCTTCAGCGTCGGCACTTCGAGCCGCATGTCGTAGAGCCAGACGCGCCCCTCCGCGTCCTGCTCGGCGAACCGTTCCTCGGCGAAATACGCATTCCGGCAAGCGGGCGGCCGGAAGCCGGTCAGCGCCGCCTCCACCGCATCGATCAGCGCATAAACCGATCCCGTGCCGGTCAGCGCCCATGCCGTCTGCCGCGCCTCGACGTGCAGGTCGAAGCTGATCAGCCGCTCCTGCACCATGGCGTCAGTGGTCATCGGCTTGCCGAGCCTGGTCCCCTGATACGAAATCAGGACGAACGCGATCGCGGCCGACTTCCACCAGGTGTCCAGGTCGAAGTCCGGGAACACATAGACCGGGATCGCCAGCCCGGCACCCTGCAAAAACCCGTCAAGTTGCGCCGCGATCGCCCCCTGGACGCTGCCGACATCCTCGGCCTCGGCCGGGCTGAAGGTGCGTCCCGCCCAGGCGGTCGGATCGATCGAGACCGGCATGCTGCCGTACGTCAGGCTCACGCGGTCACCACCACCACCGGCGCCGGCTCGCTCACCAGAATGCGCCCGCTCGTCATCCGCGCCGTCACCGGCAGCGTGTAGGTCGTGCCCGGGATCCCCTCGCTCAGCCAGAACGTGACGACGCCCGCCACGCCCGCAACCATGCTCGCGCCAAGCGATCCATCCGCCGGTTCGATCGCCACCGTTGCCACCGAAATCGTATCGCCGGGCTCGTTCGCCGCGATCTCATCGGCGAAGCTGTAGGCGTAGTCCAGGAACGCCACCGCCGGCTTGCCGCCGTAGCTCGGCGGCCAGGAGCCGCTCACGTCGCGCTTCGCGTGCCGGAGTGAGCTTCGCTCACGTCAGCGTCGCCCAGCCTTGCGCGCTCGGGCTCACCTGAAAGGTGCCGTTGGTGCTCGAGATCGAGCCGCCGCCGGTGTTGAGATCGACATAGCCCACCAGCATATCCGTGCCGACCAGCGAACCGCCTGCGCGGTGCACCATCAGGGCATATTTCGCGGTGATGGTGCTCGATGCCCACACCGCCGCCGCGGTGGTGATCGCCACCCCCCAGGTCAGCGTCAGAGTCAGGCCCGAGCCCGCCCCGCCCGTGGTCGCCGCCGGATTGGCCGGCAGCACCGAATAGACGCCCGCCGTGGTCACCGAATTGATGGTCGTCACCACGCCGCTCGCATTGGTGGTGACGTTGACCA
>JBOHLV010000152.1:0-4352 GCA_050729815.1 Allostellaceae bacterium
CTTCTGGAAGCGGCGGACGAGGGCGCGATCCTTCTCGAAGTAATTGCGATATTCCTTATAGGTGGTCGAGCCGATGCAGCGGATGCCGCCGCTGGCCAGCGCCGGCTTCAAGAGGTTCGAGGCGTCCATCGCGCCGCCAGAGGTGGCGCCGGCGCCGATCACGGTGTGAATCTCGTCGATGAACAGTACCGCGCCCGGCATCGCCTCAAGCTCGGCAAGCACGGCCTTTAGACGCTCCTCGAAATCGCCCCGGTAGCGCGTGCCGGCCAGAAGCGCGCCCATATCGAGCGCGAAGATGGTCGCGTTCTCCAAGACCTCCGGCACTTCATGCTGAACGATGCGGCGGGCGAGACCTTCCGCGATCGCGGTCTTACCAACGCCCGGATCGCCGACATAAAGCGGGTTGTTCTTCTGGCGCCGGCACAGAATCTGGATGGTGCGATCGACCTCCATCTCGCGGCCGATCAAGGGATCGATCTTGCCGCCCTTGGCCTTGCGATTGAGATTGACGCAATAAGCATCGAGCGCGTCATGGCCGCGCTTGTCGCGCTTATCGCCGCCGCGGCCGCCTTCCTCATCCTCGGCGCCCTGGGCACGGCGCTGCTCCGACCGGCCCGGCGCCTTGGCAATGCCGTGGCTGATATAATTCACCGCGTCGAAGCGAGTCATGTCCTGCTCTTGGAGGAAATAGATGGCGTGGCTCTCACGCTCGGCGAACATCGCGACGACGACGTTGGCGCCGGTCACCTCCTCGCGGCCCGAGGATTGGACATGGATCGCCGCGCGTTGCAGCACGCGCTGAAACGAGGCGGTCGGCTTCGCGTCATCGGCATGGTTCGAGACGAGGTTGCCGAGTTCGCCATCGACATAGGAGGTAAGGTCGCGGCGCAGCTTCTCGAGATCGACCGTGCAGGCGCGCAGCACCGCGACCGCGTCCTGATCCTCGGTCAGCGCGAGAAGGAGATGCTCCAGCGTCGCATATTCGTGGCGGCGCTCATTGGCATAAGCCAAGGCGCGATGCAGGGTTTTTTCCAGATTGCGCGACAACATGAGCGCCCATCCCTTTCTTCGCTGACAACGACTCTATCATACCAAATCATACCAACACTGTGGCTTCCTTAACGGCATGCGACAAATAACGGCGTGCGATCAATCCTTCTCGAGGGTGCACTGCAAAGGATGTTGGTGCTGCCGCGCAAAATCCATCACCTGCGTCACTTTATTTTCCGCGACCTCATAGGTGTAGACACCGCAAACGCAGACGCCGCGACGATGGACATGCAACATGATCCGGGTCGCCTCCTCGCGGTTCTTGTTGAAGAACCGCTCAAGGATATGGACCACGAACTCCATCGGCGTGTAGTCGTCGTTGAGCATCAGCACCTTGTACATCGAGGGCTTCTTGGTCTTGGGCTTGGCGCGTACCACGACACCGGTGGTCGGGCCATCGCCATTGCCACCCGTGCCGCCGTTACGCTTGTCGGCGTCGCTCATCTCACCCGAAACCACATCCTTCGAGCCTCCCGCTCGAGGACCATGATAGGCACTTCTGGGCGCGGTGAAAATCGCGGAATTGGCAGGTTCCCGATTCGGCGAGTCGCCGGGAGATTTCTTAACCATAGATAGTCCTTGCATACATTTACGCAAATAATAGTTGCGCCCGCATTCGGTGCCCCACATGGCGCCGACCTCCCCAAAACCTTGATCCGGCTACCATAGCCAAAAAAACCGGCCATTTCGGTCTTGAGTGGTTAAAAATCTGCTGGACAAAGAACCTGTGTTTTTTTAGGCTGTTACGAACTGCTTTTAACGCATCGCGCCAGGGGTAACGGCAAAATGATGACAATTTCGCTGCCGGTCGGTCGTGCGCGTCTTAACCTCCATCTCCGATCGATCCGCTGGTTGTTGCCCCTGGTATTTTTAGCCTCGGCGCTGGCGCCGGCGGCCTATGCCATGAAGCCGGTGACGTGGATCGTGCTCGATGCCGGGACCGGCCGCGTCCTCAGCCAGCACGACCCCAACTCGCTGAACTATCCGGCGTCGCTGACCAAGATGATGACGCTCTATCTGACCTTCAATGCCCTGGCGCATCACCAGATCAGCCTCGACACCCGCTTTACCGTGTCGCGCCACGCCGCCTCGATGGAGCCGACCAAACTGGGGCTGGTTCCCGGCCAGACGATCGCGGTACGAAACCTCATCCTGTCGATCGTCACCCAGTCCGCCAATGATTCGGCCGTGGTGCTGGCCGAAGGGCTTGCTGGCAGCGAGGACCAATTCGCGGCCCGCATGAATGCCGAGGCGCGGATACTGGGCATGTCGTCCACCAATTTCCGCAACGCGTCGGGCCTGCCCAACCGCTACAATTATTCGACCGCCCACGACCTGGTGAAGCTTGCGCTCGCGCTCTACCGCGACTTTCCGCAGTATTACCATTTCTTCTCGACCGAAGAATTCACCTATGACGGTCGCATTTATCGCAACCACAACCATCTGATGGCGCACTACCCCGGCATGGACGGCCTCAAGACCGGCTTCATCGACGCGTCGGGGTTCAACCTCGCCGCATCGGCGGTCCGTGACCATCACCGGCTCATCGGCGTGATCATGGGTGGACGCAGTTGGCATGGCCGCGACATGGAAATGGCCGCCCTGCTCAACCAAGCCTTCACCCGCGACGGCGTGCCGGCGAGCATGATCGCCGCCAACACCCCCGCCATCATCACCCACAGCCCGCTGTTTCGTCGCGACGTGGCCATGATCGCGCCCGCCTACCATGCCAAGGTGGAGTTGGCCGAGTTGCGCGACGTGCCCGCCGTCACGCCGCACCCGGTCCACGCTTTCGCGGCACTGCCGCGTCATGCGCTGGCCCTCCGTCATGCCGGCCATCCGGTCTGGCTGGCGCGGCGCCACCTTGATCGCCATCATCGTCATCATCGCCGGCTCGCGGCGCGCCGCCGCCATCCGCGGCGGATCAAGATCGCGTGGCGTCATGCCCACACGCGATTGGCAGCGCGCCGGCATCATCGCCGGGTCCATGAGCGCCGAATTGCGGCCGCGCGGATTCGCCTTGAGCATAAGCGTCTCCATGCCCGCCGCCTCGCCGAAGCGCGGCACCGTCATCATGGGCATCGTTATGCCGAGCGCCATCACGGACACCATCATCTGGTCCGGCGCCGCTATGCCAGGCTGACCCGCCACGTGCGTCATCATCCGCATCACCGGATGATCGCCTGGGCCCGCCATCATGTTCGCCACCACCGCGTCCTCAAGCGCTATGCGGCGCTCCATCGCGAACATCCGCGGCGGCGCATTCGCCGGACCGTCAACTGGACCTGCTCCCTCTGGGCGATCCGGCACCATCGCTGCCCCGGCGGGCATTTGAAGCGGCCGCATGGCATGGTGAAATCGGCGCAGAACGGGAACGGCGTCGCCGGCTCGTCGAGCTGAACGTCACCCCGCCAGCGGCGGCAGCTTAACGCCGCTGGTCGCGAGCTGGGCCGACAGCGCCGCCGTCAAGCGCTCAAGCCCTGCCTCATCCTTGGCTTCGGCGCGCGCCACCAACACCGCCTGGGTATTGGACGCCCGCAACAGCCACCAGCCGTCCGGCGCGCCGACGCGCACCCCATCGATAGCGGACATATCCGCGCCGGCCGCTTTGAGCCGCGCCTTCACCTCGTCGATGACGGCGAATTTCCGCGATTCGTCGCAAGGGATGCGCATTTCGGGCGTGTTGACGACCGCGGGCAGCCGGTCCCGCATCGCGGCCAGGCTTTCGTTCGAATGCGCCAGGATGCTGAGCAGCCGCACCGCGGCATAGAGCGCGTCGTCATAGCCGTAATAGCGATCGGCATAGAAGATATGGCCGCTCATCTCGCCGGCGAGCGGTGCCCCGGTCTCCGCCATCTTGGCCTTGATGAGGGAATGGCCGGTGCGCCACATCAAGGGCTTGCCGCCCATCCGCGCCACTTCATCGAAGAACACCTGGCTCGCCTTGACATCGGCGATGATCTCGGCCCCCGGCCGCTCGGCGATCACTTCCCCGGCGAGGACGACCATGAGCTGATCGCCCCACAGGATGCGGCCTTTGCCATCGATGACGCCGATGCGGTCGCCATCGCCATCGAAGGCGATGCCGAGGTCGCGGCCGTCCTTCCTCACCGCTTCCTGAAGCTGAACCAGATTCTCGGGCTCGGTCGGATCGGGATGGTGGGCCGGGAAATGGCCGTCGATCCGGGTGTTGAGAAGGACGTGGTCGCCGGGGAGCCGCTTCGTCAGCAACTCCACCACCTCGCCGGTGGCGCCGTTGCCCGAATCCCATGCGATTCGCAAGCCGTCGCCGCCGCGATAAT
>JBOHLV010000153.1:0-5407 GCA_050729815.1 Allostellaceae bacterium
GAATGGGCTTGGCCGCGGGCTTCGGGTGCGGCGGCGCCACTTCTGCGGCGGGCCTGGGAGCTTGGCGCGGATGACGGCCTCAAGCGCGAACTGGTCGCCTATAACATTGACGACTGCCGAGCCGCCATGACCGTCGCGGACGCCCTGGTGCGTATATGCGGTGGTGGCCCGTCTGGCCTAGACGCGGTCGATGTCGGTTCGCTGGATGTTGGTTTCCAACACAATTGGGGCAGAATCGACTTCGCCGTGCCAGAGTTTGAGAAAATCAATAGTGCGGCGTACTGGGACTA
The DNA here is from genome assembly GCA_050729815.1 of Allostellaceae bacterium. Lineage (GTDB taxonomy): Bacteria > Pseudomonadota > Alphaproteobacteria > ATCC43930 > CGMCC-115725 > JAATGI01. The sequence goes on from JBOHLV010000153.1 coordinate 291, forward strand.
TCAACGGGACAAAATATATATTCGGTCAAACCCATCCCTCCGGGGAGCGCGAAAAAGAAGGCGCAGGGTCGATCGCCGTTCTCTGCCGGTGAACACGACGATCGGCCCTTCTCGACCACGCAACTGCCCGGCCTGCAATTCGACACGCGTGTCTATGAATGGAAGGTATCGCAGGGTACTTTTAGACATGCGATTTACTAAAGGTTGTTCGCGAAGATGGGTTGTTAAGTATGTAATTGATAACTATAAATGTGGTGACTGTGGCGTGTCATTCGTCTCTGACGATCATCACTTAAATAGGTCACGATATAGCGAAAACGTTCTGGCATACGTGATTTATAGTATTATTGAGTTGCATATCCCACAATTTAAACTACCTCATATCATGCAGAAAATGTTCGGCCTACCCTTGGCTCAGCCAACAATAAATAAGATGGTACTAAGAGGGGCGGAAAAATATCATGATACATATGAAGAAATTAAAAGGCGTCTCTTGCTGGGCACTCTGATCCACGCCGATGAAACGCATGTTAGCGTAAAAGGGAAAGATTCGTACGTATGGGTATTCACCAGCATGGAGGACGTGGTTTACATTTGGTCTGAGACGCGCGAAGGCAGCAATGCTACGGATTTTCTTAAAGAATTTAAAGGCGTATTGGTGTCCGATTTTTATTCCGCCTACGATTCAGTGGATTGCCCACAACAGAGATGCTTGATTCACTTGATGCGCGACTTGAACGACGATATTCATCAGGAGCCTTTTAACTATGAAATAAAGGAGATCGTGCAGGACTTTGCGGCACTTTTAAAACCCATAATTGAAACTATTGACCGCTTCGGCTTAAAGGCCCGCTTCCTCAAAAAACATAAACTGGCTGCGTCACGATTCCATGATGCGCTACTTTGCCGGAAATATGACACCGAACTCGCCCAAAAAGTTCAGGAAAGGTTCAAAAAAAATCGAGAGAGGTTATTTACATTTCTCGACTATAATTGCGTGCCGTGGAATAATAATAATGCAGAACACGCAATTAAGTCGTTTGCCGCCTTGCGCAAGAATATTGATGGGCCAACAACAGAGCGCGGTATCAAAGATTACCTGATATTGCTCAGTATCTATCACACGTGTTCCTATAGGGAGATCGACTTCTTTGACTTTCTTCGAACCGGAGAGACGAAGATTAACGGCGGCGTTGCCAAGCCACGTCATTGATGAGCCGCCATGAAGCTGTTTAAAGCCTATCGAGCGACCTTCAACGATTTCTATGGCGTTCATTTCGAGATTCTCAGAGCTGGCCCCCCGCGCGCGTCAGCATGATTTTGCCGCGTTCCGGCCGAGCCGGCGTCAAATTTCCGCCTCTGTCCGAACGTGAACACCGCCCCTGGTTGTCAAACCGGGACGGTGAGCGAGTTATGACAAAAGTGGTAGCGGGGGCACCCCGAGGGGTCTTGCGTGATATATTCCTCCCACAGGGTCGACAGCGTGACGTGCTTGCGCTTGAGCTCACGATGGACCATCGCCCAATCGGGCTCGGCGCGGCGGCGATGGTCCTGCGTGGCGCCCGCATGGCCGTAGAGTCGCTCTTCCAGTACCGCGTCGGTCAGATCGTCCGGCAACGGCCAAGACAGGCCCACGGCGGCGATGCGGGCCGCCGTCATGCGCACCGTCGACGGCGTGCGATGCCGAATGGCTCGGGCTGCTGCTCGATTGCGAGATCACATGTCGCTACGACAAGAAGCTGGTTTGCCGGCTGCGCTACGCGCGGCTGAGCCTCTCTCCTTTGCGTTCCGCGGCGAACGCCATCTCCCCCAGCTTCTTCCACACGTCGCGCGCCTGTTCCCTTTGCTCGCTTCGGAGCTTGTCGGCCATCCAGATTAGCGCGCCGAGAATGGTGGCGCGATCATCGCTAGTCAGGTCAACGATGCCTGCCTTGACGACGAGACCGCCGAGTTCGATCAAATGGCGCGTGCGCTTGCGGCGTTCGACCTGCCATGTGCGCATGTCACGCCGTGCCCGCGCCGCCTGATGCCGGTTGCGCGCCGCCCGGTTGCGCCGGAGCGCCGCCCGTGTCGCGGTCAGGCGCCGATGCAGTTCGCCGCAACCGCCCCTGAAAGAACGCGGCCCCGCGTATCGCCCATACCTCCCTCTTTCCGGCATCCTTGGTTTCGGCCAGCACGATCAGCGCGCCCGCCAGTTCGTCGGCGCTGAGGGCGTCGGCTCCGGTCGCGATGACCAGCTCGCCTAGTTGCTGCACCTTGCGGTTTTTGAGATCTCGCGCCTTGTCTTCGAGCGACTTCAGTTCCGCGTCAAAGTCTCGTGGCTTGCGCATCATCGTCTCCATAAGATGTTGATGGAGCGATGATAGTTGAGCGTCTCGCGGAATGCCGTAAGGTTGCCGGGACGATTGGAGACGGAGTGGTCCCTCCCGAGAATTTTTCGAGGGAGGGCGCGCTTATACGTCGTTCCGACGTGCGCTTCGCGGTGTAGATGATCTGGTCGCAATGGCGATCTATCATCTTCATGTCAAGGTCATTGGCCGCAAATCCGGTTCCAGCGCGGTGGCGTCGGCCGCCTACCGCTCGGCCTCGCGATTGCACGACGAGCGGTTTGACCGCGTGCAGGACTTTTCCGGGAAGCGCGGCGTCGTCCATTCCGAGGTGTTGCTGCCGGAGAACGCGCCGGAGGCGTGGAGCGACCGCGAACGGCTTTGGAACGACGTCGAGGCGTTCGAGGTCAGGAAGGATGCGCAGCTTGCCCGCGAGGTCGAATTCGCCATTCCGCGCGAGATGACGCAGGTGCAGGGCATCGAACTCGCCCGCGACTTCGTGGCTAGCGAATTCGTGGACCGGGGCATGATCGCCGACCTCAATGTGCATTGGGATATGGCCGAGGACGGGATGCCCAAGCCCCACGCCCATGTCATGCTGACCATGCGCGCGGTGGACGAGAACGGCTTCGGCCCAAAGGTGCGGGATTGGAACCGCACCGAGTTGGTCGAGCGCTGGCGCGAACGCTGGGCCGAGTTCGCCAATGAACGCATGGCCGAACTCGACATCGACGCGCGCATCGACCATCGCAGCCTGGAAGCGCAGGGCATCGCGCTGGAACCGCAAAGCCAGATCGGTGCGGCCGCACGTCGCATCGAGGATCAGGGGCTTGAAGCCGACCGCACCGAACTGCACCGCGAGATTGCGCGTGGCAATGGCGAGCGCATCATCGCCAATCCGGCTCTGGCGCTCGATGCCATCACGCATCAGCAATCCACCTTCACGCGCCGCGACATGGCGATGTTCGCGCACCGACACAGCGATGGCGTGGACCAGTTTAACGCCGTGGCGACCGCGATGCGCGGCGCGCCCGATCTGGTCGAATTGGGCAAGGACGGACGGGGCGAGGATCGCTTCACGACCCGCGAGATGATCGAGACCGAACAGCGCCTGCACCGCGCCGCCGAACTCATGGCGGAACGGCAACGCCATGAGGTGAGCGACAGGGGCCGCGACGCGGCGCTGGCGCGTGCGGAAGCGCGCGGTCTTGTCCTTTCGGCAGAGCAGGCCGAGGCGCTGGCGCATGTCACGGATGGTCACGATCTCGGCATCGTCGTCGGCTATGCCGGGACGGGGAAAAGCGCGATGCTGGGCGTCGCGCGGGAAGCCTGGGAGGCGGCGGGCTACGAGGTCCGGGGCGTGGCGCTGTCCGGTATTGCCGCCGAGAATCTCGAAAGTGGATCGGGCATCGCGTCGCGCACCATCACCAGCATGGAACATGGTTGGGGACAGGGCCGCGACAGGCTCACCGCGCGCGATATTCTGGTTATCGACGAGGCGGGCACGGTCGGCACGCGCCAGTTGGAGCGCGTGCTGTCCCATGCCGCCGAGGCCGGTGCGAAGGTGGTGCTGGTCGGCGATCAGCAACAGTTGCAATCCATCGAGGCGGGCGCGGCTTTCCGCTCTATCCACGAACGCCATGGCGGGGCCGAGATCGGCGAGGTGCGCCGGCAGCGGGAGGGCTGGCAGCGCGACGCCACGCGCGATCTGGCGACCAGCCGGACCGGCGATGCGATCCACGCCTATAACGCGTATGGCATGGTCCATGCCGCCCCTACACGGGAACAGGCGCGCGACGATTTGATCGACCGCTGGGACCGCGGCCGACAGGCGTCGCTCGACCGCAGCCGCATCATCCTCACCCACACCAACGACGAGGTTCGGGCGCTCAACGAGGCCGCGCGCGAACGAATGCGCGCCGCCGGCGATCTGGGCGATGATGTGCGGCTGGTGGTCGAACGCGGCGAGCGCCGCTTCGCCAGCGGAGACCGCATCATGTTCCTGCAAAATGAGCGCGGCCTTGGGGTGAAGAACGGCACACTCGGGACCATCGAGCAGGTCGGCGAACGATCCATGACCGTGCTCACCGACCATGGGCGCAACGTCTCGTTCGACCTGAAGGATTACGATCGCATCGACCACGGCTATGCCGCGACCACTCACAAGGCCCAGGGCATGACCGTGGACCGCACCCCTGTTCTGGCGACGCCGGGCATGGACGCCCATGGCAGCTATGTCGCTCTGTCGCGGCATCGCGACGGCATGGAGCTGCATTACGGCCGCGACGACTTCGCCAACCAGGACCGGCTCATCCGCACCATGTCGCGCGACCGGGCCAAGGATATGGCGTCGGATTACGGGCGGCTTGATCCAGCGCAGGATTATGCCGAACGGCGCGGGATCACGTTCCGCACCCGCGTCGCTGACATCGTGCGCAAGGTCGTGCCCGATAAGGTGCGCGGCATGTTCGACGGCCTGCGCCCGCCCGCCGATGGCGGACAGGGGCCGGAACGGGCAGCGCTGGAAAGGAAGGGGACGGAAGACCCCGAAGCGGCGTTGCGCCGCGCCCGCACCAAGGCGCTCATCCGCCATGCCCGCGCCGTGGATGCGATCTTCGAGATGCAGGAGCAGGGCGGCAAGGCCAGCCCGGAGCACGTGAAGGAATTGCAGGAGGCCCGCAAGGTCTTCGAGGAGGTGCGGCCCTATGGCTCGCACGATGCCGAAGCCGCCTACAAGAAGAACCCGGAACTCGCCCTGGAAGCCGCTTCGGGCAACCCCGCCCGCGCCAT
>JBOHLV010000154.1:0-16635 GCA_050729815.1 Allostellaceae bacterium
AGAAATTGCCGAAATGCTCGGCGCCGACCACGACGATCGCATCGGGCCTTTGGTCGGCGATGGCGCGGCGCATGCGGTCATAGGCGGCATAGAGCGCCTCGCGCCGATCCGGCTCCGCCCGCTCGGCGCGATTGACGATGCCGGGTGCGTGGCTGCAAATCCCGGCGAAGACCAGCGGCATGCCCTATTCCTCCACCATGGCATAGATGCCGGCGCGCACCGGCCCGTGGCGGCGCACGCCCTCGCGCATCGCCTCGATATAATCGTCCCAGGGCATGCCGAGCAGCGCGGCGAAATGCATCAGAAGCTGGCCGTTGACCCCGAAGACATAGAGCAGCCCGACATCGCCCATTAGCACGGCATCACGCTCTTCTTCAGTAAGATCAAAGTCTTGTACGACACTCTTCGAGTCATTTTTGAACTTCACCTGGAGCGCCGGCTCACGATTGAGCTGATAGAGCAGCTTTTGCAGATAATAGAGGCTCATGTCCCTTCCATTGACGCCGGATATGCCAATCAGGCAAGTAGTGGGCGTTCCTTATATCAAGATTTGAGGCGCGGTGCGCGATGATCAAATCGGTTCCTCATTTCCATGGCTCGGTCCCGCCGGTGGTCACGCCGTTTAGCAACGGCGCCGTGGACTACCGGGCGTATGCGCGGCTCATCGAGTTCCAGATCAAAAACGGCTCGTCGGGGGTGCTGGTGAATGGCACCTCGGCCGAGCCTTCGACCTTGAGCCTTGCCGAGCGCAACAAACTCGTCGATACCGCGATCGAGGTCAGCCACGGCCGGGTGCCGGTCTTCGCCCATACCGGCTCCCAAAGCTTCTTCGAGACCGAGGCGCTGACCCGGCACGCGGTCGCGGCCGGGGCCGACGCCATCCTCATCGTCACGCCCTATTACATCCGCGCGCCGCAGCGCGGCATCGTTCAATATTATCTTGAAATGACAAAGGGTTTTGAGACGCCGTGGCTGATCTATCACATCCCGGTCCGGGCCGCCGTCACGGTCACGCTCGACACCGTGAAGGAGATCGCCGAGAAATCGCCGAACTTCGTTGGCATGAAGCACACCGCGAATGATTTGGGCTTCGTCACCAAGGTGCTTCAAGCTCTCGGGCCGGAATTCCGCCTGTTCTCCGGCCTTGAGGATTTGAGCTTTCCGATGCTGGCGATCGGCGCCTGCGGCATGATGAACGCGATCGGCAACATCGTGCCGCGATGGCTGGCCGATCTCTGCGCCGCCGTCGAACGCGGCGACTTGGCCGAGGCGCGGCGTCTGCACGACCGGATGTTCGAATTGAACGAAGCGGTGCTGCTCGAAACCAACCCCACCGCGGTCAAATACATGATGAAGCGCCTCGACCTCCTCGGCGACAACGAGCACCGCTTGCCGATGGTGCCGGCCACCGCCGAGTTCGCCGGACACCTGGACCACATCCTCCGCCGCTCAGAACTTTTGTCATAGGATCAACGATATGCGATTTCTATCTTATATCGCCGCCGACGGCCATTCTTCCTGGGGCGCCGTCAAGAATGACGGCGTCGTCGATCTTGGCGCCCGCCTCAAGCACCGCTTCGCCGGGCTGCGCGCGGCGATCGCGGCAAACGCCCTTTCGGCGCTCGACGACGAGGCGGCGCGCGCATCGGCCGACCTGCCGCTCGCCCAAATCCGCTATCGCATTCCGGTGCCGGACCCGGAGAAGATCCTGTGCGTCGGCGTCAACTATGCCAGCCGCAACGAGGAATATCAGGACGGCACCGCGGCAAAGCCTTATCCGAGCCTCTTCATGCGCACCCGTGAATCGCTGGTCGGCCATGACGAACCGATCCTGCGCCCGCCCGAATCGGCGCAACTCGATTACGAGGGTGAGATCGCGCTGGTGATCGGCAAACCCGGCCGTCGCATCCCGAAGGCCGACGCGATCGGGCATATTTTCGGCCTCTCCTGCTTCCAGGAAGGCACGATCCGCGACTGGACCCGGCACGGCAAGTTCAACGTGACCCAGGGCAAGAATTTCGACGCTACCGGATCGATGGGGCCGTGGCTCGTCACCATGGACGAGATCGAGGATGTGACGCGGCTCGAATTATCGACCTATGTCAATGGCGAGCGCCGCCAGCACGACCTCACCCGGAACCTGATCTATGGCTTCGCCGACCTCATCAGCTACATTTCGAGCTTCACGACCCTCCGGCCCGGCGATGTTATCTCGACCGGCACGCCGACCGGCGCCGGGGTACGGTTCAGCCCGCCAGTCTGGCTCAAACCTGGCGATATGGTCGAGGTCGATTGCCCGGCGATCGGCCGGCTGCGCAACGAGATAAGGGACGAGATCGGCTGATTCCGATACCTTCCGAAGGCGCCCCGCCCACCATCATGGAGGACGGATAGTGGGCGGAGCTACCCAGGGGTCTTCGCCCGCCAAGGGGGTTGAGCGGGCGGCGCGGCATAGCCGCTAACGGGCATTAGGCGGTGGATTCCGGGTCGAGCCAAGTTAATTCGCGTTCATGATTCCGGCGGAAACGCGCGGTTTTCTCGCTGCGCTTCGCGGTTGCGGAAGCGCCCCTGATCGGCGGCGGAAAGGCGAATCGTGAGATGAGCCGCGGCCTCATCATCCTGCCGATACACAACCTCGCCGTGTGCGTAGAGCCAGGCGATCGCGGCACCATCGGCGGCCGGCACGTCGAGCTCAACAAGGTCGCGGTCGGCGGCGAGACGCGCATCGAGGAGCGCCAAGAGCCGGTCGCAACCCTCGCCGGTCGCGGCCGAGACCGCGATCTTGTCGGGCGTGCGGGCGAGGCCGTGGACGAGTCGCTCGCGCTGCTCGGCATCGAGCAGGTCGATCTTGTTCAAGGCCTCGATCATGCCCGATTGGAGCTGGTCGTCGAGGCCGAGCGCCGCCAGCACCGCCTCGACATCGGCCGCCTGCGCCCCGTTGTCGGGATGGTGGATGTCGCGGACATGGAGAATGAGATCGGCTTCCGTCACCTCTTCCAAGGTGGCGCGAAAGGCGGCGACGAGCTGGGTCGGCAGGTCGGAGATGAAACCCACCGTATCGGACAGGATGGCGTTGCGCCCCGAGGGTAGCCTGATCTGGCGCACCGTCGGGTCGAGCGTCTGAAACATCATGTCGGCGGCGGTGACGCCGGCCGCGGTGAGGCGATTGAACAGGGTCGATTTGCCGGCGTTGGTATAGCCGACCAGCGCGATCGCGGGATAGGGCACGCGACGGCGCGCCCGGCGCTGAAGCCCGCGGGTGCGCTTCACAGTCTCGATCTCGCGCTTCAGCTTGACGATGCGCGCGCCGATGAGGCGGCGATCGAGCTCGAGCTGGCTCTCGCCCGGGCCGCCAAGGAAGCCGAAGCCGCCACGCTGGCGCTCCAGATGGGTCCAGGAGCGCACCAGGCGCGAGCGCTGATAGGTGAGCGCGGCGAGCTCGACCTGAAGCCGGCCCTCATGCGTCTGCGCCCGCTCGCCAAAGATTTCAAGGATGAGGCCGGTGCGGTCGATGACTTTGCATTTCCAGGCGCGTTCGAGGTTGCGCTGCTGTACCGGCGAGACGGCGGCATCGATGATCGCGAGCTCGATCTCTTGATCGGCGATGAGGTGGCCGAACTCCTCGACCGTGCCGGTCCCGATCAGGGTCGCGGGACGCCATTGCCGCACCGGCAGGAGCGCCGCATGCGCGACCTCGAGCCGGATGGCGCGGGCGAGCCCGACCCCCTCCGCGAGCCGCGCACCGGGCGCGCGCGCCGCCGCCACCGCATCATGGTCGCCCGTCCGCGGATAGGGATGAAGAACGAGGCACCGGGCGGCAACGGCCGCGCCGGCGCCGTTCGCGGCGTCAGTCTTCTTCAGGTTCCTTGCCGCCCTCAAACAATTGAATCGGCTGCGCCGGCATCACGGTCGAAATTGCGTGCTTATAGACGAGCTGCGAATGCGCGTCGCGCCGCAAAAGGACACAGAAATTGTCGAACCAGGTGATGATGCCCTGCAACTTGACACCGTTGACCAGAAAGACGGTCACGGGCGTCTTGTTCTTGCGAACGTGGTTCAGGAAGACATCCTGCACATTCTGTGATTTTTCGGATGACATGGGGATGACCCTTCTTCAACTTCTGCCTCAGGCGCGCCGCGCCCACGGCGACGGTCACGCCAACCTGCGCCTATACATAGCAAATGGGTGACAGGACTGAAATCACAAGGCTTTGATATGAGCCAACAACGAACCACAATCGGCAAACCGCAAGGCAGGCGGCCAGTCCGCGAACAGCGGATCGTCCGCCCTGGCATCGTGCAGCAGAACCGGGCGGCATCCGGCATTCTTGGCGCATTGCATGTCGATCGCCGTGTCGCCGACATACCAGATATTCGCGCCCGGGTCGAGACCTGCCGATTCCAGCGCCAATAGAATAGGCTCGGCCGCTGGCTTATCGCGGGCGGCATCGCCGGCGCCGACGAGCCGGGCGAACCGCGCCGTCCAGCCGAAATGCGCCGCCTCGAGCCGGAGGGTGGCGCCGGTCTTGTTGCTGACGACGGCCAAAGGCAGCCCCAACGCCAGGAGCCCTTCCAGCATGCGGGCGACGCCGGGCAGCGGCTTGATTCGCTCCAGATGGATCGCGGCGTAGTGGTCGAGATAATGGCGCCGCGCCTCCTCCGAGCGCTCGCCGAACAGCGGCGGGAACGCCTCAACGAGCGAGAGCCGCGTGCGCGCCTTGACCTCGGCCAATGTCCAGGGCTCGTGCCCCATCGCGACGAAGCAAAAGCGCAGGGCGTCGTGGATGGTGTCCCAGCTATCGACCAGAGTGTTGTCCCAGTCGAACAGGATGGCGCGCGGCCGCGTCATGAAGACTGTCCCCTCATGAAATCGCGATAGGCCGCGGCGAGCTTCAATGACACCGGCCCAGGCCGGCCCGCGCCCACCGGCGTGCCGTCGATCACGACCACCGGCATGACGCCATTGGTCGCGCTGGTGATAAAGGCCTCGCGCGCCGCCTTCGCCTCGGCGACGCTGAACGATCGCTCGACGAGGCGGACGCCTTCCCGCGCCAGGATGTCGACGAGGCCACGCCGCGTGACGCCGTTCAAGATATTGGTGTCGGCCTGGCGCGTCACCAATTCGCCCTCGGCGGTGACGATCCAGGCATTGGAGGACGTCCCCTCCGTGATATTGCCGTCGGTATCGACCTGCCACGCCTCGCCGGCGCCGGCTTCGGCCGCACGTTGTTTCGCCATAACGTTGGGCAGGAGCGCGACCGATTTGATGTCGGGCCGCCGCCAGCGCTGGTCCGGCAACATGATGACCGAAATGCCGCGCCGCGTCCGCGCGGGATCCATGATTTTCTGGTGGCGCGCGGTGACGACAAGGCTCGGTCGTACGGCCTTCGGGAATGCGAAATCGCGCCGCGCCGCGCCGCGCGTCACCTGAAGATAGACGATGCCGTCGGCAACGCCGTTGCGGCGTACCGTCTCGCGCAACACGAGGCGCAGCGCCGCCTCGGACATCGGCGGCGCGATGCCAACCTCGCCGAGCGAGCGTTTCAAGCGTTCGAGGTGCCGCGCCTCGTCGACGAACCGGCCGCCGGCGATCGCGATCACCTCATAGACGGCATCGGCGAACTGAAAGCCGCGATCCTCGATATGGACCCGCGCAAAGCGATGCGGCAGATAGCGGCCATTGACATAGGCGATGCGGGACATCGAAGAGGTATTGGGCTTCAGTAATCAGGTTCGGTTACGCATCATCGTACTCGATCAACGAACAACCGGGAACCGATGACTTGTTCAGGCATCCGCCTCGGCATCGTGGCTCGCCGGCTGCTCCGTGGGGCCGCCCGGCCGCTCGGGCTCCGACATGACGCTCAAGGATTTTAGCTTGCGGTGGAGGGCCGAGCGCTCCATGCCGATGAAGGCGGCGGTGCGCGAAATGTTGCCACCGAAGCGGGTGATCTGGGCGACGAGGTAATCGCGCTCGAACATCTCGCGCGCCTCGCGCAGCGGCAAGCTGATGAACTCGGCGGCGCGACCGCTCCGGGCGATGGTCGGCGCGTTGGCCGAAATTTCGGCCGGCAGCATGTCGGCGCGGATCGGTTGGTGCGTCTCGCCGGGCGCCATGATGAGGAGCCATTCGACGAGGTTGCGCAATTGCCGCACATTGCCCGGCCAGTCATAGGCCTGGAGCGCGGCCAGTGCGTCCTCGCCGAAATCGCGTGCGCCGATACGCGCCGCGGCGGCGGTGCGCTGCATCAAATGGCGGGCAAGCACGGGAATGTCCTCGCGCCGCTCGGTCAAGGGCGGGACCGAGACCGGCACCACCGCGAGGCGATAGAACAGATCCTCGCGGAACCGCCCGACCGCGATCTCATGGGCAAGGTCGCGGCTGGTGGCGGCGACCACGCGCGCATCGACGGTGACGCGGCCGCCGCCGCCGACGCGGACGAAGGTCTGGTCCTGAAGCGCGCGGACGATCTTGCTCTGGGTTTCAAGCGGCATATCGGCAACTTCGTCGAGAAACAGCGTGCCACCATGCGCCTGCTCGAAGAGGCCAATGGTGCGCGCACTGCCCGGCCCGACGGCGCCCGCCTCGGCGCCGAACAGCTCGATCTCGAACCGCTCCGGCGCAAGGCGCGCGCTGTTGAGGACGACAAGCGGCCCCTCGACGCGGCGCGATCGCTTGTGGACGAGCCGCGCCACCACTTCCTTGCCAGCGCCGGGCGGTCCGGAGATCAGGATGCGGCTTCCGGTCGGCGCCGCGCGCTCGATCAGTTGGCGGAGCTGGGCGATCTTCGGCGCCGCCCCGACCAGCTCGTCATCGCCACCGGCCCGGAGGCGCAATTCCTCGTTCTCGCGTTTGAGGCGCGCCGCCTCGATCGCCCGCTCGACGAACAGAAGCAGGCGGTCAGTCTTGAACGGCTTCTCGATAAAGTCGTAAGCGCCGATCTTGATCGCCGCGACCGCGGTCTCAATGGTGCCGTGGCCGCTGATCATCAGCACCGGCACGTCGGGGGTGTCGCGGCGGATGATCTTCAAGATTTCAAGCCCGTCGAGCTCGCTGCCCTGCAGCCAGATGTCGAGGATGACGAGGCTCGGCCGGCGCGCGCGCATGGTCTCGAGCGCTTCGCGACTGGTGCCGGCGCCGCGCGTCGCATAGCCCTCGTCATCGAGGATGCCGCAGATCAAGGACCGGATGTCGGCCTCGTCATCGACCACCAGAATGTCATGCGTCATACAGAGCCGCCCTTATCGCTATCGGCTTCGTTTCCTCCGTTGCCGCCGCGCCGCCGCGATGGAACAGAAGTCGCACCCGGGCGCCGCCCCCGTCGCGATCTTCAAGCAGCAACTCGCCATGGTGATCCTCCATGATCTTCTTGACAATGGCGAGACCGAGGCCGGTGCCCTTGGCCCGCGTCGTGACATAGGGTTCCGTCAACCGCTCGCGGCCCTCCACCGGCAGACCGCGGCCGTTATCCTCGATCGTCACCGCGATCTGGCCGGGCGTCGCCACGACCTTGACCGCGACCTCGCCCGGCAGACTCGCGCCGTCGCGGCCATGGATCGATTCGGCCGCGTTCTTCAGGATGTTGACGAGTGCCTGACCGATCTGGCGCGCGTCGCATTGGAGCAACACCCGGTCCGGCAGGTCGATGGTGAAGCCGATCTCCGGCGTCGCGGTGCGTTGCAGGAACACCGCCTGACGCACCAGCTCGACCATATCCTCCTCCTTGATGAGCGGCGCCGGCATGCGCGCGAAGGAGGAGAATTCATCGACCATGCGGCCGATATCACCGACATGGCGGATGATGGTATCGGTGCAATTGGTGAAGGTGTCGGGATCGTTGACGATCTCGCGCAAATATTTGCGCTTCAACCGCTCGGCCGAAAGCTGAATCGGGGTCAGCGGATTCTTGATCTCGTGCGCGATCCGGCGCGCGACATCGGCCCAGGCTGCCTTGCGCTGGGCCGAGACCAGCTCGGTGATGTCATCGAAGGTGACGATATAGCCCGTGACCTCGCCTTCGGCGCGCTCGGCCGCGATCCGCACCAGCAGGGTCTGCGAGCGGTGATGGCGGGTGAGCTCGATCTGCGATTGGGCGAGGCGTTCGGGCCGGCGCATCGCCTCCTCGCACAAATCCGCCATCTCGGGCACCGCCGCGCCGAGCGTCTTGCCGATGCACCCGTCGAGATCGGTCGCGAGCAGGAGCGAGGCCGAACGGTTCGGCAGATTGATCCGGCCTGCTGGGTCGAGCCCGATCACCCCGGCCGAGACCCCCGCCAGCACCGATTCGGTGAACCGCCGGCGCTCATCGAGCTGGCGATTGGCGGCGACCAGCTCGCCGCGCTGGGTTTCGAGCTGATGCGTCATGCGGTTGAAGGCGCGGGAGAGCGAGCCGAACTCGTCCTCGTTCTTGCCTTCAGGCACCCGCGCCGAGAGATCGCCGGCCCTCACCTGCTCCGCCGCCGCGGCGAGCGATGCGATCGGCCGCGCCATGCGGTTGGCGAAACGCAATCCCGCCCACACCGCGCCCGACAACAATAACAGCCCAACCATCAGGAACAGCACCGAGAGTGCGAACTGGAACTGGTTGCGCTCGCCTTCGAGCTTCTGGTACTGCGCCACCGCCTTCTGGGTCTGCTGCATATGGGCGATCACGGTCGGATCGATGAAGCGGCCAACATAGAGATAGACATCGCCGAATTGAGGCAGTTTCACCAGCGCGCGCACGCGATCGTCATTGTCGCTGGTCATCACCGCGACATTACCGGCATCGGCCTGCTGCACCGCCGATTCGGGCACCGCCTCCAGTTCGAGCGCGGCGGTGAGGCCGGAGCGCGCCAGGATTCGCCCCTCGCCATTGAACACCACCGCCTCGGTGAGGGAGCGCAGCGCCGCCTCGGTCGTGACCATCTGTTGGAGGCGTTGGGAATCCATGATGAGGAATTGCGATTCGTGCTCGATATCGGCCGCCATGTTGGCGACGTCGGCGCGGATCGTGTTCTGGTGCTCGTGGAGGTAGGCCTCGGCGACCGCCTGGGACTGGAGCAGCGCGGTACGCACGCGCGCCGAAAACCAGGCCTGCACACCAAAACTGAAGAGCAGATAGGAGAAGATCGCGACGATGATGGTCGGGATCACCGCGATGAGGCCGAACAGCAAGACGAGGCGGATATGGAGTCGCGAACCGGCCTGACCGCGGCGATGCGCGGTCCAGACCTGCACCACCCGCCAGAAGATGATGCCGACCAGCGGCAGCACCAGGACCAGGTTGAGGAGCAGGAAAAGGTCACTGATGCTGGCGCCCTTGCCGAAGGGCGGCAGGCCGAGCACGGCGCTGTAGGTACCGATGAGCGACAGCACCACCGCGATCGACAGCGCCACCGCCGATTTATAAACGAGGCTGACGCGCTTCGCCCAGGCGCGAAAGCGGCGCCAAGTGCCGGGCGGCACCGCCGGCTCGGGGGCGGCGATGTTCCCGGCGCTCATGCCGATTGTCTGGCTGGTTCCCTCACCCGCCTATTTTAGGCCGCGGGCGACATCGATGTCCAATTCGCGGATTTTCTTCCGCAGCGTGTTGCGGTTAAGGCCGAGAAGCTGCGCCGCCTTCAATTGGTTGCCGCGGGTCGCGCCGAGGGTCAGCAGGATAAGCGGCCGCTCGATCTCGCGCAGGACCCGATCATAAAGCCCAGGCGGCGGCAGGCTGCCCTTATGGGCGGCGAAGTAATCGCGCAGATGGCGTTCGGCGGCACCGCCAAGGCCCTCGCTCGACGCCGGGTCGTCATTGCCACCGGGGGTGGTCTCGGCCAGCTCCGCCTCGATCGCGTCGCGGCCGATCACCTCGTCGGAATAGAGCGCGGCGAGGCGCCGGATCAGGTTTTCGAGTTCGCGCACATTGCCGGGCCAGCGATGCCGCTTGAGCCGCTCCAACGCCGCCGCGTCGAGCGATTTCAGCGGCAATCCCTCGTGATGCGCGTGGGCGAAGAAATGGCGGGCGAGGGCCGGAATGTCCTCGGTACGCTCGCGCAACGGCGGCAGGCGGATCGGCACCACATTGAGGCGATAGAACAGATCCTCGCGGAACAAGCCCTGGCGGATGAGCTGGCGCAGATCGCGATGGGTCGCGGCGATGATGCGGACATCGGCGCGGATCGGGTTGCGGCCGCCGACCGTGGTGTATTCGCCCGATTGGAGCACGCGCAGCAGCCGTGTTTGCGCCTCGAACGGCATGTCGCCGATCTCGTCCAGGAACAAGGTCCCGCCTTGCGCCTGCTCGAAGCGGCCGACACCGCGGGCATGGGCGCCGGTAAAGGAGCCTTTCTCATGGCCGAAGAGCTCGCTCTCGATGAGTTCGCGCGGGATCGCCGCCATGTTGATGGCGACGAAGGCGCCGGCGCGGCGCTTGCCGTAATCGTGGAGCGCCTTCGCCACCAGCTCCTTGCCGGTGCCGCTCTCGCCCGCGATCATCGCGGTAAGATCGGTGCCCATGAGCCGCGCCAGGACGCGGTAGATCTCCTGCATCGCCGGCGAGCGGCCGATGAGCGGCAATTGCTCCTCCGGCTCTTCGCCATCGATGGCGGCGGCCGCGAGCCTCGCCGTCAGTGCGCGGCCGACGGTATCGACCAGCTCGCGCAGATCGAATGGTTTCGGCAGATATTCGAACGCGCCGCGCTCGGTCGCCTTCACCGCGGTCAGGAGCGTGTTCTGCGCGCTCATCACGATGATGCGCAGCTCGGGGCGCAGTTTCTTGATGCGCGGAATGAGATCGAGTCCGTTCTCGTCAGGCATCACCACATCGGTGATGACGAGATCGCCTTCGCCATCGGCGATCCAGTGCCACAAGGTGGCGGCATTGCCGGTGGCGCGAACGTCGTGGCCGAGCCGCCCCAGCGCCTGCGAAAGCACCGTGCGGATGGCGCGGTCGTCATCGGCGATGAGGATGGTGGCGGCGCTCATGCCGTCGCCGCCGGTTCGATATCCGGCACCATGACCGCGTCGCGCGGCGCCATCGGCAGCGAGATGCGGAATTCGGTGCGGCGCGGCTGGCTGTCGAATTCGATGACGCCGCCATGATCGCCGATCACCTTGGCGACGAGTGCGAGGCCGAGCCCGGTGCCGTGATGTTTGGTGGTGACGAAGGGATCGAAGAGATGGCCGCGCAGATCCTCCGGCACGCCGTCGCCATTATCGATGATGCTGACGACAAGCGGCAGATGGACGCGCTCGTCGCTGCCGGCGACCGCGAGCCGGACGCCATGCCGATAGGCGGTGGCGATCTGAATCTCGCCGCCCCGCCGCGGCGCCGCCTCGGCCGCGTTCTTGACGAGGTTCAGGAACGCCTGGATCAGGAGATCGCGATTGCCATGCACCGGCGGCAGCGAGGGATCGTACGCGTCGACGAAACGGACATTGCGGGCGAAGCCGTTCCGCGCCACCAGACGCACCCGATCTAGCACCTCATGGATATTGACGGGGCCGCGCTCAAGCGGCCGGCGATCGGAGAACACCTCCATGCGGTCGACGAGGGCGCAGATGCGGTCGGCCTCGTCGCAGATGAGCCGCGTCAGCTCGCGGTCGGCGGGAAGCGCGTTCTCTTCCAGAAGTTGCGCCGCGCCGCGGATACCGGAGAGCGGATTCTTCACCTCATGGGCCAGCATCGCCGCCATCGCCGTCACCGAACGGGCGGCGTTGCGATGGGTAAGCTGGCGGTCGATCTTGTCGGCGATCGAGCGCTGCTGCAACAGCACCACCACCTCGGCGCGGTCGTCGCCGAGCGGCGTCGCCTGGATCGTCATGATTTTGGTCTTGAGCCGCGGCGTGTCGATCGCGACATCATATTCCGAGACGCTGTGGCCGGTGCGGCGCACCCCCTCGACAAGGGCGGTGAGCGGGCTGTCGTGCGGCAGGAGATCGGCGAGCGGCAGGCCGTGAAGGCTGGCCGCCGAAATCTCGAAGAACTGCTCCGCCGCGGCATTGGCATAGACGATCCGGTTCGCGGGATCGATCGCCAGCACCGGGTCCGGCAGGACGGCGAGGATCGCGGCGGGCGCGATCTCGAACTCCGCATGGACGGACGGTTTGCGCGCGGCGTTCAACGTCACCATGTCAGGCGGCTTCCAGCGCGATCAAGGGATCGTAGAAATCCCGGATCATCGCGATGACGCGCTCCGGCTCGTCGCAATGATTGACCTCGTTGCGGAACTCGGCCGATTGCGGCAGGCCCTTCGAATACCAGCCGACATGCTTGCGCGCGATGCGCAGGCCGGTTTCGCTGCCGTAATGGTGCAGCATGTCGCGATAATGGCCGACGACGATGTCGCGCTGCATCGCGAGCGGCGGGTCGGGCAGAATCTCGCCGGTCTTCAGATATTGCGCCACCTGCGCCGGGAACCAGGGCCGGCCATAGGCTCCGCGACCGATCATCACCCCGTCGGCATGAGATAGCGCCAGCGCACGCATCGCGTCATCGAGCGTCAGGATGTCGCCATTGACGATCACCGGGATCGCGACCGCCTCCTTCACTTCGCGGATGAAGGCCCAATCGGCGTTGCCCCCATAAAACTGGCAGCGGGTGCGGCCATGGACGGTGATCATGCGGATGCCGCAATCCTCGGCGATGCGGGCGAGTCGCGGCGCGTTGCGGCTCTTGTCGTCCCAGCCCGTGCGCATCTTCAGGGTCACCGGCAGCTTGACCGCTTTCACCGCGGCTGCGAGCAGCGTCGCCGCCTTCCTCTCGTCGCGCATCAAGGCCGAGCCAGCATGGCCGTTGACGATCTTCTTGACTGGGCAGCCGAAATTAATGTCGATGACGGCCGCGCCGCGATCCTCGTTGAGCCGCGCCGCCTCGGCCAGATCCTCCGGCTCGCAGCCGGCAAGCTGCACCGCCATTGGCGCTTCGCCCGGATCGTTCATGGCCATGGTGAGCGAGCGCCGCGTCTCGCGGATCATTGCCTGGCTCGCGATCATCTCGGAGATCACGAGACCCGCGCCATGCCGCTTGACGAGGCGCCGGAAGGGCAAATCGGTCACCCCCGACATCGGTGCCAACAACACCGGCTCGGACAAGGCAAGAGGACCAATCGAGATGCTCATTTTTTATGCGATTCCCTCTTATGCCTACAAAATGGTCATTATAATCACCCTGCTGCGCTGCGCAACAGGAAATGTGCAACGCACCATTTCATACCGAAGGTCCCGGGAACCAATGTGGCGTCCGTCCGAGCAGGTGATAGGCAAAGAGGCCGATCCATTCCTTCACGGCCAACTCGAACATATCGAGCCGGTCCGACAAAAAGAAGTTGGGGCGGGCAACGCCGGGCGCGGTGCGGTAATCGACCGGGTACGGCACCACCTGCCAGCCGACATGACGGAAACAGCCGACCGCGCGCGGCATGTGATCGGCCGAGGTGATGAGGAGCCAGACCTGGTCCGGCTTTGGACGGACGATGGCATAGCTATATTCGGCGTTCTCGATGGTGTTGCGCGATTTCGTCTCGATGGTGATGCGCGATTTGGCGACGCCGAGCGCGACCAGCAGGTCGCGGGTCGGCGTCGCCTCGTTCCAGCCGATGGTATGGAGGCCGCCTTCGCCGCCGGACACAACGATGCGCGCGTCGCGATAGCGCCGCGCCAGCACCGCCGCTTCGACGATGCGCTCGGCGCTGCCGTTCAAGGCGGGCTGGCCGCGCGCCTTGGTGATGGCGTCGTTGAGCGCGCCGCCCAAGACGATCATGCCGGTGATATGGGCCGGGAGTTTCGGCTGTGGGAACCGATTGTCGAGCGGCACCATCGCCCATTCCGGTAGCGGCGAGAACACGATGGCGAGGAATCCGATCGCCGCGATCACGACCAGCACAACGCCGGTGCGTCGCCAGCGGACGAGCAGCGCCGCCGCGCCCAGCACCACCAGCAGCGCCAGGAGATTTCCCGGTGCCGCGACATACCAGAACAGCTTGCTGAAGACGTACATCGGTTAGCGCCATTGAGCCTGTGACATCCCTTCTTTGCGTAGCCGAGGTGCGGCAATGGTGCAACTAAACCCTGCTTCCACTATCTATGCTGTCCTAAAATTCCGATTGAAAGGAACCACGCCATGGCCGCTTTGCTCGATTACACCAAGGCCTCTCCCGAGGCCTATCAGGCGATGTTCAAGCTGTCCCAGGCCGCGCATCACTCGACACTCGAACCCGCGCTTCAGGAACTGGTGCGGACCCGGGCTTCGCAGATCAATAATTGCGCCTTTTGCCTCGACATGCACACCAAGGACGCCCGCGCCGCCGGCGAGAGCGAGATGCGCCTTTACACTTTGTCGGCCTGGCGCGAGACGTCGTTCTTCACCGAGCGGGAGCGCGCCGCGCTCGCCTGGACCGAGGCGGTGACGCGGCTGTCAGAAGCACCGGTGGAGGAAGGGCTGTTTCACGAAGCCCGCGAACATTTCAGTGAGAAAGAGCTGGTCGATCTCACGCTGGTGATCATTGCGATCAATGGCTGGAACCGGTTCGGCGCGGTGTTCCGGTCCGAGCCCGGCCACTACCAGCCGCGCGCGCACGCGAAATCGGCCTGAGCGGCACATTATCGATGAGCCGGGTGCGGCCGATCGAGGCCGCCGCCAAGATGCGTGCCGGCCGGTCGAGCAGGTCGAGCGGCGCCAGCGTCGTTGCATCGGCGACGCTGAGATAATCGACCGTTCGAAAGCCGGCGGCGCGGAGTTCCCTCGTGCCGCGCCGGACCGCATCCCCGATCGCCATGCCACCGGCAACCCGGCGCCCAGTTTCGATCAGCGTCCGGTAGAGCGCCGGCACCGCCGCGCGCTCCGTGGCCGAGAGATAGAGGTTGCGCGACGATAGCGCGAGGCCGTCAGCCTCGCGCACCGTCGCAACGCCGATGATCCGGGTCGGGATGTCGAGATCGCTCGCCATCCGCCGGATGAGCTGGAGTTGCTGGTAGTCCTTTTCGCCAAAGCAGGCGGCATCGGCCCCGCATTCGATCAGAAGCTTCGCCACCACGGTCGCGACGCCGGTGAAATGGTCGGGCCGATGCGCGCCTTCAAGCCTGTCGGCAAGCCCACTGACAGTGACGCGGGTGGCAAACCCGGCCGGGTAGATTTCATCGACCGCAGGCGCGTAAACAAGATCGACGCCCGCGGCAAGGAGCTTCGCCTTGTCGCCCGCCTCGTCGCGGGGGTAGCGGGCTAAATCCTCATTGGGGCCGAACTGGGTCGGATTGACGAACAGGCTGACGACGACGCGGTCGGCCGCGCGCCGCGCCCGCGCCACAAGGGCGAGATGCCCCGCATGGAGCGCGCCCATGGTGGGCACCAGCGCGATGCGGCATCCCTCGCCGCGCCATGCCGTCACCCGGCGCCGCAATTGGGCGACACTGCGCACCGTCGGCAATGCTGTTGCCATCGCGGACAATCAAACGCGCAAGGCCGTCGGCGCGGGGCCGCCGGTCGCCCAATCGAGCAGCTCGACGGTATGCACCACCGGCCGCGTGGTGGATTGAAGCTGGGTGATGCAGCCGACATTGCCGGTCGCGACGATTTCGGCGCCGGTCGTGTCGATATTGGCGAGCTTGCGCGCCTTCAGCGCGCCGGCGAGTTCCGGCTGGAGCATGTTGTAGCTCCCGGCCGAGCCGCAACAGAGATGGCCTTCCGGAATCGCCGCGACCTCGAACCCCGCCGTCTTGAGGAGCGCGATCGGCCCGTCATGGAGTTGCTGGCCATGCTGCATCGAGCAGGCGGAATGATAGGCGACACGCCGATTTTTCATCATGTCCCCTTCCTGCAACCCCAGCATCGTCATTACCTCGGTCACGTCCTTCGCCAGCGCCGAGACGCGCGCCGCCTTCTCGGCATAGGCGGGATCGGTGCGCAGCATGAAGCCATAATCCTTGACCGTGGTGCCACAACCCGAGGCGTTGATGACGATGGCATCGAGCCCCTCGCCTTCGATCGCGCGCGTCCAGGCATCGATATTGGCGCGGGCGAAGGCATGCGCGTCGCGTCCCAGATGATGCGTCAACGCGCCACAACACCCGGTGCCGTCGACGACCGCGACATCGCAGCCATGGCGCGTCAGGAGACGGATGGTCGCTTCGTTGATCTCGGGCGCGATCACCTGTTGGACGCAGCCCGAGAGCAGCGCCACCCGCATCCTGCGCTTCCCTTCGGCGGGGAAGAAGTTCGGCCGCTCCAAGGGCGTCGGCCGCGGCAACGCGGCAGGCGCCAGCGCCACCATCGCGCCGAGCCGACGCGGCAACGGCAACCGCAACGTCTTTGCGATCAAGGCGCCGAACAGTGCCCAGCGGAACCGCGTCGGATAGGGCAAGGTGCCGGCAAGGAGGCGGCGCAGCACGCGATCGGCGAACGGCCGGCGAAAGGTCTCCTCGATCCGGTGCCGCGCCTCGTCGACGAGATGCATGTAATTGACGCCCGACGGACAGGTCGTCATGCACGCAAGACAGGAGAGGCAACGGTCGATATGGGTGACGAAATCGGCGCTGGCCGGCGCCCCGCCTTCGAGATGGTTCTTGATGAGATAGATGCGGCCGCGCGGGCTGTCGAGCTCGTCGCCCAAGAGCACATAGGTCGGACAAGTGGCAAGGCAGAAGCCGCAATGGACGCAGGCGCGCAAAATCTT
>JBOHLV010000155.1:0-6185 GCA_050729815.1 Allostellaceae bacterium
CCCAGAAACCCGACTCTCCGGTGATCGTTGTTGAGGGTGAAAAGAAAGCCGAACCCGCAGAGGTGTTGTTTCCCGGTCACGCCGCGATCACGTCGCAAGGCGGCTGCCGAGCAGCCGGCAAGGCGGATTGGACGCCCCTCGCCGGGCGCGACGTGGTGATCTGGCCGGATCACGACGCGGAAGGTGCGACCTATGCGGCGGATGTCGCGCGGCTCGCGCTTGAGGCAGGTGCCGCGAGCGTGCGCATTATCCAGGTGCCTTTATCGTTCCCGCCGAAATGGGATCTGGCCGATGTGCCGCCGAGCGACGTCACCATCAAGGATTTACGCGCGCTGTTGGACAGCGCGGAGCCTTTCAGTCCGCATCCGGAAGAGTCGCGTGTGGCCCCGCCAGTGACGGCTCCGTCCGCATCTGCCGACGCTGCGCCGCGCACCGAACAACAGCTTGAAGCGGAGATCGGGCGCCTCGCCGGGCTGAGCCCCATCGCCTACGACCGGGAGCGCACGGCTGCGGCCCGGCGACTCAAATGCCGGGTTACAACGCTCGACGCCGCGGTGAGGGGGACACGACCCCATAACGAGGGCGGCAGCGCAATGCAAGGCCGCGCCATCGAGTTGCCCAAGCCGGAGCCATGGCCCCAACCGGTGACCGCCACTCCCTTGCTTGACGCTTTGGTGTGCACGCTCCGCCAATATGTGATCGTGACCCGCGAGCAAGCCGAAGCCGTGGCGCTTTGGGTGATCCACAGCCACACCCATGACGCGAGCGACACGTCGCCAAAGCTGGTGCTGAAATCTGCGGAGAAGCGCAGCGGAAAAACCCGGCTGGTCGAGGTTCTGTCGCGCGTGGTCGCCCGGCCGCTCGCCGTGTCGGGGATTAGCGCGGCGGCCCTATTGCGGGTGATCGAGTTAAACCGACCGACAGTCCTGTTGGACGAAATGGACGCGTTGATGCGCGGTAATCGCGAGATGGCGGAGACCCTGCGCGGATTCATGAATTCCGGCTTTGACCGTGGCACCGCCAGGATGATCAAGAACGTCCCTTTGCCGGACGGCGGTTGGGAGCCGCGTGAATTCTCGACCTGGTGCCCGCAGGTGCTCAGCGGGATCGGCGATCTTCCCGAAACCGTTCGCGACAGGTCGATTGAGATCGTGATGAAGCGGAAGCTGCCGAGCGAGAAGGTGAAGCGGCTAAGACGCCGGGACGGCGGAGAGCTCGCCGAGATCGCCCGGAAGCTGGTCCGGTGGGCAGGTGACAACATGGCGACGCTGCGCGAAGCGGAGCCGGCCATCCCGGACGGCCTGCACGATCGGGCGGCCGACGCATGGGAGCCGCTTTTCGCCATCGCCGATCTTGCCGGCGGTGAATGGCCAAACCGCGGGCGGAAGGCCGCGGTGGCCCTTTCGGGCGCCGGCGCGGCCGGGGAGGATAACATCGGGAGCATGCTGCTCGCCGATTGCCGCGAGGTTTTCGCAAACAGGAATGGACGAATCTCGTCCGCGGAGCTGGTCAACGCGCTAGCCTATATGGCGGAACGGCCCTGGGCGGACTGGCGCCATGGCAAGTCCATAACGCAAGCCACCGTTGCTGCCCTTCTGAAACGATACGAGATCACGACCCACAATGTTCGGTTCGGTGAGCGGACCTTGAAGGGTTACGAGATGGCCGACTTCGAAGACGCGTTCTCGCGGTATCTCGTCCCCGAATCGCATGCAGGGCGCCGCACCGCCACAAGCGTTGCGGCGGAAGGATTCTCGGCAGAATCCAAGGCGCCACACCCATCCACGATGTGGCGGGCCGAAAACGCGGCAAACCCGAGCAACGGCGCGGATTGTGGCGGTGTGGCGTCTTCAGCACTCCCTACCCCCGACGAAGCAAAAACATGGACGGCTTGAGTCTGCTCCGCGACGCGAGCGCCGCCGGCCTTACGGTGCGCGAGGATGGCGGGAAGCTTGTGGTCCGCGGCCCAGAGGCTGCCGAGCCGATCGCGCTCCGCTTGCTCGCCGCTAAGCCTGCCGTACTTGAGGCGCTGGGTCGCGTCCAACACCTCGCGTCCGAAATACCCGTCGCCTGGAATGAGGGCCGCGAACGGATGCGCATCATGCCTCGTCCGCAGACAATCCCGCTCGCGAGATGGATCGCGCTGGGCGAGGCCGCGGATGCGTTCCTGAGCGAGCCGTGGGCGCCTCGGGCTGCGGTGCTAGGCTGGGACACCCTGAACCTTTTCGGCGCCCACCCGCGCGCGCCCGACGCGCGGCCCGGCGCCAAGGGCTTGATCTGGTTTATCGCCGCCGGGGACGCACTGATAGCGCTCGCGGCCGACGCGGCGCGCCTTCGCACTCCCGGCGGGAGTCCGCTGCAATTTCGGCGCCGCCCGATCCCCGATCCCGAAACCGTGCCGATCTGGCAGCTTGATCCGTGTGAGCAAATGTGATCCCGCCCCTTTCGGACGATGGCGCTATACCAGCAACTTCCCCCTTGGGAGCCAAAACGTTGAGCGAGCACAACTCCGATACGCGCACGCCGTCACCCGGCGCCGTCCGAATGGCTCGGCATCGCAATCGCCGGAGGAAACATCTCAGATGCGTCACGGTTGAGGTCCGGTACAGCGAGATCGACACGTTGATTCGCCGTGGCCTGTTGACGCCCAATGGTGGCAATGATCTTGCCGCAATCCGCCAAGCTCTTCATGAATTCTTCGATCAGTGGCTTCGGTGACGCGCGACAGAGTTCGTTGTTACGCGTCACGACGGTTCGGCCGCTGTCGCTCTGGTCGCGAAGTATCCAGCCGCGCCGGAAGGGTCGCCCGCGCGTTCTGACCACCGGTTCTGGTTACCAAAAGCACCAAATAGCACCGGTTATTAGCCGATTGACGCCCCAGTTCCGACCGCCGCGGTACGCTGATTCACGCGGTTGAGCACCTGTTTGCATCCGATTGCAGCCGAATCCACGGCCGGCAAAGGGCGCCTGAAAGGGGGAATTCATGGTCTTCGGGCATGAAATCTCGGCAGAAGACCCATTCCGATGAACGGATCGGCGCGACGCCAAACCCGATCTCGCACAAGTTTGCGAGGATTCGCTACGCATGACATACTCGCAGCCGGAGTGATCTGAGCGGATCGCTCCGGGACGTGAGACAGGCGAAGGCCTAAAGGTTCGCGCGGCCCTCTAACCGTGGCTTCTCAACTCCCCGATCACCAAGGACAACTCGGTGGCCATGAGAATCGGGCATTTTGTTTTGGTTGCCATGGTGGCATTAGGCACCGTCGCCGCCGCGCACGCCCGGCAAGCCGGCGACCCTCTCTCGCCGCCGTCGGATTTGGTCGCCCCGTCCCCAGCCCAGCCGCCTTTGCCCCCTGGTGCGGTTCCAATCAATAACAGCATTCCGCCGCCGCCTGGATACACACTGGATCCGTCGGCCAATCCGGCATCGCAAGCTGCGGCGCCCGGATTGGCGCCGAAATTCCCGCCGCTGACCGGGCGGGTGGTCGATGACGCCGGGTTGCTTTCGCCCGCGGCGCGCCAGCGTATCACCGGCTGGCTCGCTCAATTCGAGCAGGCGACCAACCTCCAGGTCGTGGTCGCCACGGTGCCGACTCTGCATGGCTATACCATCGAGACTTACGGCTATCAGCTCGGTCGGTTATGGGGCTTTGGCAAGATCGGCTGGAATACCGGCGCGATCCTTCTCGTCGCCCTCAAGGAGCACAAGGTCCTGATCGACATCGGCTATGGCTTCGAGGCCGCGCTGCCCTACGCCTTGAGCGAAACCATCATCGACCAGGATATCCTGCCGTCCTTCCGCCAGAGCCATTATCAGGCGGGAATCCTGGTTGGCACTGCTGCCATCCTGCGTGCCATTGGCCGGAACGTAGCGAGCGCGGCGCCCACGCCCCGCGCCAATGGCGCTACCAATTCTTGCGCGGCGCCGACCACCGTGCAGGAGGTCGTCTCCTGCGCGGCATTCAGCTTTTCGCAATTGGCCGCGGCTCCCGGCAATCCCTTTCGCGACATCGAGGGAGACGTAGCAACCGAACTCAGCTCCCTGGGGTGGACGATTCCTCCCCGCGTCATCAGCTACCCGGGCGCCTTCAAGAAAATGGAGGCGATAATACGGCGCGGCGACGAAAGGGTGATGCGACGAAATCAAGAGATTCAGGCGCAATCTCGGGAAACCGAGCGCCAAGACCGGCGCGACGCGGAAGTCTGGCGCGATCAGGAAATACAGGAAGAGCTACAAGAGACCCGCGACGCGGCACAGGATGCGGCAAACGCGGCGCAGTGGAACCAGTTCAATTCGGGCTGGCCGACGTACTGTCAGCGGTATGGTCGCGATTCGATATACTGCTATTAACCCCGGCGCCGTGGTACGCTCGAAATGAAACGAGCGCGGATGGCCCTCCGCGCTCGTATGAAACGTGTCGCAACCCAGCGACCACTCCGACCCGCGCATATGGCCCAAGACGGGGTTGCTGTGGAAGATACCATGACAATCAAAGAAGTTCTGGACGCGAGATCATTCGCCACGGTGGGTTTTCGTGACGGCCTCAAAGGCGAACCTGTGGCGAGCATGGGCGTTGACCCGATAGCCCTTGCTCTTGCACCAATCGGGGAATGCATACGGGTTGATATAGACGCGTCGGACTGTTCGGCCTTGCGTCTGCCACTCCTGCTCGACCTCCTCGACAAGCTCGGTAAATCTCTTCCACGTCCTCGGCATGTCGTGGGCATCTTCCGAAATACTCAGCAGGGTATTGTAATCTTCCTCCCGACACCAAGGAATGCCGATCTCGCTGAACCAAAAGTCGTCGCCGGACATGAATCGCTACCTGAGTTGGTTGGCACCGTTCAGGATAGCGAAAGGTAGGGCCGGGAGAAATCCCGGCCTTACCATTTCGGCTTGGGCTTGCGCGACCTGAATTAGCGGACGATCGACAAGCCTCTCGCGGTTGGGGCGACGGAGCATTGCATCGGCGCTGGCATCCACGAATACGGCCAGCGCAAGCCAATCACGCTCTATCGCGGCGCCATTCTGGACAGATGCAACCGCGCCCGCGCGTGCGCCGCGTCGGCATCGCGCCGCTCACGGTCGAATGGGCCGGCGCAGCGGCGGCGTTCGTGGTGGGTCGGGCGTAAGCCTTCGCCGAGGACCGCCCGGACGGGTGACCCGGATCGCGGAAGAATCGGCTTGGTGTGACACGGTGATCGTGTCCACGAAGCGATAATAGACACGATCGTTGATGTTGATGTCGGAAGAAGGCGAGTACGCGGCAATCGGCGAAGGTCGCCGTCGCCGTCGGTCCTGGTCGGCGGAAGAGAAACGGCGGATCGTGACGGAGACGTTTGCGCCGGGCGCTTCGGTATCGATCGTGGCGCGGCGGCACGACATGAATGCCAACATGCTGTTCACCTGGCGGCGCGAGATGGCGGCAGCCGCGGCCGGGGATGAGAACGCGGTTAGGTTCGTGCCGGCGACGATCGCGGCTGAGGTGGCGCCGACGGCGTTGCCGGCCCCTCCGGCAAAGCCAGGGCGCATGGAGATTGTGCTTGCGGCCGGTGACCGGGTGATCGTTGGCGCGGATGTCGATGCAGCGGCGCTGACGCGGGTGATGAAGGTCCTGGGGCGACGATGATTCCGGTTCCCTCGGGTGTGCGGGTTTGGTTGGCGGTCGGTCGCACCGACATGCGCCGTGGCATGAACGGGCTGGCACTCCAGGTGCAAGAAGCGCTCGGCCGCAATCCGCACGCTGGCGATTTGTACGTATTCCGGGGTGCCAAAGGCGATCTGGTCAAGATCATTTGGCACGATGGCATCGGCATGTCGCTTTATGCGAAGCGGTTGGAGCACGGCCGTTTCCTGTGGCCGTCGCCGGCCGATGGGACGGTGGCGATCTCCGCCGCTCAACTCGCCTATATGCTCGACGGCATCGATTGGCGGCACCCGCGATATACGTTCCGACCTGAGCTGGCAGGATAGCGGCAGGGGCTTCATTTTTTGCGAGTCAACGGCCGCGCATCGTGGGTGGTGTCCTAATTTGGATTTAGCGGCTCGTGCGCTTATCGCGCGCGGCCACCGCCACGGCCATCGCGCGCGTCAGCTGATCGGGACCTTCGGGCCGGTCACGGTGTCGGTACCGCGGGCGCGACTGGTAGCAGCGGACGACAAGACGACGGAGTGGCGCAAC
>JBOHLV010000156.1:0-4533 GCA_050729815.1 Allostellaceae bacterium
CCGGCGAATTATGGCTCGAAGAGGTGCCGGTCCGGCGCATCGCCGAAGCGGTCGGCACCCCGGTCTATGCCTATTCGAGCGCGCATCTGACCCGGCGCTATCGCGAATTCATAGCGGCCTTCGCCGGCCGCAACGCCATGCTGTGCTTCGCGGTGAAGGCGAATTCCAACATTGCGGTACTGCGCCTTCTGACGCGGCTCGGCGCCGGGGCGGACATCGTCTCCGAAGGCGAATTGCACCGCGCCCTTGCCGCCGGTGTTCCGGCCGACCGCATCGTCTTCTCCGGCATCGGCAAGACCGCGCGGGAGCTTGAAGCCGCGCTCGAAGCCCGTGTCTATCAGATCAATGTCGAATCGGAGCCGGAGCTCGAATTGCTGAGCGCGCTCGCAAGCCGGATGGGCAAGATCGCCGCGGTCGCGATCCGGGTCAATCCCGATGTCGATGCCTTGAGTCATGCCAAAATCTCGACCGGCAAGAGCGAAAACAAGTTCGGCATCGATCTCGTCCATCTCGGCCGGGCGATGCACCGCGCCGCGGCGCTGCCGGGAATCCAACCCGTGGGGCTTGCCGTCCATATCGGCTCGCAAATCACCCGCCTTCAGCCCTTCGAGGACGCGTTCGGCCGGGTCGTCGCGATGCTCAAATCGCTGCGCGGAGAAGGGCTGGCGCTCGGCCGGCTCGATCTCGGCGGCGGGCTCGGCATTCGCTACCGCGACGAGACACCGCCCGCCGTCGCCGATTACGCCGCCATGATCGGGCGAATGACGGCGGGGCTCGATCTCGAGATCGCCTTTGAGCAGGGGCGCTGGATCGCAGGCAATGCCGGCATCCTCTTGTCGCGGGTGCTCTATCTCAAGGAAGGGGGGACGCGCCGGTTCGTCGTGCTCGACGCCGCGATGAACGATCTCGTCCGGCCGGCGATGTACGAGGCCTGGCATGAGATCGTGCCGGTGACGGCGCCGGCGCCGGGCGCAACTCACGCCGAGGCCGATATCGTCGGCCCGGTCTGCGAGACCGGCGACATCTTCGCCGCGGCGCGGCCGCTGTCGCCGCTCGGCGCTGATGATCTCGTCGCCTTCTGCTCGGCCGGCGCCTATGGCGCTATCATGAGCTCCACCTACAATTCCCGCCTCCTGGTGCCGGAAGTGCTGGTTCGTGGCGCCGAATTTGCAATCATCCGGCCGCGCCCCACCTATGACGACATGCTGGCGCAGGAGAGGCTGCCGCCATGGCTCAAATAGGCGATACCGGCGGACCCGGCGGACCCGGCTTGGCGCGGCGGCTGCGGCTGGCCGCGCTGGCGCTGCTGTGGGAGCGGCTCTGGCCCGCCTTGGCGCCGGCGGTCGGGGTGATCGCCCTGTTCCTGGTGATGGCGCTGTTCGACCTGCCGGAACGGCTCCCCGCCTGGCTCCATCTCGGCCTCTTGGTCCTATTCCTGCTGGCGCTGGTGGCAAGCCTCGCTTGGGGATTCGAGGGATTCCGGTTGCCGCACAACGCTGCCGCCCGGCGCCGGATCGAACGCGACAGCAATCTCCCGCATCGGCCGCTCGCCGCCATCGGCGACACGATCGCGAGTGGCGCCGGCGATGCCGACAGCCTCGCCCTCTGGCACGCGCACCGCCAGCGCATGGCGATGGCGGCAGGACGCCTGAAGCTCGGCTGGCCCAAGGCGGGGCTGGTCGAGCGCGATCCGATCGCGATCCGGGCGCTGCTCGCGCTGCTCCTGGTGCTGGCGATGATTGATGCCGGCGGCGACTGGGCCGCGCGCATCGGCCGTTCGCTGGCGCCGCAGATCGGCCCCTTTGCCGCGGCGCCGATGGCGAGCCTCGATATCTGGGTGACGCCACCCGACTATACCGGTCTGCCACCGCGCCTCCTGCCCAAAGCGGCGACTGGCAAGATGGTCGAGGTGCCGACGGGGAGCGTCTTGCTGGCCGAAGTCCATGGCAATGGCGCCGTGCCGCGCCTCGACCTTGCCGGCACGCCGCGTCCCTTTCAGCGCATCGACGACGCCGATTTCAAGATCAAGCTGCCGCTGAAACGCGGCGGCGCGCTCGCGGTGTTGCAGGGCGGCACCGAGCTCGGCCATTGGCGCGTTGCGATCGTGCCCGACCGGCCGCCCACGATCGCCTTTGTTGGCCGGCCGCGTCGAACCGAGCATGGCGCATTGCGCATTCGCTATCACGCCACCGACGATTATGGCGTCGACGGCGTCCGCGCGGTGATGAAGCTGGCCGGCCATGCCGAGGCCAGGCCGCTGACGATCGATCTGGCGCTGCCGGGCCTCCATCAAAAGGATGCGCGCGGCGTCAGCTATAATGATCTCACCGCCAATCCCTGGGCCGGCCTCGAGGTGACGGCACGGCTCGAAGCCCGGGACGCGCTCGGCCAGATCGGCGTCGGCAAGACCATTGCCTTCACCTTGCCCGAGCGAATTTTCCACAACCCCGTGGCGCGTGCCATCATCGCGGCGAGAAAGGAGCTGACCCTCCACCCCGATCACCGCCGCCGCGTCGCCGAAGCACTATCCAACCTGTCGCTCTATCCCGGCCGGTTCGACAACGACATCGTCGTCTTTCTGGCGCTGCGCACGGCGATGGCGCGCCTCATCCTTAATCCCGATGCCGATACCGTCCCCGCCGTGCAGCAATTGCTGTGGCAGACCGCGCTTCGGATCGAGGATGGCCGGGCGCCGCGGATGCAGCGCAATCTGCGCGACGCGATGAAGGCGTTGCAAAACGCACTCGCCCGCAACGCGCCCAATGCCGAGATCGACCGGCTGACGCGGCAGCTTCGCGTCGCGCTCGACCGCTATCTCGCCGCCCTCATGCAGAATGCCGCGCGGCAAGACTTCAAGAACCTGGCGCGGACCGATCCATCCGCGATGACGATGACGGCGCGCGACCTCCAGGACATGCTGAACCGCGCCCAGAATCTCGCCCATGCCGGGGTGCGCCAGGCGGCCCGGGATGTCCTCGCCCAGCTTCAGCAAATGCTGGAGAATATGCGGCTCGGCCGCATGGCGGCGCGGGAAGGTCCGGCGCAGCGCACGATGAACCAACTGCAACGGATGATGCAGCACCAGCAGCGGCTCCTCGACAAGAGCTTCCGCGATGCCCGCAACGGCGCGACCAACGAGCGCCAGTCGGCACAATCACAGGAATCGCTGGAGCAGATGCTGGGCGAGCTGATGCGCCGGCTCGGCGCGACAGGCGGCACGCCGCAAGCGCTGCAACGTGCGTCGCGCGCCATGGGCAAGGCCGCCGGGGCGTTGCATCACGGCAGGCCGGGCGCCGCGATCAATCCCCAGACCGAAGCTCTCGACCAGTTGCAGCAGGGGGCGCGCGGCCTCGCCCAGCGCCTCTACGATCGCAACGGCCAAGCCATGGCGCAGGGCCAGGGCCTCGCGCCCGGCAATCGTGATCCCTTCGGCCGGATGCGGTCAGGCCAGACGGGCGACGGCTGGGTCAATGACGGCGGGCCGGTGCGGTTCGGCAGCGGCCGTGACAGCGACACCGCATTGCGCCGCGCCAAGGCGATCCTCGATGAGTTACGCCACCGTGCCGGCGATCGCTCGCGCCCGAAGATCGAACGCGAGTATATCGACCGGCTGCTGCGCGAGTTCTAACGCGCCGCTTCCTCGGCCAGGACGCGGGTGGCGATGCGGAAGCTGTCGACCGCCGCCGGCACACCGCAATAGATCGCGGCCTGGAGGAACACCTCGCTGATCTGCGCCGGCGTCAGGCCGTTGCGCAAGGCGCCGCGGACATGAACTTCGATCTCGTGCGGCCGGTTGAGCGCCGTCAGCATGGCGAGATTGATGATGCTGCGCGTCTTGCGATCGAGCCCCGGCCGCGTCCATACCTCGCCCCAGCACCACTCGGTCGTCAGGAGTTGCATCGGCCAATTGAACTCGGTGGCGTTCTTCAGCGCCGTCTCCACATATTGCTCGCCCAGCACCGCTTTGCGCACTTTGAGCCCCTCCGCAAATTGCTTCGAGGTGGGCCGCTTCATCTTTTTCGCTTTCGCTTGTGCCATGGTGAATTCTCCTCTTTGATGGCCCGGTTTGTTGAAAGGCGGCTGATTATGCACATCCCGCGCGCTTTGTGCATAATTCGCCGCCATGATTTTCGCGAAGGGAGGCGACCATGGCGGAAGGCAAGATCGGGTTCATCGGCGTCGGCAATATGGGCGGACCGATGGCGCTCAACATGGTGGCGGCGGGCCATCAACTCGTCGTCCACGACGTCCGCCCGGAGACGCTGGCGCCGTTCGGCAACAAGATCGAGATCGCGCGCTCGCCGGCGGAGGTGGCAAGCGCCGCCGAAATCGTGATGGTCAGCCTGCCGCGGCCCGAGACGGTCCAAGCGGTCGTGTTCGGCGAGGACGGCATCACATCGGGCACAAAGCGCAAGATTTTCGTCGACCTTTCCACCACCGGCCCGAAAGCGGCGAAGGCAATCGCAGAAGAGCTGACAAAGCGCGGCGTCGTCGCGCTCGATGCGCCGGTCTCGGGCGGCGTCGCCGGGGCGA
>JBOHLV010000157.1:0-8452 GCA_050729815.1 Allostellaceae bacterium
AGAAGGAGGTGCGCATCACATAGAAATTGCAATCCTTGCCGGTGATCTCGTTGTCGCCGGCATTGGGGATCAAGAGCGGCGTCTTCGACGCGACGGCGAAATCGCGGATCGCCTTGACGACGCCGGAGCCGATCGGGCCGACCAGCATGTCGACATGATCGGCATAGACCAGCCGTTTCGCCACCGACAGGGCGATGTCGGGCTTGTGCTGGTTGTCACCGGCGATGATCACGATCTTGCGGCCATCGATGGAGCCGCCTTCATCGGCGATCGCCATGGCGAGGCCGTTCGCAACCTCATGCGCAAGCGGGACATAGGGTCCCGCGGAGAATTCGAGATCGAGGCCGATCTTGACCGGCCCGGCGGCGAGCGCCGACCCCGCGGCCAGCACCATGGCAACCGCGGCAACGGCGCCGTGAAGAGCGAGTTTCATTTTCATACCTCCCTTTTTCCCCATCCCGGTGAAGTGTCTTCTCGGATAGAGGATTGACGCTAGCACGCCCCGAGGAAAATGGAAATGCGGCAGCCGCCTGGGCGCGGACGAGGTTTCAGGGCGCGACGCCGCCATTGATCGGGGACGGAGGCAGGTATTACCATCCAAAATCAAATCACGAAACGAAATCAAGGGAGAGAAGCCATGCGACGCAGCGACAACCGGATTCTGACCAGCCATGTCGGCAGCCTGCCGCGGCCCAAGGAGTTGCTTGAAATCAATCTGGCGCGCAAGGCGGGCAAGCCGATCGATGTGAAGGCGAGCCAGGACAAGGTTCGCGCCGCCACCGCCGATGTCGTGCGTCGCCAGAAAGGGATCGGCATCGACATCCCGAGCGACGGGGAATTCGGCCACGACATGCGCTACAGCGTCAATTACGGCGCATGGTGGTTTTATGTGTTCGACCGCCTCGCGGGTCTCACCGTGTCCGAAGCTAGCCCCGTCGTCCATCTCGGCATTGAAAACCCGTCAAGTGACACCCGCAAAAGCGGGTTCTCCCTCACCACCTTCGACAAGCGCCGCGACTGGGTGAAATTCGGCGAGGCCTATGCCGACCCCGAATCCGGCATCTATACGGGGCCGGAGCCGCTTCAGCTTCCGGCCTGTACCGGGCCGCTGAAATACACCGGCCAGGAAGCCATCAAGGCCGACATCGCGAACACGAAGGCCGCGCTCGCCGCCGCCGGGATCGAGGAGGGCTTCATGACGGCGGTCGCGCCCGGCAGCGCGGTGCGCGTCGCCAACGAATATTATAAGGATGACGACGAATTTCTGATGGCCGGGGCCGAGGCGATGCGCGAGGAATACAAGGCGATCGTCGATTCGGGCCTTATCCTCCAGATCGACGATCCGCTGGTCGCCGAAGGCTTCGACCAGGTCGTGCCGGAGCCGAGCCCGGCCGAATATCGCAAATTTGCGATGCGCTGGATCGATGCCATCAACTATGCGATCCGCGGCCTGCCGACCGACCGCATCCGCTTCCATCTGTGCTGGGGGAGTTGGCACGGGCCGCATTCGACCGACATCGCGATGAAGGACATCATGGAGGCGATGATGGCGGTGAAGTGCCAGGGCTATTCCTTCGAGGCCGGCAATGCCCGCCATGAGCATGAATGGCGGGTATGGGAAGAGGTGAAGCTACCGGACGACAAGGTGATCCTGCCCGGCGTCGTCAGCCACGCGACCAACGTCATCGAGCATCCCGAATTGGTCGCCGACCGGATCGAGCGTTTCGCGTACGCGGTCGGGCGCGAGCGCGTCATCGCCTCGACCGATTGCGGCCTCGGCGGCCGCGTCCATGCCCAGATCGCCTGGGCGAAGCTCGAATCGCTGACCCAAGGCGCCGCGATCGCCTCGAAGCGACTCTGGCGCTGACCCGGCCGATTCCCTCTACGGTTTTTGGCCCGGGAGCGCATCGGCACCGCGCTCCGGGTCGCGGCCCATCGCTTCACCGGTTCAGGCTGGGCTCGAATCGAGGTCGCCAAGCACTATCATTTCGAGCATGATCGCCCGCGGCATCTTCCACATCTGACCCACGACAATGAAAGCCCCTTCCAATGCCTCCGCCCGGCCGACCTGGGCGCCCGCCCGCAAGGACATGGTCGGCACCAGCCTCGGCTCCTCGCGGCTGTGGTTCACCATCGCCCAGGGCATCGTCACCGAGGTCTATTACCCCCGGATCGACATCCCGCAGCTCAAGGATCTCGGCTTCATCATCGCCGACGATAAGGGGTTCTGGGTCGAACTACGCCGGCGCGGCCAATATCGGGTGACGCAGCCGCGTCCCGGCGTCCCCGCGGTCGAGATCGTCCATACCCATCCGCGCTTCACCTTCACCTTGCGCGTTGCACCATCGCAACGGCGCGATGTCCTGATGATCGAGTTTAAGCTTGAGGGTGATCCCGGCCTTCGGCCTTACGCACTGATGGCGCCGCGGCTCGGCGGCGATGCCGAGAACAATTTAGCCTGGGCGACGGACCATAATGGCCGCAAGGTGCTGTGGGCCGAGCAGGGGCCGTTCGGGCTCGCGCTTCTCGCCGGGGACGGCGCTGGCGGCGATGCCTTGCTCCGCTGCTCGATCGGCTGTCTCGAGGCGAGCGACGGCTGGCAGGATTTCCACGCCAATGGCCGCATGCTTTGGGCCTATGACGAGGCCGGGCCGGCGACGGTTGCGTTGATGGGCGAACTGCCGCGCGAGGCGACGCTCGCGCTGGGATTTGCGACCTCGAAGGAGGCGGCGGCGACGCTCGCAATGTCGGCGCTGCTGGTTGGATTCTCGCCGATCTGGGAGGCGCAATGCGTCGCCTGGAATGCCTGGCTCGCACAGGTGGCGCCGCCGCTGATGCGGGAGGATATCGACCGCGTCTACACCCAGTCGGCCGCGATCTTGCGGATCCATCTCGACCGCACCTATTGCGGCGCCGCGGTCGCCAGCCTGTCGGTGCCGTGGGGCGATGCGAGCCAGAGCCGCGGCGGCTATCACCTCGTCTGGCCGCGCGATCTGGTCGAGACCGCCGGCGCGCTGGTGGCGATGTCGGCCTTCGGCGATGCTTGCGACGTGCTGCGCTATCTCATTGCGACCCAACAGGCGGACGGCCACTGGTTCCAGAACCAATGGCTCGGCGGCGCCGCCTTCTGGGGCGGCATCCAGCTCGACGAGACCGCGTTCCCGATCCTGCTTGCCGCGGCGCTTCGCGATCGCGACCAATTGGAGCGGATTCCCGTTAGCGACATGGTGAAGCGCGCGGCCGGCTTCATCGCCCGCAATGGTCCCGCGACCGACCAGGACCGCTGGGAGGAAGATTCCGGGATCAACACCTTTACCGTCGCGGTCGCGATCGCGGGCCTCGTCGAGGCCGCCACCTTCCTCGACGGCATCGCGCGGGATTTTGTGCTGCGGCTCGCCGATTATTGGAACGCGCGGCTCGAGAACTGCACCTTCGTCCGCGACACGCCGCTCGCCCGTCGCCTCGGCGTTGACGGCTATTATATCCGCGTGTGCCCGGTGGACGAGCCGCCGGAAGAGGCTGAAATCGAATATCTGCCGATTAAGAATCTGACAGCGGATCCGATGCTACCGGCCGAATCGCAGGTCGCGACCGATTTCCTGCAACTCGTCCGCTTCGGCCTGCGCCGCGCCGACGATCCAGGCGTCACGGAGAGTTTGAAGGTGGTCGACGCGCTCCTCAAGACCGAGACGCCGAGCGGCCCGGTCTGGCATCGCTACAATGATGACGGTTATGGCGAGCATGACGATGGCAGTCCCTTCGACGGCGCCGGGCGGGGCCGCGGCTGGCCGCTCCTCGTCGGCGAGCGCGGCCATTTCGCTCTTGTCGCCGGCGAGGCGGTGCTGCCCTATCTCGAAGCCATGATCCGGATGGGCAATCCCCTGGGCCTCATTCCGGAGCAGGTCTGGGACCGCGAGCCGATCGCGGAATACGGCCTCGAGCCCGGTCACCCGAGCGGCTCGGCGATGCCGCTCGTCTGGGCGCATGGCGAGTTCGTCAAGCTGTGCCACAGCCAGGCGCTCGGCTATCCGGTCGATCGGCCGCGCGCGACATGGGAGCGCTATCAGGGCGTGCGCCCCAAGATCGACTACAAGATATGGAGTCCGGCATTCCGGGTGCGGCGGCTCAA
Organism: Allostellaceae bacterium; assembly: GCA_050729815.1. GTDB lineage: Bacteria > Pseudomonadota > Alphaproteobacteria > ATCC43930 > CGMCC-115725 > JAATGI01. The sequence continues at coordinate 4,130 of JBOHLV010000157.1, forward strand.
GTCGGGCGACGGGCTAACCATCGCGGCGCCGGCGCCGGCGCGTCTCCATTGGGGCATCGATGGCTGGCACGAGGTCCAGGACATCGCGATGCAGGACACCGGCCTCGGCGTTCATGTCGTGGACCTGCCGGTCGCCGGGCTGAAGGCCGGCCAGCGGATCGATTTTACCTTCCTGTGGCTCGAAAGTAATGCCTGGGAGGGTCAGGATCACCACATCTTGATCGTCACCTGAATGCCGATATCGGAGGGCTGACATTTCGCGCATATTGTTCGGACATTTCGGTGTTATTTCCGGTCTGATCGGGGAGCGTCCTGGTCGCTTCGATCATGATCGGGGCGATGTCGCCTTGTCGCGACGCCTTATGCTTGTCATCCGGCGAATGTGGGCTAAGATTAACGGACTCTATCATCTCTAGAGGACGATCATGGCAAAGGGACAGATGAAATCCAGCCGCGAGGCGAAGAAACCGAAAAAGAAGGACGGCAAGAAAGCGGAAACGCGATCGGCCGGCTCGGCCTATCAGCAGGCGCGCCAGACAAAATCCTGAGCCTTGCGGATGCCGCCCACGATTACGCATCTCCATTGGCCCGATGCGCCCGATCTGTGGATGCCGTATGCCCCGGCGATCAAGGTTTCGGGTGGCAGCCTCATCTTCCTCGCCGGGGTGACGGCGGCGCCGGTGTATCACCGCCACCCGCACCGGCCCGAGGAGTTCGACGCCATGCCGCGCGACATGGCCGGGCAGACGCGCGCGGCGCTCGACAATCTCGAACGCGGCCTCGCCGCGGCGGGCGCCGGCTTCGCCGACATCGTCACCGCGAACCGCTTCGTCACCGACTTGAGGGATCAGGATTCGCTGAACCGCCTCTGGGCGGAGTATTTCGGCGACGCCAAGCCCGCTACCACCACGGTCCAGGTGGTGGCGCTTGCCACCGACCCGCGCTGCCTCATCGAAATCAACGCCATCGCCGTGGTGGGGTGAGGCGCGGGCGGATCCGGCGGCTTCCGCGTTGTCGCCCGCACCCACAACGGCGCTCCGAACCGTTTAGAACCATCGGGCCAATTGCCGTAAGTTTTCGCATTGCCCACTATGCGAACCGCCGCCTATAGTAATTATTAGATAATAAAGGCGATCGACCCGGTTGCGACCGGGGGGGTCAGGGAGGACGGAGATGACGCGAATTGCAATCGGATTGACGGCCGGCATCGCCCTCGGCATGGCGGCCGCGATGGTCGTCGCGCCGGCCCGGGCGGAAACCGTGGTCAAGGTCGGCGTCATCAACACCTATTCCGGCCCCAATGTCGCCCAGGGCGACATGATGGAACGAGGCCTCGTCGCCTATTACCGCAGCCACCAGCGGGAGTTGCCGCACGGCGTCCGGATCAAGCTGATCCGGCGCGACGATACCGGCATTCGCCCCGACATCGCCAAGCGCTTGGCCCAGGAACTGGTCGTGCGCGATCACGTTCGGCTGATGATCGGCGTGGTGTGGTCGCCGAACGCGCTCGCCATCGCGCCGGTCGCGGCGCAGGCCAAGGTTCCCTTCATCGTCACCAACGCCGCGGCGCTGCCGGTCACCCATTCGCCTTACGCCATCCGCACCTCGTTCACCCTCGGCCAGCAGGCGTTTCCCTTGGGCAAATGGGCGGCGCGGCATGGCTACAAGACGGCCTATACCGCGGTCACCAACTACGCGCCCGGCCAGGAAGGCCGCGACGCCTTCATCAAGGGTTTCACCGAAGGGGGCGGCAAGATCGTCGGCCAGGTGACCTTCCCGCCACCGCCGCAGGTCGTCGATTTCGCACCCTACCTGTTGCGCATCAAGGACACGCATCCGGGCGTCGTCTATATCTTCGTGCCGGCGGGACCGATCGCGACCCAGATCATGAAGGCGGCCGCCGATGTCGGAATTCGGGCCGCCGGCATCCACCTCATCTCGACCGAGGATTTGGTACCGGATGAGGAATTGCCCAATATCGGCAATTTGGCGCTGGGGTTGGTGACCGCGGGCATCTATTCGTCGTTCCTGCCGTTTCCCGCCAACCACGCTTTCATCGCGACCTATTTCAAGTACTATCACGACGGCAAGCGGCCGGATTTTGAGACCGCCGATGCCTGGGTTGGCATGAGCGCGATCTTCGACCTGGTCCGCCATACCAAGGGTCATTTCACCGGGCCCGAGGCGATCAAGTTTTTGAGCCACTGGAAGACCGCCAACAGCCCGAAGGGACCGGTGATGATCGATCCCAAGACCCGGCAGGTTATCGAGAACGTCTATCTGAGCCGGATCGAAAAGCGTGGCGGCAAACTGGTCAATGTCAAGTTCGAGACGATCCCGATGGTGAACCAGCTCGGCGTACCGACCGGCTTCGCGCCGCCGAAATAGGGCTCGGGGTCGCTTATACCTGTCCGCCGGTCGGGGTGCCGCGGCCTTCGACGCCCATCAGCGCCGAGAGCCGGTCCGGCGCCGCCAGAAGCGTCGCGCTGTCGCCGGTATAGACGACGCGGCCGCGATCCAGCACCATCGCCCGCTGTGCGGCAGCGAGTGCCAGCTTCGCATGCTGCTCGACCAGAATGATCGCGACCTCGTCCTCCCGGCTGAGCCGCTCGATCCCAGCCAGCACGACATCGACCACCACCGGCGCCAGGCCCTCCAACGGCTCGTCCATCAAGACGATCGCGGGATTGCCCATGAGCGCGCGGCCGATCGCCAGCATCTGCTGCTCGCCGCCCGACAGTTGAAGGCCGAAATGACGGCGCCGTTCGGCAAGGCGCGGAAAGAGATCATAAACCCGGGCCGCCGACCAGCGCCCGCCGCGGCCCTCGGCGACGGCGAGGTTTTCCTCCACCGTGAGCGAGCGGAAGATTTCCCGCTCCTGCGGGACCCAGCCGAGACCGAGGCGATTGCGCCGATAGGCCGGCAGCCGCGAGATGTCGCGGCCCGCGAGCATGATGCGTCCGCCATGGCGCGTGGTGTGGCCCATGATGGTGGCGAGCAGCGTCGTCTTGCCAACGCCGTTGCGCCCCAATAACGCCAGCGTCGATTTGGGCGGCAGGTCCAGCGACACGCCGTCCAGCACCACCGTCTCGCCATAGCCGGCGCGGATGTTGTCGACGATGAGGCCGGAGGACGGAGGACGGAGGACCGAGGACGGCATCTGTCGTTCGCCGTCGATCGACGGTCGTCCGTCCTCCGTCATCTGTCATCCCTTTCCCCGAGATAGACCTCGCGCACGCGCGGGTCGGCGGCGATCTCGGCGGGCGTGCCTTCGACCAGGATCTCGCCTTGCACCAGCACCGTGATGCGCCGGGCGAGGCGAAACACCAGCGCCATATCGTGCTCGATGATGAGCAGGGACAGGTCGGCGGGCAGGCTCTCGATCATCTCGACGATGACGCCGCTTTCGGCCGCGGGCACGCCCGCCGCCGGCTCGTCGAGAAGCAGTACCTTCGGCTCGAGGCCGAGCGCCACCGCGATCTCAACGAGGCGCTGGCGGCCATAGGGCAGTTCCTTCACCAGCTTGCCGGCGTCGTCGGCGAGACCGAGCCGGTCCAGCAGCGCATAGGCCTTGAGGATCACATCGCGATGGGCACCGGCCGCTCGGATTAGATGTCCGCCGGTGCCACCATGCTCGGCGGTCGAGAGGCAGACATTTTCGAGGACGCTGAGGCCCCGGAACAAGGTGTTGATCTGAAAAGTGCGGGCGAGGCCCCGCTTCACCCGCTGTTCCTGCGCGAGTTGGGTGATGTCGCTGCCGTCGAGGAAAATGCGTCCATGGCTGGGCTGGAGCGCCCCGGTAACGAGATTGACGAAGGTGGTTTTGCCGGCGCCATTCGGACCGATCAAGGCATGACGGGCACCGGGGGCAAGTCGGAAATCGACGGCGCGCGTCACCCGGAGCGCGCCGAACCGGTGATCGAGCCGGCGGGTCTCCAGCACCGGCGGTTGGGCGTCCGCGCTCATCGCCGCCTTCGGCGCCAGAGCCGCTCGCCGAGGCCGATGATGCCACCCCGCGCGAACAACACGATGAGCAGCAGGAACAGGCCGATCCAGAAATACCAATAGACCGGGTCCTGTTCGGCGAAGCGATCCTGCGCGATCATATAAAGCGGCACGCCGATGAAGGCACCATAGAGCCGGCCGACGCCGCCGATGATCAGCATGATCAACACCGTGCCGGAGCGTTCGAGGTTCAAGGAATCGAGCCCGACAAAGGCCGTCGTCTGTGCCACGAGCGCGCCCGAGACGCCGGCGAGCGCCGCCGCGATCGTGTAGGCGGCAAGGCGGCGGGCGACGACCGGGGCGCCGATCGCTTGCATG
>JBOHLV010000158.1:0-3477 GCA_050729815.1 Allostellaceae bacterium
ATCGTCTCGGGGCCGCCAGCCAACGAGCTTGACGATGGTCCCGGGCCGCGATGACGAGAAGTCGCATATGCGACCGCCTTCGAAGGAGAAGATCGACCAATGTCGCGGATTCGGAGCGTCCGACGCCGATGCTGTTATTGCGCGGCGTGTCAACGAATAGTTGACCGGGGTGGAGCACGCCCGGCGTCGAATGGCGACGATGCGCCGATTCCGGCCGTTCGCGGAAACTGCACGGCAACCTCGACACGACCATCGGGCCAGGCCGGTGCTGGTTCGCCGGCGAGCGCTTGCCGCCGTTGCCGGACACGTTGCTGTTCGACTTCATCGCCGTCGCGGACGCGCAAGCCTTCGTCGATCGTGTGGGTCGCTGGCGAATGGCCGCATCGTCACCCCGCGCCGTCGGCCAACGGCCATCGGTACCCAGCCGGTTCAGGTTGATGTCCTCGCCGCCGCACGCTCGAACGCGTGGGCGGCACGATAAATCGAAGGCTCGTCGAAATGTTTTGCGACCAGCATCATCCCAATCGGCAAGCCGTCGCTCGCGCCGCACGGCACCGTCATCGCCGGATGATGAGTAACGTCGAAAGACGGCGTATTGACCAGGAATTCGAACGAGCGCTGAAGATAAAGCGACAGCGGCGCATCCTCGGGCGGCAACGGCGCCGCCTTCATCGGCATGGTCGGCATCAGAAGGAGATCATAATCGCGTAGCACTGCGTCATAGGCGGCGCGCAGCCGCCGCACGTGATTCTGCGCCTTGCCGTAGTAACGACCGCGATATTGACGGGAAAAATATTCCGCAACCAGCATATCGATCTTGACCGTCGGCGGCAGTTCGTTGGCACGCTCCCGCCACACCGACAGCGCGTCGACCATGCTTGGCAGGAAGAGACCTTGCACCCCGGTGCCGAAGCCATTGCCCTTGAAAATCGTCGACAACGCCCCCTCGAAACCGATCGGCCCCCAGATCGCCGGCCCGGAGAGGTGCAGGGGAATCGAGACCTCGTCGACGGTCGCGCCAAGCTTGACGAACGCCGCGGCGGCCTTACGCACCGTCTCATCGACATCGGGCTCCGAATTCGCGTGGCCAAACCCTTCCTTGACGATGGCGATGCGCATATCGTCAACCGGCCGGCCCAACGCTTCGGTATAGGCGGTGGCCGACACGGATGGCTGGCGCGGATCGATGCCGTCGGGACCGGCGAGAACTTCCAGCAAAAGCGCGTTGTCCGCCACGCTTGCGGTGATCGGACCGGCGTGATCGAAGGTCGGGTCGATGCTCATGATGCCGGTATAAGGCACGAGACCATAAGTCGGTTTCATGCCGTAGACGCCGCAATAGGACGATGGGATGCGAATTGAACCGCCCTGATCACAGCCGATCGCCATCGCCACTTCGCCGGCCGCCACCAAGGCTGCGGATCCCGAGGACGAGCCGCCGGCCGAATATCCCGTCCGGCGCGGATTGTGAACTGGCCCCTTGGCGCCGGTGTGACTGCCGCCGGAGAGGCAGAAGAATTCGCAATGCGCCTTGCCTGCGATGGTACCGCCGGCATCGAGAATGCGCGTGACGATGGTCGCGTCGACATCGGGGACATAGCCGTCGAGGATGGTGCTGCCGTTCATCATCGGAACGCCGGCAAGACAGATGCTGTCCTTGAGCGCGATCCGCTTTCCGGCAAGCTTGCCGCCATTGCTCCCTTCGATCGTGACCTTGACATACCACGCATTGAATTTGTTTTCCGCGCCTTCGGGGTGATACCCCGGCGTGCGAGGATACTTGACCGGCGTCAGATTGTCCGACATCCGGTCGACCGCTTCGTACAGTTGAACGCCCGCCTCGGCGGCCTCGGTATAAGCGTCGATCTCGTCGGGGGACATCGCAAATCCCAAGTCCCGGGCGATCTCGTGAATTTGCTCGCGGGTTGGTCGCCTTATGGTCATGGCATGTCACCTCTGTTCTCATGCATTTGATGGAACGGCTGGCCGTCAGACATGGGAAAATTAGCCGAATCACCGGCCGGTCGCGCGTGATGGCCACCCGCTCCCCCGGAGCGATCATTTTACGGCCTCACCGTCTTGGAACAAGATCTCGATCCTCGGCCCTCAGGCATCTGCGTGCTAGCGCCGCTGGTCCCGGTTCCTATCCCCAACAGATCACGTGTCACCGGAACCACCTCAAGCAAATCATTGTCCACCGGGGCGAGCATCTGCATCGGCTCCGTCGGCGCCGGTTCCGGATCAAGCCATATTTCCCATTCCGGCTCGCCCGTGAACAGCGTCCGCATGCGATTTTGGATCGGCGCCACCGTCACGTTCGGACCGAACGTTGCGATGCCGAAGCTGAATAGAAGGTCGGGAAGCGGGCTCTCGTTCGGCCCGCCCCTTCTGCCCACAAGCCAGCGAACCAGTGGTCGCGCTATTTCTTTCGCCGCGCTCTCGCCTTTTGCCCGCGCGCCGGGTCGTGGGTACCGCAATAAAACCGCCCAGCGCGTTCCACCGAGGAGCGCCGGGAACACTGAACCGGAAACGGCAGTTTGAGAAGACTGCAGCACCTAGGCCGTTGCAGGTCTCGATATAGCTTTCTGCGTTCACGGTCTCGTTTCATTCGCGTCCCTTTGTAGTGCGTTGGATTCGCGGGCGCAAAGGTTCGACAGGGTCGCGCGCAACCAGATTGCTCCGCCAACGACTTCGGCAACGAGAGTAGCACCCACTGTCACCGCGTCGGCCGCAGCACATCCGGCCCCGGTTCCTTGATCCGCAGCAAATCACGCGTCACCGGACGCGCTTCAAGCAAATCGTCGGGTGCTGGCGTCAAGAGCGGCATCAAATCGTCCGACTTAGCGGCAGGATCAAGCCACGCATCCCATTGCGCGTCGGCCGTGAACAGCACCGGCATGCGGTTATGGATTGGCGCCGCGATCTTGTTCGGCGACGTGGTGGCGATCGAGAACGACAACAGCGGCTCAGGCAGCGGCGCATCCTTCGGCCCATGCCATTGCTCCCACCGCCGGCCGCGCTTGAATGGCTCGGCGAAGGTCCGCTTCGCCATGACTTCCTCGCTCCGCCAGTTGAACAGCGTCAGGCCGGTCTTGATGTCCTTGGCCCAGAACGGCACCAAGCCCCAGCGCATCGGGATCGCGTGCCGGCCGCCGTCATTGCCGATCGCCACCACGCGCTCGGTATTTGTCGGGCGCACGACATAGCGCGGCGGATCGTTCGGAAGCTCGGGGAATTTGAACGCGGCTTGCAGATTGCGCGGCTCGCGATGCCGGGTGAAGTAGTTGCACATGGCCGGTTGACAGTGCGCCGCCGAACCGGGAATCATCAAGTGAACATAATAGGAATTACGACGCCGGGTATGCCTCCATGTCGATTACTGAACCCTGCGGCTGTTCGATCTCGGTCCCGATGAGCGTATTGAGATCAAGTGCACATGCGGTTGGGAGACATCTTACGCGCCGGGCTATCTGCAAC
>JBOHLV010000159.1:0-3146 GCA_050729815.1 Allostellaceae bacterium
TGTCGAACGCGGACTGGCGGAGCGCGACCGACCCCGAGGCGAAGATCGCGAAGATGAAGGACGGAACGACGCATCTGGCCTACAAGCCGGAGCACGCGGTCGATCTCGACACGGGCGTGATCGTGGCAGCGCCGATCCATCCGGCGGACGAGGGTGATACGACGACGCTCTAGCCGACCTTGAAAGCGGTGGCGCGCAACCTCGGCGAGGTCGGGCTGGCGCCGAGCGAGGACGCGCCCTACGTCTTAGTCGCCGACAAGGGTTATCATGCGCGCGAACTGCTGAAGGGGCTCGACGACGGCGTGTGGAAGACGCGCATGGCGGAGCCCGAAGTGGCCAAGGGCTACCTGCGCTGGCATGACGACGAGGGGGCGCGCAAAGCGGTCTATGCAAATCGCGCGGCTGAAATCGGCAATCGGACGCGAGACCATGCGACGACGCGGCGAGCTGGTCGAGCGCTCGTTCGCCCATGTGCTCGATCGCGGCGGCATGCGGCGCGCCTGGCTGCGCGGACGCGAGAACGTCCACAAGCGTTACCTAATCCATGTCGCCGGCTTCAATCTCGGCGTGATGATGCGCGCCCTCCACGGTCAGGGGACGCCGAGGGAGGCCGCGGAGGCCCTCACCGTGTTCGTTTTCGCCGTGCGGATCGACGCCATGCTCGCTTTCGGTCTCATCGCCTTCGTCGGCGGCGGAGGCCACGCGCTCGCGATTATCGCCGCCACCCCGACCGCGAACTGAAATCGGGACTTCCTCAACGGGCTGTTAAGAGTCCGTCCGGAGACTTTATGAGGGATTGCAGAGTTTTCGGAACATGAGGCGGATGGAGGCGAGGTAGAGGAAGGCAAGGGCGTTGCGGTTGAGGTTTTCCCAATCCTTGGCCAGCCGACGGCAGCGGTTGAGCCAAGCCAGGGTTCGCTCGACGATCCATCGTTTGGGCAAGACGGCGAAGCCCTTGGCGAGATCGGACCGCCTGACGATTTCGGTTTCGAGGTTCGGCATGACGCGCGCCAGACCGTCATGGAAGACCGATCCGGCATAAGATTGAACGCCGTTTTCTGTGGTTCAACACCCAAAATGCGCCATTGAGGCCCCCACTTTCGGCCAGTGGAGGCTATTCCAAGAGCGAAATCAGCCCAATTCCGGCATGAAATGACGGGGATAATTCATGAACAACGCGCCCCTGTGACCCGCCGAGGCATCGCGGTTCCGCGATAGGCGCTCGGCAGGCGGACCTTAATGCGGGTGGCCATCTCGGGTGACGCGCGCAGCGATCTTGATCAGTTCGAGGCAGCCGGGCGACCTTCCGGCTTGCGGCGCCGCTCAATCAAGCTTTTAGCCCTCCTTGTCCGGGCGAAGAAAATCGATGTGGCTCAGTCCAAGAGCCGCGGCCCATTCGTATATGGTCAAGACCGTTGGATTCCGGCGGCCGCGTTCGAGACTGCTGATATATTGTTGGCTGAACCCTGAAATCTCGGCGAATTTCTCCTGGGTTGGGCCTCTCCTCTCCCCAGACGCTTGACGTTTCGCCCGACCAGCTTGCGCATATCCACACGATAAGGTCAGCCGATCCGACCTTAGGAGATTATCAACTATAATATGTAAATGCGTCGGCGACATACAACGCTGGGCTGCGAGCACTATGGCAAATTCAAAAGCCGATGAGGGTCTCGAAGACTCGAGTTTCGATCCGCCGCGCGGCGGGCGCAAGGCCGTGAAAGCGCATTTCGTTTTCTGTTTGAGATCGCCCTTATCGGGTTGCTCTATCTGACTCCCGCATTCGTGACGGACTTCGCCGACCCGTCGACGCGCGACTTCATGGCGAAGTTCCTCGCCGCCTTCGAGCGCTGGATCGAGTATAATAACGCGCCCGAATGAAGCGTTTTTCCGTCACGCGAAATAATCAAAGGCGTGATTTCGACGTTGGCGGTTTTTCCATTGAAAAAATATTTTTTTCGTTCTTATGCTCCGCGACAAAAGGGCAACGCGGGTTCGCGCGACCGCCCTTGAGACGATAGCAGAGGGAGGAAGGTACATGCGATCCTTGAACAAGGTGGCGTTGGGCGCGGCAGCGATGGGGCTGGCGCTATCGCTTGCGTCGCCGGGCTTTGCCCGGTCGATCCTCCAGGTCAAGCTGGCGCCGAACAAGCACGGCACGGTGGCCGACTTCCAGCCGATGTCGAAATTCTGCGGCACCAAGAAGATCAAGGTGGCGCTGTCGGACGGCTGGGGCGGCAACTACTGGCGCCACATCACCCGCGCCGAGTTTGAGAACGAAGCCGCGAAATGCAAGAATATCACCGAGACCCGCTATACCAACGGCGAAGGCAGGCCGGAGAAGCAGATCGCCGATATCGAGGGGCTGATCGCCCAGCATTTCGACGTCATCGTCACCTTCATGGATGCCGGGCCGGCGATCGACAAGGCGACCCGTGAAGCGACCGAGGCCGGCATCGCGGTGGTTCCCTATGACACGGGTTCCCCCAGCGACAGTTTCCCCGGCAAGATCGGCCGCGACTATATCGATCGCGTTACCGAGAACCAGGTGGTGGTCGGCGAGCAGTTCGCCCATTGGCTTGCCAAGACGCTGCATGGCCACGGCAATGTGCTGATCTTCGGTGGCACGCCGGGCAACCCGTTGAACACGACGCAGGAAGTGGGCTGGCGCCGCGTCTTCAAGCACTATCCGCGCATCCATGTGCTGGATAACAACTGGATCGTGACCAATTGGGACCCGGCGATGGCGCAACAGAAGGCCGCGGCCCTGATCGCGAAGTATCCCGAGATCGACGGCATATATGGCGAGACCACCGGCTCGATCCGCGCCTTCATCGCCGCTGGCAAGAAGATCCCGGTCTTTGTCGGCCTGTCGCTGATGGATTTGAGTTGCCTGGCCGCCGACCATCACATGACCATGGCCAGCATGGACGCTCATACCTGGATGGTGCGGCGCGCCTTGCGCAAGGGCGTTGCCGCGGCCGAGGGCATCAACAACCTCGAGCCCAGCATCATCCGCCTGCCCTTCACCGAGGACACGACCTCGAAGAATCCGAAGCTCGCCGTCAAATGCGACAAGTCGATGCCGATGGATTCGATCCCGTCCTCGATGCTGACCAAGGCGCAACAGATCAAGGCGCTGGGCGGGA
>JBOHLV010000160.1:0-3807 GCA_050729815.1 Allostellaceae bacterium
CGGCCAGTCCGTGCGACGCCTGCGTCCGGACAAGTTCGCCGTCGAAGGTCAGCAGCCACCCAATATTCGCGCCGCAGAGGCTGTGCGCCTTGTCGAGGATCGCGTTGAACACCGGCTGGAGGTTGCCTGGCGACGAATTGATGACCTGCAGCACTTCGGCCATTGCCTGCTGCTGCTCCAAACTCTCGCGCAGTTCGCCCAGGAGCCGCGCATTGTCCATCGCGATCACCGCCTGGTCGGCGAAGCTCGTCATCAATTGGAGTTCGTCGGGCCGGAACGGGCGCAATTCCGTGCGATTGACGCCCATCGCGCCGATGGCCTTGCCGTCGCGGGTGAGCGGCGTGAACGCCGCCGTGCGGACGCCGCCCTGGCGCAGCGTCTCTTGCAGGTCCGGCGGCCATTTCGCGATTTCGGCCTGCATGTCGGGCACGTGAAATTGACTATTTTCCCGCGCCGCGCTGGCAAAAAAGTCCGGACTGTCGATCGACCGCGCCGGCGCCTGACCCCGCATCGCGCCCGTGGTCGGACCGGCGGACGCGATCATGTGGAGCATATCGCCTTCGAGCCGCCGGATACCGACATTGGCGGCGTCGAACATGCGCGCCGCCGTCTCCGCGATGGTGTCGAGCGCGCGCGTGGGATCGCCCGGCGTCGAGGCGATGGCGCGCAGGATGTCGGCGGTCGCGGTCTGGCGGTCGAGCGATTCGCGTAACTCCGTCAACAGCCGCGCATTCTCGATCGCGATTACCGCCTGGTCCGCGAAGTTCTGGACGAGATCGAGATGTTTCTGGGCAAACGGACGGACCTCGCGGCGGTAGAGGGTAATGACGCCGAGAACGAGACCGTCCTTCATGATCGGCATCGACAACATCGATCGAGTGCCCAATTGCTCGACCATCGCAACCGCGCCGGTGAGGCGTGCCCGGTAAGAGGGATGGTCCCGCAAATCCGCGACGAGAACGGGCGCCCTGCTTTCGACCACTTCGGCCAAAGGAACGGGGCCGAGCGCCGCGAGAGACGTGGTCACGACGGGCGTATCTTCGCCGGCCGGGACGCGCGACGCGACGATTCGCAAATTGTCGCCCTCCACCTGCCAGACATGGCCGGTCGTCGCCTCGCAGAGGCGCATGGCGTCTTCGAGGATGGTGTCGAACACCGGTGCCAATTCGCCCGGCGAGGCCGAGATCACGCCGAGCACGTCGGCCGTCGCGGTCTGGCGGTCGAGCGATTCCCGCAATTCGGTCAGGAGCCGCGCATTCTCGATCGCGATCACCGCCTGGTCGGCGAAGGTGCGTACCAACTCGACCTGCCGTTCCGTAAAAGGCTCGACGCGATAGCGCGCTAAGGTGAGCGTGCCCACAACCGCTCCCTCGCGCAACAACGGGACACCCAACAACGTCCGTATGCCGGCTCGGCTCGCCTCGGGCAACATGTAGTCTGGGTCGGCTGTAAGGTCAGGGATGTGGATGACCTTGCCCTCGAGCGCCACGCGCCCCGCCGTCGAATTCCGGCTGGGGACAATGACCTGCTGCCGCGCAAAGGCTGCGAATTCCTCGGTGGTGCCATCGATCGCCATGTAGCGGAAGACGTCGCCGTCCTTAACCGTTAGCCCGCTGCCGTCGCTGTTGCAAAGGCGGCCCGCAGTTCGGGTCAGCGTATCGAGCACCGGCTGAAGATCGAAGGTCGAGCGACTGATGACCTTCAGCACGTCGCTGGTCGCGGTCTGGTATTCGAGCGATTCCATCAAATCGCTGGTGCGCTGGTTCAGTTCCGTGAACAACCGCGCATTCTCGATCGCGATCACAGCCTGGTCGGCGAAATTTTGCAGCAGCGCCACATGCTTGTCCGAAAACGGACGAACCTCGCGGCGGTAAAAAATGAAGACGCCGAGCAGGGCGTTATCCTTCCGCAAGGCGATCCACAGCGCGGTGCGGCTGCCGGTCAGCTCGACAAACTTGCGACGCGATTCGACTCCCGAACGGTAGGCATCGGTGTCGGCGGCGTCGGCCACCTGAACGACGTCGGCACCTTCGACGATTTGCGCCATGCCGCCGCCCGGCTCAGGAACCACCGTGCGTAAGGCCTCGACTGCCTCGGGCGGCACACCGCTCTCTGCCGCCAGACGCATCACTCCGTCGCCGTAGAAATAGAGCGCGCCGAACGAGGCCTCGCACAGGCGTAACGCCCTGTCGAGCATGGCCTCGAACACCGGCGCAAGAGTGCCGGGCGAGGCCGAGATCACGCCCAACACCTCGGCGGTCGCGGTCTGATATTCGAGCGATTCCGTCAAATCATTCGTGCGCGTTTGCAACTCGGTAAGCAGCCGCGCATTCTCGATCGCGATCATGGCTTGTTGCGCCCGCGCGCCGTCGCGCTCGGCAAGCGCCTGTTGCAGCAGCTTATCGACCTCGGCGACGGTCCGCCGCGGTTTCGCGGTCGATTCGAGCCCTGCGCTCATCTCCCCTGCCTCGTCTCGCCATGGGGCGATCTGCCCAAGCCCCCGACCGCGTCACTTTAGTAACGGTGATCGGGCGCGCCAAGGGAAAAACTCCGGTTCATGCTCGGTTGAGGATCGGCCCATGTTCCGGTAAAACACCGGCAATCTGCATGACATGCTACGCACCGTCTGGAGAAACCATGGCCCCCACGATCACCGGCATATCCTCGATGGCGACGCGTCAACTCGTGGCCGACCTCGTCGCGCAATTTGGCGCGGCGACCGGCCAGAGGGTCGCGGTCGAGGCGATCGGCGGCGTCGATGCGGCGCGGCGCGTCCGCGCGGGCGAGATCTTCGATCTCGTCATCCTCGCCGACAATGTGATTGAGAAGCTGGCGGCCGAGGGGCATCTGGTCGCCGAAAGCCGGGCGCAATTTGTTCGCTCGTCGATGGCGATGGCGGTGCCGACCGGCGCGAAGCGGCCCGACATCGCCGGCGCGGAGGCGGTCCGTGCCGCGTTGATGGGCGCGCGCACCATCGGCTATTCGACCGGGCCGAGCGGCGTCCACCTCCTCGCAATCCTCCAATCCTGGGGGCTCGATCCCGCGGCCGAGCCCCAACGCTTCGTGCAGGCGAAGCCGGGCATCCCGGTCGCGACCCTGGTCGCGCGCGGCGAGGCGGCGATCGGCATCCAGCAATTGAGCGAGTTCCTCGGCGAGCCGGGGATCGACGTCGTCGGCATCCTGCCGCCGCCGGTTCAGGCGGTAACGATTTTCTCGATCGGGATCGGCGCGCGATCGACCCGCATCGCGGAGGCGCGGGCGGTGATCGCCCATCTCAACGCGCCGGCGGCGACCCCGGTGAAGCGCCGCTTCGGCATGGAGCCCGCCTCATAGACCGGCCCCGTCAGGCGCCTCAGCGCGCGAGGGCGTAGGGGCCGCCACGCTCGATTGCGGTCTTGTAGGCGGGCCGTTCGTGGAGACGCTTCACCCAGGCGTCGATATGGGGATAGGCCGCACGTTTGCCGACGGCGCCGGCCGCCTCGCCGACGAAGCTCATCTGAATGTCGGCCCCGGTCAACTCGCTGCCGAGCAGGTATTGTCGGCCCTCGAGGGCGCGATCGATATAGCCGAGATGGTTGGCGATCTCGCTGTCGATGCGCGGCATCAGCGGCGCTTTCGCTTCCCCGAGGCGCGATGCGTAGAGATTGAGCATCAGCGGCAGCATCGCCGAGCCTTCGCCTCGGCCAGCGCCTCCTCGCTCGGCACGCCCAGCGCCACATGATGGCCAAAACCCTGGTCCTTGGTCTTGGGCGCCTCGTCGCCGAAATCGAAAAAGGCGATGCGGTCGCCGTTCCCGATATCGAAGAA
>JBOHLV010000161.1:0-3741 GCA_050729815.1 Allostellaceae bacterium
GTGCATGGCTTTGCCGCGGTATCGCCACGCTTGAAAGAGGTCGCGCACATCCTGAAGCTTTCCCGCCTGGAGGTCATCTGGAAGATCGCTCTCCCCACGGCGATGCCCGATATCCTAGCGGGCATGCGGCTCGGCCTCAGCGTGGCGTTGATCCTGACGATCGTCGGCGAAATGCTGACCGGACAGGAGGGCCTCGGTCGTCTCATCCTGCTCGCCGCTCGCTCGTTTCAATCCCCCCAGCTCTATGCCGGCGTCATCCTGCTGGCGGTGATCGGACTTGGCAGCAATCTTGTTCTTTCAATTCTCGACAAATGGCTTCTGCGGTGGCGCCCCGCGCGTTGATCGCGACCTGGGGGTGGATGCGCCCGTTCACGGTCGACGTGCGTGTCACGGCCCCGAAGTCTGAAGCTTTGAGAGATAAGGGCGAAGGATACCGCATTGCCAAGAGAACCAGCCACGACATCGGCGCGCACGAGCCTCGTCATCCGGCGTCTGCAAATGGTGATCGGGCTGCAGATGCGGGATGTCCTGCGCCCGCTCAATCTGACGCCAGCGCAGTACACCCTTCTGAGCATCGTGGCGCACCGGCCGGCTCTTTCAGCGACGCAACTGGCACGACGACTTGGGGTCAAGCTACCATCAATCGCGGAACTCATCGCGACGTTGGAATGCAAGAAATGGATTTCGCGGATCGAAGATCAAAACAATCGCCGCGTTCTTCGCATTTTGATTATCCCCGCAGGGCGGAAAATTCTCGCTCAAAGCGAGCGCCTGGTGGACAGACTTGAAGCGCCTTTTCGGCGTTCTTCAGCCGACGGAGTTCGAGAGATTTCATCGGGCCGCCGTGACTATCTTGCGCGCGGCAAATCTCGACGCTTCTCGCCGTGCGGACGACGGATCCGCGTGAAATTGCTTCCGAGCGAATTGATGGCCTGTGAATTCGCGCCCGACGGTGGCCCCGAACTGCTCGACATTGACGCGTTGCGTGTGTGGCTCGGAGCCCCGCTTCCGGACATCCTCAAATCCATTTGAAACGTCGCGGAACCAAGTTTAAATTCCCGGCCGGCGCCTTGAGGACTGACATGGATCGCCGCGAGGAAAATGAACTGCTGACGCGGACCGGGCCAGGAACGGCGATGGGCGGTCTGTTCCGTCGCTACTGGATCCCGGCCCTGCTGGCGCGCGAACTACCCGCGCCCGATTGCCCGCCCGTGCGGGTCCAACTCCTGGGTGAGCGGCTGGTCGCGTTCCGCGACAGCGAAGGCCGGATCGGGCTGATCGACGAATTCTGCGCCCATCGCCGCGTCTCGCTGTGGTTTGGGCGAAATGAAGGATGCGGGCTGCGCTGCGCCTATCATGGCTGGAAATACGATGTCACCGGCCAGTGCGTCGAGCTGCCGTCCGACCCTGGTCTATGCGGCCGCTACAAGGTCAAGGCCTATCCCTGTTTGGGCAAGGCGACGTAATCTGGACCTATATGGGGCCGCCAGAATTGCCTAAGCTACCGGCTGCACCGTCGCTTCGGGCTGCGCTTCGCCTTCGGCGGCAACGTGGTCCCGAAGTACCTCTTTGAAGGTCGAAGGCTTCTTTTTGGGTTTTTTGGCACCCTTCGGAATCGCGGTAGTTGCAGCAAAGTTCCGCTCCCGTTCGGCCGCCGGGACCGGCGCGGGTTTCGGTTCTGAGGCGGCGCCCGGCTCGACCCATCCATGATCGCGAAGGAAGGTCATGGCGTCGAGAAATTCAGCCCGGTATGTGACGATTGACGCCATCGCCAGCTTGGCGCCCATTTTCCGCTCGAACCGCTCTTGAAGTTCGGCAGCAGTGAGGTTGCGCTCGGCGTAAAGCAACTCCTTGATCGCCATCGAATTTGCAGACATTTCATTATCTCCTTCTGCGGGGCATAAGCACCCACAGGACTTCATAATAAGCGAATTATTAAGAGAAATAAACCAGTTTGGCGTGCGCGCAGCGTTTTGCCTCGCGCGCGATGCCGGGCGCCCTCATGGGGCGTCATCAAGGGCAGCCGATAAGGGCCAGTCGAGCGCGGGCGGCGCTCCTTTAGCCCGTCCTTTAGCCCGCGCTGATTTTCACTGCCAAAGTCTTCCCTTCAAAACCACCTAAGCCTTTGTTTTTATTGGCGTCCCCGGGGTGACTCGAACACCCGACCCACGGTTTAGGAAATTGTTGCCCCGTGTATAACTGAGTGAACTTCGGTTAACATCGATGCTCTGCCAAGTGGGGCATTTCCTTTATTTACTTGCCAGTTATGCGGCAAGGGGGCACACTCCAACACATGGGCTAACACTGATTGACGCGCGATAAACGTTAGCCCGGCGTTAGCCGGATGGACAAACTGATGGTCACCGAAGGTCCAATCAGAAAGGTGCTGACCGACCGTTCGCTCAAGGCGCTAAAGCCAGCGGCGCCCGGGAAGCGTTACATCATCTGGGACGCTGTGCACCCGTATTTGGGTGTCCGTGTCACTGAAACAGGTGCAAGAAGCTTTGTCGTCGTACGTCGCCGGCCCGGTGTTCGCAATCCCGACTACAATGTTTTAGGCGCCTATCCGGCGTTGTCGCTCAAAGAGGCGCGTGAGGCCGTCCCCGCCATCCTCGCCACGATCACCAGCGGCAAGCGCCCGCGTGAGGTCGAAGTGGAACGGCGACGCAAAAGGGCGCGTCAGGAGCACGAGACGTGCGCGGCTGCCATCGCCTCTTACATTGCTGATGAACGAGGCCGGGGGCTGCGCACAAATCGAGAAACCGAAGCGATCCTGCGGCAGGAGTTTCTCGGGCAAATTGGGCGCCGCGAGGAAGGCAAGCGGACGGGAAAGATCATAGATTGGAGCGACGGCCGGAATGCCATCTGGCGAGATCGGCCCGTCAGCGAGATTACGCGACGCGACGTGATTGAGCGCCTCGATGAGATCAAGGCTCGCGGGGGCAAGTACGCATCACGGCGTTCGCTTGGCGCTATTCGCAGGTTTTTCAATTGGTGTGCGGATGGCGAGCGCTTCGGCATCGAGGTGTCACCCTGTGCCAATGTCCGCGACAAGACCATCGGCATCACCGGCCGTGATCTGAAACGGAGCCGCGTGCTGAATGATGGCGAGCTGCGCGAAGTGTGGCACGCGGCCGATACCCTGGGTTACCCCTTCGGACGGCTGGTGCAAGTGCTGACGCTGACCGGCCAGCGACTCAACGACATTGCGCGCGCGCAGTGGAGCGAAATTGATCTCGACGCCGCCATGCTGGTCGTGCCGCCCGCCCGCTTCAAAACCGGCGTTGCTCAAGAAGTCGCGCTGGCGCCCTGCGCCGTCGAGCTATTGAAGGCCATGCCGCGCTTCGCCGAGGGCTTTGCGTTCTCCACCACGGCCAGCAAGCGTCCCATCAGTGGCTGGTCGAAGATGAAGTCGCGCCTCGATGCAGCGATCGCCCGGGAGCGGCAGGCGGCCGGCGCTGAACCAATGCCGCCCTGGGTACTGCACGATCTGCGGAGGACCGTGCGCACGCGGCTCGTCAGCGATCTGGGCGTGGAGGCGTTCATCGCCGAGCGCGTCATTGGCCACGCCTTGCCGGGTCTTCATGCCGTCGATGACCAGGGTTCGCATCGGCCGCAAAAGCGGGCGGCGCTGGAACAGTGGGCAGAGCGCCTCCACGGCATTGTCGAGCCAATGCAGATCGTGGCGCGCGCTGCCCCATAGAACCCCGAACGCGAGGAATCCTTCTCGCAAGATATTAC
>JBOHLV010000162.1:0-8794 GCA_050729815.1 Allostellaceae bacterium
CTTCGATCATGCGACGGCGTAGTGGGTTGATAGGCTCGTCGGTCATGGGGAGCTCCCGTCTTGAGTGAGGTTCTGAACCCCTCAATCTCAAGACCGGATGTTCTTCCGCCGCTACTCCAACCTCTCCGCCTAACGCTACCGCGAAAGCGGTCTAGTTCATCGGCGCGAAGGCGTCGTGAGAGGCACCGCGGGCGACCGTCGGCCGGCTAGCACCCCCTTCGATCGACGAGTCAGCTACCGCCGAACGCTCAATCCGATCCCGTCCCGGACGGGGTCGGGCAGGCTTCTACCAATGATTGCTCTTGGAGTGGAAGCGGAAGCAAAAGTCCACCGCGGCAGATTCCGTCGCACCGGACTCAATATCGCTAGCCCATCTTATTCATGAGGGCGGTGATTTTGAGCTGGCGGATGTAGCGTAGAGCGTTGATTGCGCGCATGATTCTGTTGTCGAGACAGGCTCAATCCGCAACCACGGAGCGCCACACCCGCCATGACCGACGATCGTCTGCTGCCGTTCTCGTTTCCAGCCGTTTGCCGCCAGAGTGTCACCGCCGCCTTTGCCGGCGGACGCCTCACTTCGGATGGCGGCGTAATGCTGCTGGCGATGGCTGATCGGTGTCTGGGCATCGCGCAGAGGCTGGCCCGGTGTTTCCCCGACCGTCGCGATCCGGCCCGCATCACCCACAGTCTCGCCGACATGATCCGTGCCCGCGTCTTCGCGATCGCGTGCGGCTATGAGGACGCCGACGATCTGGATGATCTGCGCAGCGATCCGGCGTTCAAGCTGGCTTGCGGACGATTGCCCGATAGCGGCGCGGACCTGTGCTCTCAGCCGACGCTGTCGCGGCTGGAGAACGGACCGTCGTTGCGCGATGCGATCCGTCTCACCTGGGCGCTGGTCGATCAATGGATGGCGTCCTATGGCCGCGCGCCGGCGTCGGTGACCCTCGATATCGACGATACCTGCGATGTCGTGCATGGCCATCAGCAATTGTCGTTCTTCAATGCGCATTATGACGAGCGCTGTTTCCTGCCGATCCACGTCTACGACACCGCGAGAAGCCGTCCGGTCGCGGTCGTGCTGCGCCCCGGCAAAACGCCGTCGGGTACCGAGGTGCGTGCCCATCTGCGCCGCCTCGTCCGGCACATTCGCCGGCGCTGGCCGAAGACGCGCATCATCTTCCGGGGCGACGGCCATTACGCCCGACCCGAGGCGATGGCCTGGTGCGAGACCAACGGCGTCGATTACATTTTCGGGCTGCCCGGTACCAAGCCGCTGTGCCGGAAGGTGGACGAACCGGCGGATGCGATCCGCACCGAGCGCGCCGTCAAAAACAAAGACGTCGTGTGCGGCTATGCCGAGACCCGGCACCGAGCCAAATCCTGGGACCGCGAGCGTCGCGCCATCGCCCGCATCGAAGCAACCAAGCTCGGGCTCGATATCCGCTTCGTCGTCACCAACCTCGATCATGGCTCGCCCCAATGGCTCTACGACAGTCTCTATTGCGCGCGGGGACAGGCCGAGAACCTGATCAAGTTGCACAAGACCCAATTGGCGTCCGACCGCACCTCGTGCCGGTCTGCCATCGCCAATCAGGTCCGTCTCGTGCTGCACACCGCCGCCTATTGGTTGATGCTCACCGTGCGCGACGCCATCCCCAAGACGTGCGAACTGGCCGGCGCTGAGTTCGCCACCTTGCGCCTGCGGCTGATCAAGATCGCCGCTCGCGTCATCGAGACCGCCCGTCGCGTGCACCTCGCTTTCGCCGCAGCCTGTCCCCAAGCTGGTCTGTTCCGGGGCCTGCCGGCAGCTCTCGCTCCGCTCGGCCCCTGACCGCCGGGGCATAGCCCCCGTTCGTCCATCCCCATCCCTCCAGCGCCTTTACGAATAGTCCGGTTCCGCAAACGGTGAAAAAGCCGAGCGGTGGCGCGCGACCGAAACCAACCAGCCACCGCGTGCGTCCGAAATCTACCGCCGTCGTGAATAGGATGGGCTAAGCGCTTGAAAGTCCAAGGCTGCCCACCTATGGCCTTGGCAAGCCGGGAAGCCCCGTAGGCCCGTGCAACGGGATGCACCGCGCGCTTCGGCACGGCGTCCCGATCGTGACCGTGCAATCCTCGGTCGATTGCGACGACGCCATGAATGTCGGCACCAACCAATATCAAAACGGCGAAGCCGTCGCGGCGGAATATGGACGTTCAAACCGCTCTCGGCGCTCATGGCGCATTCCCACACATTTTTCTCCACCGCAGTCGCTGTGGTTGCTGCAGGTCGCGTTGATTCCCGTTGAACCAGCGCATAATGGTAAACGGTGGTGGAATGGATGGATCCTGGCGCACCCTTTATACGAATCGATCGACCGTCCGGAGAGGAGGTATGGGATATGGCCGATCGGATCCATCCGGCGGTCCTGAAGCGACGCTTCGGTTCGGGGAAAGGTTCAAAAATGGGCTGGATGCTATAATCGGCATGCCCATTACGACGAAATATTTCCTAATGGGAGAACATGATGACGGGTGTGAAGTCACTTCGGGTCGACCAGGTCGGCGGTCTTGCGGCGCCAAACACCTACTGGGACGCCTTCACGCGATTTGCCGCGGGCGCGCTCCACGAAGCCGATTGGCGGCGGCACCAGGACGAGATTGTGCGCGAGGTGCTGCACCGGCAAGAGGAAATAGGCTTTCCCATCGTGACCGATGGCGAGCTGCGGCGGCGAAATTTCCAGGAAAGTTTTGCGCGTGCCGTCGCCGGCTTCGACGTCCCGGAAGGCGCCGAGAACGCCTATCAACAGGATCGCATCACGCGGCAAGCCCATGCCCGCGCCGAACAGGATTTCGCGGCCGTCGGTCCCGCGATCTATACCCGCCGGCCGGTGCGGGAGCGGCTGAGGTTCGTCCGCAACGTGCCGCTCGAGGAGTATCGCTTCGCCGCGGCCTGTGCCACCACTCCGGTGAAGGTAACGCTGCTCGGTCCCGACCGTGTCGCGCAACGCTTCGATTACCAGAATTCGCGCGCCGTCTATCGCGACATGGAGGAGTTCCTAGCCGATGTGGTCGCGATCGAGCGTGAGATGATCAGCGGGCTGGTCGCGTCGGGTTGCCGATACATTCAGATCGATGCTCCCGGCTATACCGCCTATGTCGACCGGGTCTCGCGCGACCGCATGGCGGCGCGGGGCGAGGATCCGGACGCCAATCTCGCGCGCTCGATCGCCGCCGACAACGCCGTGATCGCCGGCTTCGACGAGGTGGTGTTCGGTCTGCATATCTGCCGCGGCAACCCGAGGACGATCGATCCAACGACCGGAAAGGTGGTGGGCCAGTGGCATCGCGAGGGCCATTACGACGCCATTGCCGAACGGCTGTTTCAGGGACTCAACCATCAGCGTCTGTTGCTCGAATATGACAGCGCGCGGGCGGGCGATTTCGCGCCGCTGCGCTTTGTGCCCAAGGGCAAGATCGCGGTGCTCGGCCTCGTCACCACCAAGGACGCGACCCTTGAGGACCAGGACGTACTGAAGCGTCGCATCGACGAGGCGGCACGTCATCTCCCGCTCGATCAGCTCGCGCTCAGTCCGCAATGCGGGTTCGGCGGCCTCAGCCCGACGGTCATGGACCCCGAGGATCAATGGCGTAAACTCGAACGAATCATGGCAGCGGCGGCGGAGGTCTGGCAGTAGCCTCAACGGCGAACGGAACGGGGAGGGAGAACCCATGACGATTTGCAACGGCGCCCGGCAAGGGCCTCGGATCAGGCCGACCTCGGCGCCGCCGGTTTGAGGCCCGACCGCAATGGATATCGTTCTCGACCAGCTATTAAACGGCCTGGTCTATGGCATGCTGCTGTTCCTTACGGCGGCGGGGTTGTCGCTCATCTTCGGCCTGATGAATGTCGTCAGCCTGGCGCAGGGCTCGTTCTTCATGCTGGGCGGCTATATCGGCTACACGCTGTTCCACCTGGCCGGGAGCTTCTGGCTGGCGTTGATTCTGGCGCCGGTGCCCATCGCCGCGATCGGAATCGCGATGGAGATGGCGTTCCTGCGGCCACTCTATCGGCGCGGCCATCTCGACCAGGTCCTGCTGACCTTCGGCTTCACCTTCATTTTCCTCGACGCGGCGCAGACCATCTGGGGGCGCGACGCGCTCGCCCTACAGCCGCCGCGGGCCCTCGCCGGCGTCGTTCAACTGGGCACCGATGTGTTTTCGAGCTATCGTCTCTTTCTCATCGCGCTCGGCTGTGCCATCGCGCTCCTGCTGTGGCTGTTTCTCGATCGCTCCCGGCTCGGGGCCAAGGTCCGGGCCGGCGTCGATGATAGCGCAGTGGCGAGTGGCCTCGGCTGCAACGTCCCGGCGCTCTTCACCATGGTCTTCGGCGTCGGGGTGGCGTTGGCGGCGCTCGGCGGGGTCGCGGCCGGCCCGATCTTCGGCATGTATCCGGGCGAGGATGCCGAAATTCTGATCCCCGCTTTTATCGTCATCGTCGTCGGCGGGATGGGCAGCCTCCGGGGCGCCTTCATCGGCAGTCTGATCGTCGGCGAAATCGTAACGTTCGGCGAGACCTATGTCCCGGCGCTATCGCTGGTTCTCATCTATCTCATCATGGCGGTGGTGCTGCTGGTCCGGCCGCAGGGCCTGTTCGGCATCAGGCACGCGCACAGCGCGAGTCCGAGCGGCGGGGCACCCGAAACGCCGCTGGCGTCGCGTCCGACGCTGGTGCTGGGTCTCGTCGTGCTGGCGGCGCTCGCGATCTATCCGCTCCTGGTCGCGGACTACCAACGCTCGCTGGTTGCGGAGCTCTTCATTTTCGCCATCTTCGCCATGAGCCTCGATTTGCTGGTCGGCTATACCGGCCTCATGTCGCTGAGCCATGCCGGGTTCTTCGGCATCGGTGCCTATGCGGTGATCGTGCTGGCGTCGCGGTTCGGCATCGAGGCTTGGGCCGGTGTCGTGCTCGGCGTCGTGGTGGCGGCCGTCGCGGCATTTCTGATCGGCTATTTCTGTGTCCGCACCAGCGGCATCGCCTTTTTAATGCTGACCCTGGCGTTCTCGCAGCTCATCTATTCGGTGGCGCTCAAATGGCGCTCGGTCACCGGCGGCTCGGACGGGATGGGGCTTTCGGACAAGCCGGGCTTCTTCGGCTTCAATCTCGAGCATGCGCTGCCGATGTATTTCATGGCGTTCGTGTTCTTCGGCCTCACCTTCTTCGCGCTGCGCCGCCTCGTGTCATCGCCGCTGGGCCGCGTCTTCATCGGCATCCGGGAAAACGAGGCGCGGATGCGCGCCATCGGTTACGCAACGCGGCGCTATAAGCTCGCCGCCTTCACCATCGGCGGCGCGTTCGCCGGGTTCGCCGGCGGTCTCTATGCCATCTATAACGGATACATCTCGCCGGACGCGGTCTATTGGACGGCCTCGGGCAACGTCCTCATCATGGTCATGTTGGGCGGCGCCGGCACGCTCATCGGGCCGGCGCTCGGCGCGGCAGGGTTCCTGTTGATGGAGAATCTGGTCAGCACCTATAGCGAGCACTGGCTGCTGATCGTCGGCGTCGTCTTCGTCGCCAGCGTGATGTTCTTTCCGGGCGGCGTGTGGGGCGCGCTGCGCCAGCTTCCGATCGCGCGCCCGGTCAAGGCCTCGGCATGAGCACGCTGCGCATCGAAGGTCTCTTTTGCGCCTTCGGCAGTCTCGTCGTGACGCAGAATGTCAGTTTGGTGGTCGCCGACGGCGAGCGCCACGTCATTATCGGACCCAACGGCGCCGGCAAGACCAGCCTCATCAATCAGATCGGCGGCCAGCTTCACGGCGGCGCCGGCCACATTCTGCTCGACGGCGTCGATATCACGCACTGGCCGCCGAACCGCATCGCGCAACGCGGAATCGCCCGCACCTTTCAACGCAACAACCTGTTCCCGAACCTGTCGGTCCTGGAGAATGTCCGCCTCGCCGTCGAGGCACGAAGCGGCCATCCCTGGAATTTCTTCGCCGTCGCGTCGCGCCGGCCCGGCATCATCGCGGAAGCCGAAAGCCTGTTAGAGCAGGTCCATATCATAGCTGACCCAATGCGCCCGGTGCGCAGCCTCTCCTATGGCGAACAGCGCCAGCTCGAGATCGGGGTGGCCTTGGCCGGGAAACCGGTGCTGCTGCTGCTCGACGAGCCGACCTCCGGCATGTCGCCGGCGGAGACCGAACGGATGATCGCGTTGATCGCGGACCTACCGCGCGATCTTGCCGTCCTCATGATCGAGCACGACATGAACGTGGTGTTCAGCCTTGCGGACCGCATCACCGTGTTCCATTACGGCGAGGTCCTGGCCAGCGGCACGCCCGCGGAAATTCGCGCCGACGCCCGGGTCCGCGAGATCTATCTCGGCATGGGGCTGTAGCGCATGCTGGAGCTTAACGGCATCCATACCTATTACGGCGAGAGCCATGTGCTCCGCGGCGTGTCGCTGCGCGTCGAGGATGGCGAGGTGGTTTGCCTCCTCGGCCGGAACGGGGCGGGCAAGACGACAACCATCCTGACCGCCATGGGCTATCTGCGGCCGCGCCGAGGACGCATCACCTATCGCGACCGGGATATCGCGGGGTTGAGGCCCTACGAAATCGCCCGGCTCGGCGTCGGCTACGTACCGCAGGAGCGCGGCATTTTCCCGAGCTTGACGGTGATGGAGAACCTCACCGTCTTCGCGCGAAACGACAAGGGCGGTCATTGGACCCAGTCGCGCATATTCGCGCTCTTTCCCGTGCTCGAAGAACGGGGCGGCAATCTCGGCTTTCAGCTTTCCGGCGGCGAACAGCAGATGCTGTCGATCGCCCGGGCGCTCATGCTCAATCCTTCCCTGCTGTTGCTCGACGAGCCGTCGGAAGGCCTCGCGCCACTGATCCTGGCGCAGATCGTCGCCGCGATCAAAAACCTGAAAAATGAAGGTCTCGCCATTCTCCTGGTCGAACAAAATCTGCCGACCGCCCTGGCGCTCGGTGACCGTCATCATGTGCTCAATAAAGGCGAGATCTGCTATACCGGCACCTCGGCCGAGCTGGATAACAATCAGACGGTCCTGCACGATTATCTCAGCGTCTGACCCGCGCCAATTGCAGTTGTGACCGCGACCGTTCGCGGTATATGGTTACGCAAATCTCATACGATGCCAAAAAAAACAACTTGGCCAGGGAGGTTGAGATGGAAAGACGAAATCGTCGTAATTCGCGGATGACGCGGCGTACGGTCATGGTTGGCGGCGCCGCAGCCGGCGTCGCCCTTGCCAACGCGGTGTCGGCTCCCGCAATTCTCGCGGCCTCGACCGCGCCGTTGAAGATCGGTCTTCTCAATACTTTCACCGGCCCCGCTGCCGCGGTCGGCATCTGGAATCTCAATGGCGTAAAGGTTTATCTCGATGAGGTGAAGGGCCGCTTCGCCGGCCGCAAGGTTGAGCTTTTGAAGGAGGACGATCAGCTCAATCCCCAGGTTGGGCTCGAAAAGGCGCGCCGCTTCGTCGAGCGCGACAATGTCGACATGATCGTTGGCATTCAGGGCAGCAACGTCGCCCTTGCGGTCATGAACTATGTAAAGCAGGCCAAGGCATTCCTGTTGGTCTCCGGCGCCGGGGCCGACGAGATCACTTGGCAACGGCTACCCTATGTGTTTCGCTCCTCGCTATGCTCCTGGCAGGTCTGCCATCCCTTCGCGGAATGGATTTACGACCATCTCGCGAAAGAGATGGTCGTGGTGTCCGAGGATTACGTCGCCGGCCACGATATCGCCGCCGAAATCTCCAAGCCCTTCGTCGCCAAGGGCGGAAAGATCACCAAGACCATCTATGTGCCATTGACGGTGACCGACTACAGCCCCTATTTCACGGAAATCCGCTCGCTCGACCCGAAGGTCGTGTACGACTTTTCGGCCGGCGGCTCGCACACCATCCGGTTCGTGCAGCAATGGGCGCAATCCGGCATCAAGGCCCAGCTCTGCGGCTTCGCCGGCCTCGTCGATTCGACCACGGCGAAGCAGCAGGGACGCGCCGCGCTCGGCGTCATTACATCGACCATCTATAGCGATACGCTCGATAATCCGGTGAACCGGAAATTCGCTCCGGCCTATCGCGCCAAGAACAAGGATTATCCGAACCTGTTCTCCGACTATGGTTATGTCTCGATGCAGGTGATCGACGAGACCTTGAAGGCGACCGACGGCAACGCCGCCAACAAGCACAAGCTTGCCGAGGCCATGGCGAAGGTTCAATTCGAGGCGCCACGCGGGCCGTTCCGTTTCGACCCGGTCACCCATAACCCGATTGAGGACGTCTATATCGTCAAGGGAGAGGAACAGGGCGGTCGCTTCGTATCCGCCGTCATCGGCACCATCAAGGAAGTGCGGCAGCCGGCGACGAAGAACGGCTGACCATGGAAGGCGGCGGCACGATTCGGACCACCCACACCGGAAGCCTGCCGCGGTCGCCGGATTTGCTTCAATTGCTCACGGCGGGGGAGCGCGGCGAGCCAGTCGATGACGCGGCGTTCGAGCGGCTGGCGGCACGGGCGGTCGCGGACGTCGTCCGACGACAATGGGACGCGGGTATCGATCTCGTCAGCGACGGCGAGCAGGCAAAGCCCGATTATTCGACCTACATCAAGAACCGGATGACGGGCTTTGAGGGCGAGATGGAAGACCATCCGGTGTCACGCGACGCCCGCGATTTTCCGGACTATTTCGCTGCCAATCAAAGCAATATGAGCCTTATACGCCGGCCATGCTGCACGGCGCCGCTGGCGTGGCGGGATCGGGCGGCGATCGACC
>JBOHLV010000163.1:0-2306 GCA_050729815.1 Allostellaceae bacterium
GCCTTGTAATCCGGGGTGCGGCCCATCCAGCCATAGGTGAGGCGAGACCAATGGGCGATCGCCGCCTGACTTGCCCGCAGATCCTCGCGAGAGCGCTGATAGCGGAAATAGCGGAAAGTATAGCCGCCCGAGCCGGTATCGGTCGGCACCGTCAGAAGTTCGCGCAGCGACGGATCGTGCAGCGAATCATAGAGCCGCGACAGCGAGCGCACCGAATTACGGAAACCGGGATGCGTCGTCACGTCGGCGACCCGCTCGCCATCGATATAAACCTCGCGCCCGTCACGCAGGCTCGCGCGATATTCGGCCCCGGTATAGGGTCGCCGACCATCGCCAATCACCTCTTCGGGTCGCATTCGCTGTCTTTCCGCTTGAGTCATCCCGATTGACACTTGGGCAAAAATAAATATTCTTGTCAACGAAACGATTGTGCACGCGATAATGGAGGATTCGGCAATGAGCCCACATGCGACATCGGGGCCCGTGGATCTGATCCTTCATGGCGGCGCGATCTATACCACAGACAAGCTCCGTTCCTGGGTCGAGGCCATGGCGATCCGCGACGGCCGGATCGTCGCGATCGGCCGCGACGATGACGTTCGCGCGCTCGCCGGCCCGGGAGCGAAGGAGACGAATCTCCGTGGCAAGATGGTGATTCCCGGCATCATCGATGTTCATAACCATCACATGTCGGGAGGTCAGGCGGCCCTCTATGAAACCACCTTCTCGCCGATGCTAACTCTCGAGGCAATCCTCGACATGGTGCGCGAGCGCGCGGCTTCCTCGGCGCCTGGAAAATGGATCTATGGCGGCATCTGGGGTAGTCATCTCATGAGCAAGCTCGCCGCGGCTGCCGCGCTGAAGGCGCTCGATGCCGCGAGTGACGGTCACCCGGTTATGCTGCGCGACGACAGCAATCACAATCGCTGGGTCAATTCGCGCGCGATGGAATTGATCGGCATTACCTCCCAGACCCGCGATCCTGCGGACGGCCGCATCGTTCGCGACGCCGATTCTCACGAGCCGACCGGTCTTCTATTCGAAAAGGCGTCGGCCCTTGCGGAAAAGGCGGTCCTCGATTCTGTCGCGAACCAAGCGGGGCGAGCCATCAACGCAGCACGCCGCGCGGTACAAATTCTCAACGGCTACGGCATTACCGGGTTTCAGGATGCCGCCGCCGGCCTGCCGGTGCTCGAAGCATTGAAGCAACTCGATGCCAACGGAGAGCTTTCGGCGTGGTGTGTGGCATCGCTACCGGCACAGCCCTCGATCTTCGGCGAAGATATCTATGGCGACGCGCTTGTCGCCCGCCGCGAGGAATTCCGCAGCGCGCATGTGCGGCCCGACTTCGTCAAGATTTTCATGGATGGCGTACCGCCATCGCGTACCGCCGCGATGATCGAGCCTTACGTGCCCGACCTCGCGCTCGGTTGCTGCTTCCGCGGCGAGGCGAAGATGTCGGTGCCCGAATTGGCGCGGATGATCGCGAAATACGAAGCGCAAGGGTTCGGGGTGAAGATCCATTGCGCGGGTGATGGCGCCGTCCGCGTTACGCTCGATGCCATCGATGTGGTGCGCAGCTTCAACGGGCCGGGACGAGTGCATCATATCGCCCATGCCAGCTTCATCGATCCGGCGGATGTGCCGCGCTTCAAGGAACTGAACGTCGTCGCCGATCTGTCACCGATCATCTGGTATCCGGGGCCGATCGTTGCCGCGATTCGCGAGGTCGTTCCCAAGGACCGAGCCGAGAGGTTCTGGCCAAACCGCGACCTCCTCGAGGCCGGCGCGCTGATGGCGGCGGGGTCAGACTGGCCGGTGATGCCGCAACCAGACCCGTGGCTCGGCATTGAAGGCATGGTCACGCGCCAGAACCCGAAGGGTGAATTTCCGGGCGCGCTATGGCCTGAGCAGGCACTCGACCTCGCCACCGTGCTGGAGATTTATACGATCAATTCGGCGCGCGCGATGGGCATGGATGGCATCACCGGCTCCCTTGAGACAGGCAAGTCGGCGGACTTCGCCATCCTTGACCGCAAACTCTTCGAAACGCCGGCGAGCGACCTCGCCGATACCAAGATTCTCGCCACCTATTTCGAGGGGCGGCCGGTTTTCGAGCAGGCTTGAGATGACGCTCCCCGTGACAGTGCTGACTGGGTTCCTCGGCAGCGGCAAGACCACGGTCCTCAATCATTTGGTCAAGCAGCCGGCGCTATCCGATACCGTCGTCATCATCAACGAATTCGGCGAGATCGCGCTCGATCACCTGCTGATCGAGCGGACGAGCGAGAACATCGCGTTGCTCC
>JBOHLV010000164.1:0-1807 GCA_050729815.1 Allostellaceae bacterium
AGCCGAGCGCGAGGTCGGGCACGTAAGGCTCGATCATCGCGGCGGTACGCGATGGCGGTACGCCATCCATGAAAATCTTGACGAAGTCGGGCCGCACATGAGCGCTGCGGAATTCCTCGCGGCGGGCGACGAGCTCATCGCCATAGGTATCTTCGCCGAAGATCGAGGGCTGCGCCGGTAGCGATGCCACACACCACGCCGAAAGTTCGCCGTTGGCATCGAGTTGCTTTAGCGCCTCCAGCACCGGCAGGCCCGCGGCCGCGTCCTGAAACCCGGTAATGCCATAGCCATTGAGAATCTGTACCGCGCGGCGTGCGGCGTTGATGGCTCGCTCCGCCTGGTCCGTCACAGAATCGAGGACCGCCTTTTCCGCAAGGGCCGACGCCTTTTCGAATAGGAGACCGGTCGGCTCGTGAGAATCGGCGTCGCGAACGATCCGGCCGTCAGCGGGATCGCGGGTCTGCGAGGTAATGCCGATCAATTCCATCGCGCGTGAATTGACCCAGCGATTGTGATTGCTGTCGTCGCGCAGCATAACCGGGTGACCGTCACTCGCGGCATCAAGCGCCTTCAGCGCGGCAGCCGCGGCGAGCCGGCTCATGAGATGACTACCCCAGATGCCGCCATAAATCCATTCGCCGGGCGCCGAGGAAGCCGCGCGCTCGCGCACCATGTCGAGGATTGCCTCGAACGTCAGCATCGGCGAGAAGGTGGTCTCATAGAGGGCCGCCTGGCCGCCGGACATGTGATGATTATGAACATCGATGATGCCGGGAATCACCATCTTGCCATGGAGGTTCGTCTCTTTCGCGCCCGGGCCGGCGAGCGCGCGAACGTCCTTGTCGCGGCCGATGGCCACGATTTTGCCTTCCTGGATCGCCATCGCTTCCGCCCAGGAACGGCGCCCGTCCATGGTATAGATGGCGCCGCCATGGAGGATCAGGTCCATGGTCCCCGATGTCGGATGTGGGCTCATTGCCGGATCCTCCCATTATGGTTTAGGCAATCGTTTCGTTGACAAGAATAGTTATTTTTGCCCAAGTGTCAATTGGGACGGCTCAAGCGGAAAGGCAGCGAATGCGACCCGAAGAAATGATTGGGGACGGTCGGCGACCCTATACCGGGGCAGAATACAGGGAAAGCCTGCGCGACGGGCGCGAGGTCTATATCGATGGCGAGCAGGTCGCCGACGTGACGACGCATCCCGCCTTCCGTAATTCGGTGCGCTCGCTGTCGCGGCTTTACGATTCGCTGCACGATCCATCGCTGCGCGAGCTTCTGACGGTGCCGACCGATACTGGCAGTGGCGGCTATACTTTCCGCTATTTCCGCTATCAGCGCTCGCGCGAGGATTTGCGGGCAAGTCAGGCGGCGATCGCCCATTGGTCGCGCCTCACCTATGGCTGGATGGGCCGCACCCCGGACTATAAGGCCGCCTTCACCAACACGCTGGGCGCCAATGCCGACTATTACGGGCCCTATGCCGGGAATGCCCGCGCCTGGTACAAGCGCGCGCAGGAGACGGTGCCCTTCATGAACCACGCCATCGTCAACCCGCCGATCGACCGACACCTGCCGGCGGAGCAGGCGAAGGACGTCTTCGTCTCGGTCGATCGCGAGACCGATGCCGGCATCGTCGTCTCGGGCGCCAAGGTGGTCGCGACCTCGGCGGCGATGACGCATTACAATTTCATGGGCCAGTCGTCGAAGACCGCGACCGAGGACCTTTCCATGTCGCTGATGTTCCTGGTGCCGATCAACGCGCCGGGCCTCAAATTGTTCTGCCGCACCTCCTATGAGGGGGCGG
>JBOHLV010000165.1:0-5001 GCA_050729815.1 Allostellaceae bacterium
GGCAAGTCCCGGGGCACTAAAAGGAGCTTGATGAAGCTTGTTGTCGTTGACGAAAAATCCGGCGGCGAGCGCTGGCACGTTACCCGTCACGTCGACGTCGAGATCTTGCAGGGCGTTATCGAGGAACCCGCCGCGATAAAGCGCGTGCGCGCCCTGATTGAAATGGTATCCCGAGATGATACGTGTCCGCGCGCGCCCGCCGAACTCGGGTGACGCCTCCAGGAGGAGGACGCTCGCCCCGCCCTTCGACGCGAAGGCGGCCGCGACCAACCCGGCAATGCCGCCGCCGACCACGATAACGTCGAACGCGCGCATGGGAACCTCCATTGCGGACAAGTTGTATCCGCTTTAACATGGATATATATTGTCCGCAATGCGAATCAGCGACGGGGTCGAGTGGGCGGTTCATCTGTGCGGCGTCCTTGCGGCAGCGCCCGTGGGGCGAGGCTTGCCTGGTGCCAAGCTTGCCGAATTTCATGATCTGCCGCCGGCGTACTTGGCCAAGCACTTGCAGGCGTTGTCGCGCGCCGGCATTGTGACCGCGGACCGCGGCGTCAAGGGCGGTTATCGGCTTGGGCGGGCGCCCTCCAAAATCTCCTTGCTCGATATTGTACTTGCCATCGAGGGCGCGCAGCCCGCCTTTCGCTGTACGGAAATCCGGCAGCGCGGCCCTTGCGCGGCGGCGCCATCGGCCTGTCGAAAGGCGTGCGCGATCGCCCGTGCCTTTCTTGCGGCGGAGTCTGCGTGGCGACAAGCTCTCGCGGGCGTGACAGTGGCGGACATGAACGCCGCTGCCGCAGCCGAGTCGTTCGATGACAAGCGACGTCGAGAATTTCGGGCTTGGCTCACGGCTGCTTTGCGATGAGCGCAGGCCGACGCGCGGGAGTTTTCCTTCCAGCTTTCTATCGGAGGTATCGGTGATCGTCGCACCTTATCCTGCGCAGAACTATAGCCAGCCGGATGCGGCACCGCCAACCGCGACGGTGGGGGTAAGGGCAGCTTATTGACCGGCGCCGCGTAACAAATCCCGGTAACCGTGTTCTGACATCCACTTAGCTCGCGACAAATGGCTTTCGTAGATTTTGAGCGCGCGCTCGGGTTGCGCCGCGGGATCGAGGCCGAGAACGATCTGGGCCACTTCCATCCAGGGGGCTCGATCCACCTCGGCATCAAGGAGGCGGAGATAAGTCGCCAAATGAGCACGATCGTAATCCGTGACCCGATCTTCGGCAGGGGGGCTCTCGCGGATCAGTTGGTGCTTTGAGGTCCTAGTCACGGCGATCCGGGCTTATGTGGAGGAGGTAGGCGCGAAGATTCACGATCGGCGACTGAGAAGCTCAACAGGGTCGATCTCCAATACTTCGGCAAGCTTCTCGATCATGTCGACCGTTGCCGCATTCTCTTCGCGCTCCAGCATTCCGATGTAGTTGCGATTGACACCGGCACGGTCAGCTAGTTCTTCCTGCGAGAGGCCCTTGGCTCGCCGCGCGCGGCGGAGGTTCTTCGCGACTAGCTTCCGTAGCGACATACGGAAAGCCAGCCGCAAGGTAATCAAGAGGTCTACCCAATATACTAGGTATTCATCGGCCGCTCAACGCAGTCGCCGGTCTCAACTATCAAGAACGCGACGGATTTATCAAAAAATACCGGCTAATCAGCTTAGGCGTTGGGGAAACTGTAGCGCAATCCCGGTATGGTGCGGGATGGTTGAGGGCGAATTGGGATGTGATGATTTGTCGCTACATCCATCAGCGTCGAAGGTTCGGCGCGAGGCTCTACCGGCGGTATCGTTTTCGGGTTGGCTGATAAGGGAGAGCACGGATTATGGACTCCTTGGAGCGTCCCGGTCAAAGGGATATGACCATCGATTTTGCTTCGGCGGCTTCTTCACCACAGGGGCTCGGGTTCGGAAACCTGATCAGGTTGGGGGGTGTGACGCTGGCCCAGTGTTTCATGACGCCGCATGACGGCGTGCATGTTGGCGCGTCGCAGGTGACGGTAGGCATCTATGACGGCGAGAATTTCAAGATGGATTGGCGATTGCCCGACAGCGACCGCATGCATTCGGGCACGATGCGCCAGGGCCAGGCCCATTTGGGCGATGGCCGACTCCCATTGTGGGTACGCTGTGCGGCATCGCCGTGGTTCTTCGCGTTTGCGATCGATGAATCGTTTGTTGCCGAGGTTTGTCGCACGATGCAAGACGGTGCTTCCGATTACGCTCTGCAGACCGCGATTGGCGTGGACGACCCGGTCTTGCGGCAGTTTGCGCTTTTGGCGCGGCAAGAACTGCGACAAGCTGGTGCTGGTGGGCGATTGTTCGTCGAAGGCTTGGCCACTTCGCTGACAGTCCATCTGTTGCGGAACTACGGCGAATCGAACAAGCGGGCCAGCCCCTATACCGGTGGTCTTGCAAAGACCCAGCTTCGCCGGGTCATTGAATACATCGATGCGAATATCGCAAGCGAGCTCACTCTCCCCGAGCTCGCGCGCGTCGCGGGTCTCAGCGCTCATCACTTTGGTCAGGCATTTAAGGCAACGACTGGGCGACCCCCTCATCAGTACGTCATCGAAAAGCGAATTCATCGCGCGCGCGAATTGCTGCGCGATGGAAGGATATCAATCGCCGAGATTGCGCAGACGGTGGGATTTTCGAGTCAGAGCCATCTGACGATCAATTTCCGGCGCGTGATCGGGGTAACCCCCGCGCGGTTCCGACGGTCTCAGATTTGAGCGGAGCGCATTAGCTCGTGGTAGCCTTTGCATTTCGAGGAATCGAGCAGGCGTGGCCGTAAGGGAAAGGACCGATCTCGAAAATGGTCAAGCGCCCATGACGGAAATCAGGCGGGTACACGTAGTAGGGGCAGGCCTAGCGGGCCTCGCGGCGTCGCTCCGCCTCGCCAAGGCGGGGATCGGCGTGGTCTTGCACGAATCGGCCCCCCAGGCCGGCGGACGCTGCCGGTCCTATTTCGATGACGCTCTCGGATGTCGTATTGATAACGGCAATCATCTCGTCACTGCGGGAAACGCTGCGGTTCTAAACTATCTGAGAGAGATCGGGGCGGCCGCGACGATTGCCGGTCCCCCTGAAGCGGAATTTAATTTTCTTGATCTCCAGACCGGCGAGCGTTGGGTCGTGCGGCCCAACCGCGGCCGGATTCCGTGGTGGATTTTCAGTGCCAAGCGTCGGGTCCCTGGTACGAGCAGCATGGATTACCTTCGCGCGCTACGCCTCGTCCGGGCGGGCCCTCAAGATACGTTGACATCCATACTTGATCGTAATTCCCCTATCTTCCAACGGCTTTGGCTGCCTCTCGCCATATCGGCGCTGAACACGGATGTTGACGAGGCTGCGGCGGCTCCGCTCGTCCGAGTGTTGCGCGAGACCTTCGGGCGTGGGGGGGCGGCCTGTCGACCGCTGATGCCGATCGAAGGCCTGTCAGAAAGCCTGGTTGACCCGGCGCTGGAACGATTGCGCGCGATGGGTGCGCAATTGCGGTTGGGTTCGAGGCTAAAGGCAATTACGGTCTCAGGCGATCACGTCTCCACGCTCTCCTTTGATGAAGGCGAGGAAGCACTCCAAGATGACGCGGCAGCGTTGCTTGCGGTGCCGGCGTCCGTTGCCACTCGCGTGGTCCCCAATTTGACCGCGCCCAATGAATTCCGACCTATCGTAAATGCCCACTTCCGAGTCAAGGCATTGCCAGACGCGCCGCCATTCGTCGGTCTTCTCGGGGGAGCAACGCAGTGGGTATTTCGAAAGCCCGAGGTGCTCTCCGTGACCATCAGTGCCGGCAGCCAATTTGTGGACATGCCAGCGAGTGTACTCGCTGAGCTTCTTTGGCCCGAGGTGCAGCGCGCGTACGATCTTCCACCGGGGCCATTGCCCGCATGGCAAATTGTGAAGGAAAAGCGCGCGACTTTTGCGGCCACCCCTATGCAGCTCCCGCGTCGGCCGAAGGCGATTACCTGCTGGAGGAATCTGACGCTTGCCGGGGATTGGACCGATACAGGCTTGCCCGCGACGATCGAAGGTGCCGTTCGTTCTGGCTTCGCCGCGGCAGATGCTCTGCTAAAGACCTCCGTGATACGCGGCAACAGCGAGAAGCGCCGTTCAGCTGAGTCATTGAAGGGCGAAATAGCTCGGGCCTCTTGAATGTGTGACAGTCGAGTAGACGCGGGTAGGTGGGTGACAGTGTGCCCAAGACTCCTCAATCGGTTCGCTCCGCGTTGTGACCCTGCAATCAACCTGGAACGGGTTCCGACTTTCGGCAGCCGCGCGATTGGCGCTATGGCAACGCGGCGCCACGGCTGCACGTCGAGTAGAATAGGAGGCATGATCCCATGAGCGCTAATATCGAAGTCGCATCGGCAATAGACAGGCAGCCTTCACGATCGACGAACCTCCATTGGTCGGCTCGAACAACCCGCCGGCTCGCCAGCCCGGTGCTGCCGAAAATGCCGCTGCCCTTCTTCAAGTATTTGCGCGTCAGTCAGGATAATTTTGTCGCCGGCTTTCACGAGGGTCTTGCCAGCGAGCCGATTTACGAGCGCAAATTTCTCTGGTTCCGCAGCTTTATCGTCAATGACCCGAGCGGGATTAAACGGGTGCTCATGGAAAACCGCTCGAACTATACCAAGGCCGATATTCTACGGCCGGTGCTGGGACCGGCCCTCGGTACCGGTCTCGTCACCAGCGACGGCGAGACATGGCGCAGCCTGCGAAGGCTGATCGCTCCAGTGTTCGACCCCAGAAGCGTGGATGGCTACGGTCCGATCATGACGGAAGCGACGCGAAGTGTTCTCGCGCGGTGGTTGGCCCGGCCAAATGGAAGCACCGTGGACATCAACAAGGCCATGGGCGGGCTCGCGCTGGAAATCATTTCGCGCGCGATGTTCTCGAGCGACAGCGCAGAGATGGCGGAGGTGATCGAACGAAGCTCAACGGAATATCAGCAGCGAATGACGTTCAGCTTCTGCGGTTTTGTGCCTGTTATCAAC
>JBOHLV010000166.1:0-18846 GCA_050729815.1 Allostellaceae bacterium
GAGCACAACAACCCCAAGACGTTCGAGCACCCGCTATGGTCGTTCATGGCGGATTTCGTGATGCTGGGACGGTTCTTGAGCGGCCGGCTCGCCCCTCATCTGGCGCGGCTGCCGGCAAAGGCGTGAGTCCCGCCCCGGCGACGCCGTTCACAACACCGAGCCGAACGCCTCGGTAACCCAGCTCGGCTGCTCGCCGGTCGAATGCTTGCCCTTCGCGACAAGGGCGTAGGCCGCCTCGTACCATTTGCTGCCCGGATAGTTGTAGCCGAGAACGGCAGCGGTCTTCCGCGCCTCCTTCGTGAGGCCGAGGGCGAGATAACATTCGGTGAGACGCTCCAACGCCTCGGGCACATGAGTGGTCGTCTGATACTTCTCCACCACCCGCCGGAAGCGATTGACCGCGGCCAGATAATAGCCTTCCTTTTCATAGAACCGGCCGATATCCATGTCCTTGCCGGCAAGATGGTCACGCGCCAGATCCATCTTGAGGCGCGCGTCGCGACCATAACGCGAATCGGGAAAGCGGCGAACCACCTCACCGAGCGCCTGGAGCGCTTCGCGCGTCACTTCCTGATCGCGGCCGACATCGGCAATCTGGACGTAATAGTCGAGTGCCTTCAAATAATAGGCATAGGCGACATCGTGGCTGCCGGGATGAAGCTGGATGAAGCGGTTGGCGGCGAGAATCGACTGATTGTATTTGTCGGCCTCATAGAGCGAATAGGCGGACATAAGCTGGGCCTTGGTCGCCCAGACGGAATAGGGATGCTCGCGATCGACCTCGTCGAACTGTTTGGCGGCCCTGCTCCATTCCTGGGCGGTGACCGCATCCATCGCCTGATTGTAGAGCCGGTC
This sequence comes from Allostellaceae bacterium, assembly GCA_050729815.1. Taxonomy (GTDB): domain Bacteria; phylum Pseudomonadota; class Alphaproteobacteria; order ATCC43930; family CGMCC-115725; genus JAATGI01. The sequence goes on from JBOHLV010000166.1 coordinate 856, forward strand.
GACCGGCTTATCGACGAACGATTGCGGCTTCTTGCCGCCGCACCCCGCGAGCGCCAGGACGAGGCCCAACATCAGCCAGTAGAGTGGACGAAAGCGACGCGTCATCGGCGAATCCGCAAGTGATTAAGGCCCCGGCGCGAGCCGCCCGGCCGACATTCCTTATCGTACTTCATCTTCTTTGAACAGCGACGAAGGTGCGGACACGGCATGCCGGGCGGTGTTACGCGCTGACGCGGCGGGCGTTGTCCTCCCAATCGAGATCATAGGCGGCGTGATCGCCGTCGAGATCGGTCATGGCCCAGGCGGCACGGTCGGCGAACAGCGCCTCCAAGAGTTGCCGGTTGAGGGCATGGCCGGAGCGCACGCCACTGAACTGGCCGACGAGCGGCGCGCCGGCAAGATAGAGATCGCCGATCGCGTCCAGCGCCTTGTGGCGGACGAACTCGTCCGGAAAACGCAGGCCCTCGGCATTGAGTACGCGGCCCTCGCCGATCACGATGGCGTTCGCCATGGAGCCGCCGCGCGCCAAGCCCGCCGCCCGCAAGGCGTTGACATCCTCGAGGAAACCGAAGGTGCGGGCAGGTGCAATCTCGCGCTTGAAGGTGTCGGGATCGAGCCGCAGCCGGATGTTCTGGCGGCGAATCGCGCTCGCCGCGAAATCGATGGCGAAGGTGACGGTAAAGTCGTCACCCGGCATCAGCATCGCCGAACGCTGCGCATCGCCGACGCGCACCGGCTTCAAAATCTCGATCGCGCGGCGCGGCGCATCCTGCTCCACGATGCCGGCGCATTCGAAGAGAAAGACAAATGGCGCCGCGCTGCCATCCATTGCTGGCACCTCGGGACCGTCGAGTTCGATGATGCAATTGTCGATCTCGAGCCCCGACAGGGCCGCCATGACATGCTCGATGGTCGTGACCTGCAGCCCGTCGCCATTATCGATGCTGGTGCAGAGGACGGATTCCTTGACCGAGCGCCAATGCGCTCGCAGCATCGCCCCGCCGCGATCGGCCCGGCGGAACAGGATGCCGGTGCCCGGTTCGGCGGGATGGAAGACCATCGTGACATGCTCACCCCCGTGAAGGGCGGTGCCGCGGCAGCGGATCACGCTGTTCAGCGTCCTTTGCCGGACGCGTCCGCTCGGCGACATAATGTTCCTGACCCCCTTCCGGTGTGGTTCGCGTGACGCTAGGCCGTTTCGACGGAGTCGAACAAGTCAATCTTTGTGACAAATTGTTTCGCGGCTTTTCCTATCCTTTTCAATGAACTACCTCTTGGCGTGGCGACCTGCTCCGAGTCGCGCCGAGATCGCAAAGTCACCTATTCCGGCCGGTCAATTGGCCTGACGGCGCAGGAACGCCGGTATGTCGAGCAGATCCTCCTCCCGCGGCGGCAGGACGCGGTCCGCGGCATCGAGGGCGCCGAGCCGTCCCTGCTGCGGCTGCGGAATCGCCTTCTGATGCTCCCAGCCGGTGCCCGCTTCGGGCTCGCTTGGCGCTGTTGCCGGCCGCTGGCGGCCGACCGCCTTGACGCGCTCGAACAATGACGGCGCGCGACCGCCCCTCTTCTGCGGCGACTTGCCGCCATTCTCCATCGCGGCCACGGCATAGGGGTCGGGCGCGACCGCCGGTTGCGCGATATAGGCAGGCTTGCCACCTGGCACCTCCATCGCCGGCGGCGGCGCGAAGCTCTCGCGCTTTGCCGCCTCGCGCTCGATCGCGCTGGTACGGGCCAGTGCCGGTTCCGGCACGTCGGTCGGCGCCGCCTTCACCGCGGCGGCGGTCGGTGCCTCGGCCGGCGGCGCGTCGGATTCGGGCTCGGCCGATTTCGGCGGCTCCGACCGCTCATTCTGGGTCACGAGCTGGATCACCGGACGGCGCAGAGCCGCATCAATGTCGATGCCGGTTGCGACCACCGAAATCCGCATCCGTCCGGTCAAGCTCTCGTCGAGGGTCGAGCCGACGATGATGTTGGCCTCGGGATCGACCTCCTCGCGGATGCGGTTGGCGGCCTCGTCGAACTCGAACAGGGTCATGTCGAGCCCGCCGGTGACGTTAATGAGGATGCCGCGCGCGCCCTTCATCGAGACGTCGTCGAGGAGCGGGTTCGAGATTGCGGCCTCGGCGGCATCGATGGCGCGGCGATCGCCCTCGGCCTCGCCCGTCCCCATCATCGCCTTGCCCATCTCGCTCATGACGGCGCGGACATCGGCGAAGTCAAGGTTGATGAGGCCCGGCATTACCATGAGATCGGTGACGCCACGCACCCCCGAATGCAGGACGTCGTCGGCCATCTTGAAGGCATCGACGAAGGTGGTGCGCTCATTCGCCACGCGGAACAGGTTCTGGTTCGGGATGATGATCAGGGTATCGACATAGCCCTGGAGGTCGAGGATGCCCTGCTCCGCGATCTTCATCCGCTTCGAGCCCTCGAACTGAAATGGCTTCGTCACGACGCCGATGGTGAGGATGCCGGCCTCGCGCGCGGCCCGCGCGATCACCGGCGCGGCGCCGGTACCGGTGCCGCCGCCCATGCCGGCGGTGACGAACACCATGTTGGCGCCTTCAAGCGCGGTCATGATCTCGTCAATCGCCTCTTCGGCGGCACTGCGGCCGACCTCGGGGCGGGAGCCGGCACCGAGCCCGCGCGTCGTGGTGACGCCGAGCTGGATGCGATGTTCGCAGAGCGACTGCTGCATCGCCTGCGCATCGGTGTTGCAGATGACGAAATCGCACCCGACAAGATTCGAGCGGATCATGTTGTTGACGGCATTGCCGCCCGCGCCACCAGTGCCGATCACGGTGATGCGGGGCTTCAGCTTGTTCTCTTCCTGGGGAACGCTGAGAGAGATGGTCATGCTACCCTCCAATCCTTCTATATGTTTTCCCGCAACCAACGCCATAGGCCGATCATCCTGCCGGCCGAGGCGCCGGCCTGGGCGCGTATCGGGTGAAACGTCTCGGCCTGTTCGGAAAAGGCAAAATGGACGAGGCCCGCCGTCGTGGCGAAGGCGGGACCGCCGGTCGCCGAGGCGAGGCCCGAAACACCATGCGGCGTGCCGACGCGAACCTGCTTGTCGAGGATCAGGGCCGCCAACTCGCGCACGCCGGCGAGCTGACAGGCGCCGCCGGTAAGCACGACGCGGCGCCCCGAAAGCTTGTCGAAGCCGCTCTGGTCGAGCCGGTCGCGCACCATGTCGAAAGTCTCTTCGAGACGCGGCGCGATGATGCCGACGAGATAGGATTTCGGCACCCGGTTCGACTGGGTGTCGTCCTCCTCGCCGATCTGCGGCACGGCGATGGTCTCGCGTTCGTCCGAGGTGGTACCGATGCAACTGCCATGCAGGGTCTTCATCCGCTCGGCATGGGTAAACGGCGTCGAGAGACCGCGCACGATGTCGTTGGTGACATGGCCGCCGCCGATCGGGATCGAATCGGCAAACACGAGATTGCCGTCATAAAACACGCTGATGGTGGTAGTGCCGCCGCCCATATCGACCAGGGTGACGCCGATCTTGGTCTCGTCCTCGACGAGGGCGGAAAGGCCGGCGGCATAGGGACTCGCGACGAACGCCTCGACATCGAGATGGCAGCGGCCGAGGCAGGCGACGAGATTGCGCAGCGCCGCCGAATCCGCCGTCACCGCATGCATGTTGACGGCAAGCCGCATGCCCGACATGCCGCGCGGGTCGCGGATGCCGCGGCTGCCATCGATCGAGAAGCCGACCGGAATCGCGTGGATCACCTCGCGTCCGGCCGGCTCCTTCTGATGATGGCCGAGACTGAGCACGCGCCGCAGATCGGAATCGGCGACCTCGCGCCCACCGAGATTGATCTCGCTCTGCACGATGCGCGAAGCATGGAAACCGCCCGAGAGATTGACGACGACGCTCGTCACCATGTCGCCCGCCATCTCCTCGGCGGCGTGAACCGCGGTCAGCACCGATTGCGAGGCGGCTTCGAGATCAACGATCACGCCGCCTTTGAGGCCGCGCGACAATTGATGGCCAATGCCGAGAATCTTGGGGCCGTCCTCACCGGGCCCGGCGATGAAGCAGCACACTTTGGTGGAGCCGATATCGACCACCCCGACGAGGCCACGGCGCAGGGCAAGTGGCTTTCTCATGCGCCCTTCCTCCGATGCGCCGATTTCGGCATCAGCGATTGGAACAGGTCCGGCGGCAGTTTCAGATAGACCCGGCCCGGAAGCCGCAGATCGACCAGCACCACCTGACGCTCCAGGATGCGATGCGCCGCTTCGATCCGGGCGAGACGATGCCAGGCGGCGACGGCATGTTCCTCCGGCAACGCCACCGTGACGCCGCCCGTGAAGGTGACGTTCCAGCGCCGGTCGCCGACCAGCACCGCCGCGGTGACTTGGCGCGCGAGCTTGGGCTCGCTCGCCAGCATGTCGAGAAAGGCCGTCGCATGGGCCGGCACGTCCTTGCCGACCAGCACCAGGAGGTGCGAAAACGCGTCGAGGCGCCGGGTCGCGATCGGATGCCCGTCATGATCGATCAGTGTCAGGCGATTGTCGTGCTGCCAGAAGGCGAGCGGCTTCTGCTCGGTGAGGCGTATGAAGAGTGTGTCGGGCAGGCGACGATAGATCGACGCCGTCTTGACCCATGGCACATCGAGGAGACGTTCGCGCGCCGCTTGGGCATCGACCGCGAGGATCGGCGAGTCGCGCCGGACGTCGAGCGCCTTCAGGATGGCGGCGGCACTCGCGTGAACGCGGCCTTCGACATCGACGGCCTGCACCGCAAGTCCGGCATGGGCGCTCAAGGCGATAAGCTGGCGCTCAATCATTGGCCAGGCCTTCGACGCGGCATGGGTACGCGTCGCGCCATAGGCGACGACCACGAACGCCAGCGCCGCGATGATGCCGAGCGCGAGCCGCCATTGCCGCGGCGAAATCGATCGCGTCAGCCATCGCATGACGCGTTCTCCACCATCCAGCGTATCAGCGCGGTGAAATCGATGCCGGCATGGCGCGCAATGTCGGGTACCAGCGAGGTCGGCGTCATGCCGGGCTGGGTGTTGATCTCCAAAAGCACAAGCCGTCCGGGTTCGCCTGCGGTGTCGTCATAGCGCAGGTCGGCGCGGCTCACGCCGCGGCAGCAGAGCGCCTGATGCGCGGCAAGCCCGATCTCGAGCGCCGCTTCATAGGCGGCGGGATGGATCGGCGCCGGCATGATATGGACGCTGCCGCCAGGCGCATATTTTGCCTCGTAATCATACATGGCGGCGTGGGTCGGGCGGATTTCGAGGGCACCGAGCGCGCGCGCGCCCATCACGGCGACGGTGATCTCGCGGCCTGGGATATAGGCCTCGACCATGGCGCGTGCGCCATAGCGCCAGTTGCGCGCTTCGTCGGGCCAGCGATTGTCGCCAGCATGAACGATGCGCACCCCGACGCTCGAGCCTTCATCGACCGGCTTGACGACAAAGGGCCGCGGCAGAACATCGCCCGCTGCAAGCTCGTCGCGGCTCACCACCCGGCTGTCGGCGAGCGGCAGGCCCGCCGCCGCAAACACCGCCTTCGCCGCCGGCTTGTCCATCGCGATCGCCGACGTGGCGACACCGGAATGGGTATAGGGAATGCGCAGGAATTCCAAGACGCCCTGAATGGTGCCGTCCTCGCCACCCTTGCCGTGGAGCGCGTTGAAGACGATATCGGGCCGGGGATCGAGCGCCGCCGTGAGCGCGGCAAGATCGCGCGTCACGTCGATCTCGACCACCTCATGGCCGAGCTCGCGCAGCGCCTTGGTGCATTCGCGGCCGCTCACGAGCGAGACCTCGCGCTCGACCGACCAGCCGCCTTCGAGGACCGCGACCCGGCTCATGGCACGAGCCTCGCCGGATCGAGCGGGTTGCCGACGCGGCGGATTTCCCATTGGAGCTCGATGCCGAACGCGTCCCGCACACGGCGCCGCACCTCCTCACCCAGCCCTTCGAGATCGGCGGCCGTCGCGGCGCCGGTGTTGATGAGGAAATTGGCATGTTTTTCCGAGACCCGGGCACCGCCGCGGGTGAGGCCGCGACAGCCGGCGCGATCAATCAGGTCCCATGCCTTCTCGCCCGCGGGGTTGGCAAAGGTCGAGCCGCCGGTGCGCGCGCGGATCGGCTGCGTCGCTTCCCGCGCCGCTTGGATCTCGGCCATGCGCAGCGCAATCTCATGCGAGTCGCCAGGCCGGCCGCGGAATCGCGCGGCAACAAAAATCCAGTTTTCAGGGAATTCGCAATGACGATAGGCGAGGCCGAGTTCGTCGCGGCCAAGCTTCCGCCGGCCGCCGGCGGGATCGATCGCCTCCGCCTCGACCAGGATGTCCTTCAGCTCGCCGCCATAGGCGCCGGCATTCATGCGCAGGCCGCCGCCCACCGTGCCGGGAATGCCGGAGAGAAACTCGAGTCCCGCGATCCGCCCAGCCTGCGCCGTGAGTGCGACGGTGACATCGAGCGCGCCAGCGCCGGCCACGACCTCGCTGCCTTCGGTCCTGATCTCGGCGAAGCCGCGGCCGAGGCGCACCACCACACCATCGATGCCGCCGTCGCGAATGAGAAGGTTCGAGGCGACGCCGATCACCGTCACCGGCACATCCTCGGGCTTCGATGCGATGAAGGCGGCGAGGTCCGCAGGATCGGCCGGTCGAAACAGCACCTCGGCGGTGCCACCGACGCGGAACCAGCTTTGCTGCGCCAGGGGCGCATGGGCGGTGAGACGCCCGCGCACCGGCGGCAGCCGGTCGATGAGATGCGGGCTCATGGTGGGCGCTGCCATCATGCCGCCGACCCCGACGCGTCGCGCAAACGCGCCGATAAGGCATCGAGTTCAGCGGGCAGGCTTTGCGCCCATTGGGTGATCGAGCCGGCACCGAGGCAGACGACGAAATCGCCGGGCTCGGCAAGGTCATGGATCATTTGCGCCAGTACGCCCGGCCCCGCCAGCGCCTCGGCATGGCGATGGCCGTGCGCGGAGAGGCCGTCGACCAGCGCCTCCCTGGTGATGCCAGGGAGCGGTGTCTCGCCGGCGGGATAGATATCGGCGACCAGTACAGTGTCGGCATCGTTGAAAGCCGTGCAGAACGCATCGAACAAATGCGCGACACGGCTATAGCGATGCGGCTGCACCACGGCGATAACGCGCCCCTGCGCCGCCTCACGCGCGGCTTTGAGGACTGCCGCGATCTCGACCGGGTGATGGCCGTAATCGTCGATCACGGTAACGCCCTGCCATTCGCCGGTCTTGGTGAAGCGCCGCTTGACGCCGCGGAAGCCCTGAAACGCCTTCAGAATCACCGCGTCGCCAAGATGCAGTTCCTCGGCGATCGCGATCGCGGCGAGCGCATTCTGAACATTGTGGCGGCCGAACATCGGCAGGTGGATGTTGGTGAGGGTGCGGCTCGTGCCCTTGCCGCGCTCGGCGATGACGGCGTCGAAGCGCGCACCGTCGCGGCCCAATTCGACATTGACGGCGCGGATGTCGGCCTGAGGCGAGAGGCCATAGGTGACGATGCGCCGCTCGCTGAGTTTCGGGATCAGGCTCTGCACCACCTTATGATCGATGCACAGGACGGCGACGCCGTAGAACGGGATGTTGGCGATGAAACTTTCAAAGGCCAGATGGAGCGTCTCGACATCGCCGTAATGGTCGAGATGCTCGGGATCGATATTGGTGACGACCGCGATCGAGGCCGGGAGCTTGACGAAGGTGCCGTCGCTTTCGTCGGCCTCAACCACCATCCAGTCGCCGGTGCCAAGCCGCGCATTGGTGCCGTAGGCGTTGATGATGCCGCCATTGATCACGGTCGGGTCGAGCCCGGCCTCGTCCAAGAGCGCTCCCACCATCGAGGTGGTGGTGGTCTTGCCATGGGTGCCGGCGATCGCGATCGACCATTTGAGGCGCATCAGTTCGCCGAGCATCTCGGCGCGCCGGACCACGGGAATGAGCTTCGCCCGCGCCGCGACCAGCTCGGGATTGTCCCCTTTCACCGCCGACGACACCACCACGACCCCGGCCGTGCCGAGATTGCCGGCGTCATGCCCGATCGCGATCTCGATGCCCAGCGCCCGGAGGCGCCGCACATTGGCGTTGTCGGCGACATCGCTGCCCTGCACCCGATAGCCGAGATTGTGCAGGATCTCGGCAATGCCGCTCATACCGATGCCGCCGATGCCGACAAAATGGAGGGTGCCGATCTCGAAGGGTAGCGATCTCATGCGGCATTCCTCCGCTCGCTCGGGGAATGATGGCCGTTGGCGCCGCCGACGAGATCCACGACAAGATCAGCCAGCGCCCGCGCTGCGAGCGGCCGGCCATGACTCGCCGCGGCCGCCGCCGCTTTCGCCAAGAGATCGCGTTCCGCCATGAGGTGCGTCAATCGCGCCGCGAGCGCGTTGGCTGTAAATGCCGGCTCGCTCATCACCCAGCCGGCGCTACCCGTGGCGAAGGCGCGCGCATTCAGGGTCTGATGGTCCTCGGCGGCACGGGCGAACGGCACCAGGATTGCCGGCCGGCCGATGGTTGCGAGCTCGGCGATGCTCGACGCGCCGGCGCGGCTGATGACGAGATGGGCCGACGCCATCCGGAGTGGCACATCATCAAAGAAGGCGGCGACATCGGCCTCGACGCCGGCCGCGCGATAGACCTCGCGCGCGGCGTCGAGGTCTTCCGGCCGCGCCTGCTGCGAGACATCGAGCCGCCGTCGCAGCGCCGGGGCGAGCGCGGCGAGCGCCCGCGGCACGACCGCGGCCAGAATCCGCGCACCCTGACTGCCGCCCATGACGAGGAGGCGGAACGGCGCCTCGGGGTCGAATTCGGCATAGCCGGTCTGGCGCATCAATGCGATCGCCGGCCGCACCGGATTGCCGGTGAGCAAGACCTTTGGCCGATCCTTCGCCTGAATGCCGCCGGTCTCGGCGAAGGAGGTCGCGATCCGTTGGACGCGCGGCGCAAGAAGGCGGTTGGCGCGGCCCAAGAGCGCATTCTGCTCATGGATCAGGGTCGGGATGCCGAGCCGCGCCGCCGCCAGCACGGTCGGCACGGAGGGATAGCCGCCGAAGCCGGCAACGCAGGCGGGGGCGAGTTGGCGCAACAAGCGCTGCGCCTCCCGCATGCCGCGCCAAATCTCCGTGGCCGCGACCAGCTTGCTGACGACGCCCGCCTCGGGCCGTCCGGCGCGGATGCGATAGAGATCGAGATCGAGATCGCCGGCCTTCATTCGAGGATCGCCGAAGGCCTGGCCACGCTGATCCGTCATCATCGCGGCGCGCCAGCCACGCACCGTCAACTCCTGCGCCAAGGCCTCGGCCGGGAAAAGATGGCCGCCGGTGCCGCCGGCGGCGAGGATAATCAGCCTGCCGCCGGTCATGTCTCGACCCCGAAGCGTTTTCGCGTTAGCGCCAGCGCCATGCCCATGGCGAGCCCCAGCGCCACCAGCGACGAGCCGCCATAGGAAATGAAGGGCAGCGTCATGCCCTTGGTCGGCATCAATTCCAGGGACGATGCCATGTTGATCACCGCCTGGAGCCCAAACTGTACGAAGAGGCCAGTCGCCGCCAACACGACGAAGAGGTTGTTCTCATGGAGAAGCCGCGAAAAGCCGCGCAGCACGACGAAGCAGAACAAGGCGATGATGATTAGGCAAACGATGAGACCCAGCTCCTCGCCCGCGACCGCAAAGACGAAATCGGCATGGGCATCGGGCAGATAATTCTTCATCGTGCCCTCGCCCGGCCCCCGGCCCCAGAGACCGCCATTCATGAAGGCATCCATGGCGCGATCGATCTGGTAGGAATTCTTGACTGTCGGATCGAGGAAGCGATTGACGCGATCGGTGACGTGCGGCAGCGCGAAATAAGCGCCGACCAAGCCGCCGCCCGCCGCCATGACGAAGGCCGCGATCCAAAACAGGTCGAGGCCCGCCAGGAAGAACTGGCTCAGCCAGACCGCGGTAATCACCGCCGCCATTCCGAGATCGGGCTGCTTGATGACGATGGCGACGATCACGAACAACAACACGATCGCGATCAAATGGCCCGGGAATTTCGGCGTCAGCTTGTGCTGGGCGAACAGCCAGGCGGCGATCACGGCGAAGCAGGGCTTTAAAAACTCCGACGGCTGGACGGCGAAGAACGGCAGCTCGATCCAGCGCCGCGAGCCCTTGATCTCGACCCCGCCGACCAGCGTGTAGGCGGACAGCACCAGGAAGACCACGAACAATACCAGTGTCACCCGCCGGATGCTGCGCGGACTTTGTAGCGAGGCCCAGAACATCGCGGCGAGCGCGATCGGTAGCTCCACCATGTAATGATGGACGAAATAGAGCGGGCTCGAGGCGTGGATGCGAATCGCCACCTCCGGTGACGATGCCATAATCATCAGCGCCCCAAACGCGATGAGGACGCCGAGCGCGCCAAGGCTCCAGCGATCGACCGTCCACCACCATTGCGCCACCGCGCTCTGATCGGTCCGGGCGAATTTCATGCCGCGCCCTCCGGCAAGGCCGCAACGAGGGTGCGGAAGGCGTCGCCGCGCGCCTCGAAATCGGCGAACAGGTCGAACGAGGCACAGGCCGGAGACAGCAGCACCACCGCGCGGCCCGAGGGATCGCGCCGGGCCGCCGCATGCGCGGCCGCAAGCGCGCGGGCGAGCGTTCCCGATTGGGTCGTCGGCGCCTTGCCCTTGAGCGTCGCGGCGAACTGATCCGCAGCCTCGCCAATGAGATAGGCATGGCGGATCCGCGGGAAGAACGGTGCGAGCGACGCGATGCCGCCTTCCTTGGCCCGGCCGCCGGCGATCCAATAGACATGGTCATAGCATTGGAGCGCGGTCGCCGCGGCATCGGCGTTGGTCGCCTTCGAATCATTGATATAGGCGACGCCGCCGATGGTGCGCACCCGCTCCTGGCGATGGGCGAGGCCCGGGAACGACTCGACGCCGGCGGCGATCTCGTCACGGCCAAGCCCCAAGGCACGCGCCGCGGCATAGGCGGCCGCCACGTTCTGGGCATTGTGCCGCCCCGGCAACAACGGCAAATTGGAAAAATTGATCACTTTCTCGGCGCTTCGTCCCGTATCGTCGATGAGATAACCGTCCTTGACGAACACGCCTCCCGTTTCCTCGCTGATAACCGAGATTCGGGTGACCCGCCAAGCATTCTCGCGCATCAATTCATCGGCAACGTCACGGCTCGGCGCATCGTCGACCGAGACGATCGCCGCGCGGCGCCGGCCGGCATCGCCAGCATGTCGAAAAATCCGCCGCTTCGCCGCGACATAGCCCGCGATCCCGCCATGGCGATCGAGGTGATCGGGCGTCAAATTGAGCCACACCGCGACGTCGAAGCGCGCGCGGTCGACGAGATCGAGCTGATAGGAACTGAGCTCTAGAACATAGGTTCCGGTGGTCCCGAGTCGATCGAGCGACAACGCCGCGGTCCCGAGATTGCCGCCGACCTCCACCCGCCGGCCAGCGATCTTGAGGATATGGGCGAGAAGCGCGGTCGTGGTCGATTTACCGTTGGTGCCGGTGATACCGACAAAGCGCGCCTCCGGCACCGCCTCCACTAGAAGCTCGATATCGCCGATGACCGGCACGCCAGCCATTCGCGCCGCCGTCGCGACCGGATGCGGCGTCGGATGATGCAAAGGAATGCCGGGCGACAGCACCAGCGCGGCGACGCCCGTCAATTTCGTCGTGCCGAGATCGACGAGCGGCAGGCCGGCCGCCGCCGCAACCGCGCGCCGCGTTGGCGAATCATCCCAGGCCATGAGCTCGGCGTCGCCGCGCCGAAGCGCCGCGGCCGCGGCGAGGCCCGACCGCGCCAGCCCCAGCACCGCGACCTTCCGTCCCCGATATGCCGTCACCGCGATCATCGGAGTTTCAGCGTGGAGAGGCCGGCGATCGCCAGGATCGAGGCGATGATCCAGAAGCGAATAACGACGGTCGGCTCCTGCCAGCCCTTCTTCTCGAAATGATGATGCAGCGGCGCCATGCGAAAGACGCGCCGCCCGGTCAGCTTATAGCTTCCCACCTGCACGATGACCGACACCGTCTCGAGCACGAACAGGCCGCCGATAATGAGCAGCACGATCTCATGCTTGGTGACAAGCGCGATGGCACCCAGGGCGCCGCCGATCGCGAGCGAGCCGGTATCGCCCATGAACACCATCGCCGGCGGTGCGTTGAACCACAGAAAACCGAGCCCGGCGCCGACCATCGCGCCACAATAGACGGCCAGCTCCCCGGCGCCCGGGACATGATGGATTTGGAGATAGTTCGAGAAGATCACGTTGCCGGCGAGATAGGCGATGAGCGCGAAGCACCCGGCCGCGATCATCGCCGGCACGATCGCGAGACCGTCGAGACCGTCGGTCAGATTCACCGCATTGGAGAAGCCGGTGATGATCACCATGCCGAACGGGATATAGAGCCAACCGAGCGGCACCAGCAGGTTCTTGAAGAACGGCACCGCCAGTACCGTGCTCAAATCGGGTGGCGCGACCTGCACCACCGCGAGCGCGGCAAGGCCGCCGACCAGGAGCTGGAGCAGGAACTTCTTCCGGCTGGTGAGGCCGCGGGAGGAACGCTTCGTCAGCTTCTGATAATCGTCGATGAAGCCGATGGCGCCGCAAGCAACGGTTACGCCGAGCACGATCCAGACATAGGCATTGCCGAGATTGGCCCAGAGCAAGGTCGAGACGATGAGCGCCAGCAGAATCAGAAACCCGCCCATGGTCGGCGTGCCGCGCTTCCTGACGAGATGATCCTCGGGGCCGTCGAGCCGGATCGGCTGCCCTTCGCCCTGCTTCGATTTGAGCCACAGGATGATCCGTGGTCCCGCCCAGAAGCTGATGATGAGCGCCGTCACCAATGCCCCTCCCGAACGGAAGGTGAGATATCGAAACAGGTTGAAGGCGGTGAAAGTCTGGGAAAGACGCGGAAATATCTCATAAAGCATGGCGTCAGCCTTTGGCGGGAACGGCTGAAGCCGCAACGAGACGATCGACCACGCGGTCGAGCCGGAGCCCGTGCGAGCCCTTGACCGCGACGACATCGCCGGGCCTGAGCCGCGCGACGAGCGCGTCCGCCACGGCCACGGCGTCGCGCCAATGGCCGCCGCGGCGATGAGCCGGCAGCGCGGCATCGAGCGGCGCCATCTCGGCGCCGACGGTGAAGACGAGATCGATGCCGGCGTCCGCGATCGGCGCCGCGAGCGCGGCATGGAGCTCGGCCGACCGCGGCCCGAGCTCCAGCATGTCGCCGAGCACGGCAATACGCCGGCCGCCCGGCTCTGGTTTCGCCGCTGCCAGCACCTCCAGCATCGCACGGATCGAGGCGGGGCTGGCATTGTAGCTGTCGTCAATCAGCTCGGCGCAACCGCCGGCCAGCGCGATGCGGTGCCGCCGGCCGCGACCGGCCATCGGCGCCAGCGTGGCAAAGGCGACGGCCGCGGCGTCGACATCGCCGCCCAGGGCTTCTACCGCGCCTAAGACGGCGAGCGAATTCATCACCCAATGTCGCCCCGGCTGCGCCAGGCAGTAGTCGATGAGCCGCCCCTCCACCGACGCGGTGACGGCGCTCGCGGTCGCATGGAGATGGCAATCGACGAGCCGGATGGCCGCCTCCGAATCGCTGCCGAAACCCAAAATCCGCTCAAGACCCGCCGCCCGCGCCGCCGCAGCAAGCCGCGCGAACCACGCATTGTCGCGATTGAGGATGGCGGCGCCGCCCGGCGCCATGCCGAGGAAGATTTCCGCCTTGGCATCGGCGATCGCGTCGATCGATGGGAAGAACCCCAGATGTGCCGGCTCGATAGTGGTGATGACAGCGACATCCGGACGCACGAGGCGGGAGAGCGCGGCGATCTCGCCGGCATGGTTCATACCGAGCTCGAAGACGGCAAAGTGCGCCGCGGGCGGCAACCGCGCCAGCGACAGCGGCACGCCCCATTGGTTGTTGAGGTTGCCCCTCGAGGCGTGGGTGGTCCCAAGCCGGCCCAGGGCGGCGCCGAGCGCCGCCTTGGTGCCGGTCTTGCCGACGCTGCCGGTAACCGCGACGACCCGGGCGCCGCTGCGCTTGCGCGCCGCAGCGCCCAGGCCGCCAAGCGCGGCCATGGTGTCAGGGACAATGAGAAGAGGCAGCTCATTATCATCGCCGTCGGGGGAGCGACGGTGCACCATCGCCGCGCAAGCACCCTGCGCGAACGCATCCTTCACAAAATTGTGGCCGTCGACCCGCGGGCCTTCGAGGGCGATAAAGAGATCGCCCGGCTCCAGCGTGCGGGTATCGATCGAAACCCCGGTTGCCGCAAAAGCGCCAGTGGCGCGGCCCCCAGTAGCCGCCGCCGCCTCGTCGCGGGTCCAGAGCGCGGTCATGCGGCATGACCCAGTTCGGCGAGCGCCGAGCGTGCCGCCAAGGTATCGGAAAAAGGCAAGGTTTCGCCGGCTACGATCTGGCCCGTCTCATGCCCCTTGCCCGCGATCAGGAGGGTATCGTCGGCCCGGAGCAGGTCGAGGCCGTGGCGGATCGCGGCGGCGCGATCGCCGATCTCGACGGCGCCGGGCGCGGCCCCAAGAATGGCGCGGCGGATCGCCGCCGGGTTCTCACCGCGTGGATTGTCGTCGGTGACGAGGACACTGTCGGCGAGCCGTGATGCGATCGCGCCCATCTCGGGGCGCTTGCCCGGATCGCGGTCGCCGCCGCAGCCGAACACCACGATAAGCCGGCCCCGGCAATGGACGCGGAGCGCACGCAAGGCGTGGTCGAGCGCATCGGGCGTGTGGGCATAATCGACCACCACGGCGGCGCCCGAAGGATGGCGCCCCACCAGCTCCATGCGGCCCGGCGCGCCTTCGAGCTTCGCCAGGGACGCCACGGCGCGCGTCGGCGCGCTGCCGGTCGCGATGACGAGGCCGAGCGCGGCCAGCGCATTCATTGCCTGGAACTCGCCGAGCAGCGGTAGCATCACCCGGGTCGCGGTGCCGAAGAGATCGAGCCGCACATCCTGCCCCGTCGGGGTCGGCCGCGTTGCGACGAGACGCAGCGCGGCGCCCGCCTTTCGTCCATAACCGATGACGCGCTGGCCGCGCGCCATCGAGGCGGCGGCGATATCGGCGCCGATCGGATCGTCGAGATTGACCACCGCGGTGCCGTCCTTCGGCAGGACCTCGGCGAACAGCCGTTCCTTTGCCGCGCGATAGGCGGCCATGTTACCATGATAATCCAGATGGTCGCGGGTGAGGTTGGTGAAGGCCGCGGCCTTGGGCTTGAGCCCGTCGAGACGGTATTGGTCGAGACCGTGGCTCGAGGCTTCGAGCACGACATGATCGACACCGCCTTGCGCCAGCGCATTCAATTCCGAATGCAGCGTCACCGGATCGGGTGTCGTCAACGAGCCCGGCCGCGTGAAGCCGGGCGCGACGATGCCGATGGTGCCAAGGCTCGCCGCCTTGATGCCGAGCCCGTGCCAGAGCTGACGGACGAAGACCGTGACCGAGGTATTGCCGTTGGTGCCGGTGACGGTCACCACGGTCTCGGGTTGTGGGCGATAGAAGCGCGCCGCCATGCGGGCAATGCGCCGGCGCGGATTGTCATCGCCGAGGAGCGCGACCGGCGGCTCGCGGTGCGCCAGCGCCTCGTAGCTCTGCGGATCGTCGGTCAGGATCGCGACCGCGCCCTGCGCCACCGCATCATCGATATAGCGCCGACCGTCGACCTGGCTTCCCGGCACCGCGGCGAAGAGGTATCCGGGTTCGACCCGACGCGAATCGAGGGTGAGGCCGGTGATCTCCGGGTCATCGCGCGGCATCGTGCCGTATCCGCCGCTTTCACTGCCCATGAGTTCACTCAGCCGCAAGACGTGGCTCTTTCGGAACCGTGCTGTCGACCGACAGCTCGCTCACGATCGCCGGGTTGCTCTCATCGACGGGAGCGATGCCTTCGAGCGGTGCCATCTCCTCGATCACCCGCTTCACGCCCGGCGCCGCGACCCAGCCGCCGGTGGCGAAGCCATAGGTCTTCTTGATGCCGTGCGGCTGGTCGATGCAGATGAGCACGAGGAAGCGCGGCGCCTGCATCGGGAACACGCCAATGAAGGAGGACAGCAACTGATGCTTCGCGTAGGTCCGGCCGCGGACCTCCTCGGCGGTGCCGGTCTTGCCGCCGACGACATAGCCTTTCGCGTCGGCGTATTTGCCGGTGCCGCCGGTAACGACGAGCCGCAGCAGCTTGCGCATCTGAAACGACACCCAGGGAGGCAGTACGCGCTCGCCCGGCGGCTGCGTCGGCGGGATGAGGAGCGTCGGGCGGTAGAGCACGCCGCCATTGATGACGGCCGTCGCCGCCGTCGCCATCTGCAAGGCCGAAACCGAAATGCCCTGACCGAAGGCCACCGTCATGACATTGATCTTGCGCCAGGGGTTGGGATATTGCGGCTGTGCCACGGCGGGAATCTGGAACCGTTGCGGGGCATTGAGAAGCCCGACCCGGCCAAGAAAATCCTGTTGGCGCTGCGCGCCGGCGGCAACCGCCATCTTCGCCGAGCCGATATTGGAGGAATATTCGAAAATCTGCGCCACCGTCAGCCAGCGCCGCTCGGGATCGAAATCGTGGATCGTGAAGCCGCCGAAATGGATCGGGCTCACCGCGTTGAACTTGGTATCGATGGTCGCGACCCCTCCGGCCAGCACCATGGCGGTGTTAAAGATCTTGAACATCGAACCCATTTCGTAGGTGCCGAAGGTCGCGTGATTGTAAAGCTCGTCCGGCGTCGCCGCCGAGAGGTTGTTGGGATCGAAATCGGGCAGCGAGGCGAGCGCCAGAATCTCGCCGTTGCGCACATTCATGACAACGCCAAAGCCGTGGAGGGCGGAGAACTCGTCCATCTGGTGCTGGATCGTGGTGTGCAGGATGTATTGCACCCGTGCGTCGACCGACAGCCGGAGCGGCGACGAATCGGTTTCGAGGCGCTTGTTGAGTCCGGCCTCGACGCCGGCGACGCCCTGATCCTGGTCGTTGACGAACCCGACCACATGCGAAAACAAATTGCCCTTGGGATAGACGCGTTTCGCTTCGGTAAGGAATTGGAGGCCGGGCTCGCCCAACGCGTTGACGGCGATCTGCTGGCGCGGCGTCAGATAGTGCTTGATCCAGACGAAGCTCACCTTCGGCTGATTGAGCGTCTGCGCGAGTTTGCCAGCCGGCAGATCGGGGAAGATTTGGTGCAGTTCCACCGCAACCTTGCCCTTGTCGCCGATCTGTTTTGGATTGGCATAGAGCGATGGCATCTTGAGCGTGGTCGCGAGCAGCACGCCGTTGCGATCGGTGATGTCCGCGCGGTGCAGCGCGAGGCTGGCGGCGCTCGGGCGATGCGCCAGCGGCACCTCGAGCGGCCTCAACTCCATCACATCAAAGAGCTGGCCGCTGATCACCAGAAACGCGAGCACGAACAGGGCCCCCATGACGATGAGCCGGCTGTGAGAGACCTCGAGCGCGGTGCGGCCCGGGCCATGCGTTGGCGCCGGAGCGCAGATCGGTTTGAAATGCCGCGGTCGGCAGGGATTGTCGTCGGGCTTGCCGGGTTGGGTCATGGCCGGGTCCTGGCCGAGACTTCGGCAAGCTGCGCCACGGGCTTGCCCTGTTTCGCCTCGGGCGTCGCCGGGTCCTGCCCGGCCGGTGTCGGCGCTGCCGCAATGCCTTCGCGCAACGGCACCTCGTCGAACGACCCCAACACCTGCGTCGAGATCGGTGCGAGCTGAAGCACCTCCTGGCTCAGCAACTGCAACCGCTGCGGCTGCGTCAGCATCGCCCATTCCACGTTCAGCGCGTGAATCTGTTCGCGGTCGGCGGCGATCTCGTGATTGATCCCGGCCAGGTGGTGGTCGAGCCGGCCCACCGTAGCCTTGACCTCGAACATGGTATAGCCGCTCAAGATCACGAGCAGGGTCCAGATGATGGTGCTGACACGGATCATGCCGTGTCGCCCCAGGC
>JBOHLV010000167.1:0-3383 GCA_050729815.1 Allostellaceae bacterium
CTGAGCAGCCTGAGTTTTGTCGCGAGTTTGCGTGCCATTTTCTCCCCCTTAGGGAATGTCATCAAGAATTTGCGACGTTTGATGAACTAAACCGATTCATCAACTACCTTTAATGTCTATTTATCTAAAGACATTCGCTTATTTAGAGACATTCCTGGACATTTGCCAAAGGGAATTCGTTAACGAGGCCGCGCAAAACCGCCGCCTCGTTAATCATAGGATGGCGCTGCGAAGGATTGGCAAAGCGGCAGCGCGACAGACGCGCCGCCGCTTGCACAAAAAAGCCGGTCAGATGGTATTGGCGACCGTCGAGAATACCGTGCTGATGCTGGAGCCCAGCATGCTGACGGCACCGATGATGACGACTGCGACCAAGGCGGCAATCAGAGCATATTCCATCGCGGTCACGCCCTTCTTGTCGCCGAGCAACTTCGTTACGTAATAGCTGATCATTTCCGTCTCCCATTGGAGGCCTGTTGAAGCCGATCGGATCCCCCCAATGGCGGACCCGCACGGTGACGGTTCTAGTCGCGAGGGCTTACCGCGACGTTAACAATTGCTCAATTGCCGTACAAATGTTGCGGGCTATTCGCTGGAATCTGGTTCAACCGCCGGCCGCGATTCGCCCTTGGCGACCGCCACCATCGCCGGGCGCAGTAGGCGGTCATGCAGCAGATAGCCCGGTTGCAACACGCTGACAATGGTGCCGGCGGGCTGGCCCGATTCCTCGACCTCGTAAATTGCCTGATGAAAATTATGGTCGAAGCGCTCGCCATCGGGATCGATCCGGCGGATGCCGTGGCGCTCGAACGCCGCCAGCAATTCGCGCTCCGTGGCGGCGACGCCGGCGAGGAGATTCCTGGCTACCGGATCTGCCATGCTGTCCTCCGGCACGGCGGCGAGCGCACGGCGCAGATTGTCCGCGACATTGAGCAAATCCTTGGCGAAGGAAGTGGCGGCATAGCGGCCCGCTTCCTCGCGCTCGCGCTGGGCGCGGCGGCGGATATTCTCCGACTCGGCCAGAGCGCGGAGCAGCCTGTCCTTGGTTTCGGCAAGCGCCGCCTCGGTCTCGGCCAGTCTTTCCTCGAGGCCGGCCGCCGCCGGTTCCGGCGCCGGTGTCCCGCCGTTTTCTATTTCTTCGTCGTTCATGCTGGCTATTCCGATGTCATCCCAGGATGCGCCCGATCACCCGTGCGGTGTAATCCACGAGCGGAATGATCCGGGCATAGTTGATACGGGTCGGACCGATCACGCCGATCGCGCCGACGACTTGCTCGTGCCGGTCGACATAAGGGGCGACGATCACGGTACAGCCGGTGACGCCGAACAGCGGGTTGTCGGCGCCGATGAAGATCTGCACGCCCTCGGCATCGCTGGCGGCATCGAGGAGGCGCACCATCGCCTCGCGCGTCTCCAAGGCATCGAAGAGGGCCCTCAGTCGTTCGAGATCGGCGATCGCGGTCACATCTTCGAGGAGTTTGGCTTGGCCGCGCACGATGAGCGCCGTTCCGGCGCCGCCGCCACCCCAGGAGGCGAGACCGGCCGTCACCAGCCTGCCCGTCAGCTCGTCGAGCTCGGCGCGGTTGGTCTTCACCTCCTCGGCGATCGCCTCGCGCGCCTCGGCGACGGTGCGGCCAACGAGCCGCGAGCTCAGATAATTTCCGGCCTGCACCAGGGTCGAAGGCGGCGTGCCGATCGGCACCTCGATGAGGCGGTTCTCGACGAGCCCGTCCTCCGTCACCAGCACCACGAGGGCGCGGCCCGGCGACAACGGCACGAACTCGACATGCTTCAACGGCCGCTCCATGCGCGGCGCCAGCACCAGCCCGGCACAGCGCGACAGGCCCGACAGCGTCGTCGAGACTTGCTCCAGCACCTCGGCGAAGCTGCGCCCCGCCGCGGCACAGCGGCTGTCGATGGCGCCGCGTTCCTCCTCGCTGAGCCCGCCGATCTCGAGGAGGCCGTTCACGAACAGCTTCAACCCGGCCTCGGTCGGCAGCCGGCCCGCCGACGTGTGGGGCGCGAACAGCAGGCCCGCCTCTTCGAGGTCGGCCATGACATTGCGGATGGTTGCCGGCGACAGTTCGAGCCTGCCCTTGCGCGACAGGGTGCGCGAGCCGACCGGCTCGCCGGTCTCGACATAGGACTCGACGATCATCCGAAAGATCTCGCGGCTGCGCTCGTTGAGTTCGGTGATCATGGGCGGCAGGGTTTTGGCATGGCGGCCCAAGATGTAGGGGGACGACCGGCCGGGGTCAACGGTGGTCGACGGCTATCAAGCGGATCGTCTCCAAGGTAGCATGGTCGAGCCCGAGCCCGCGTCCGTCGCGCGTCATGCCACCTTGAATCGCATCTCGGCGCCAATGCAATCACGTCGTTGCCCCGATTATCGACCGCTGAGGTGACGACGGGCAGCGGTCGCAGTTTCACGACGATGCGCCGGGTGATGACAGTCCCCGGCGTCGGGCCGTTGACGGCGTCGGACTTTACCGCCGCCGCCGATCCCACCCGACCCCGGCATTCGCGCGATGTTGGCGCCTATCTTGAGCTGGCGCCGCGACTCCAATCGGGCGAAGTCGATCGTGACGGGCACGTCTTCCAAATGTGACGACGGCTTGGCGCGCCATCTCTTGTATGAGGTAGCCAATGTCTTGCTGACCACGGTCAGCCGCTGGTCGCGTCTCAATGCCTGGGGGGTGAAGCTTATCCGGAAGATCGGCCCGAAGCGCGCCCCAAGGGGCGGTCGCTCGCAAGCTCGCCGTCATTCTGCATCGCATGTGGATCGAGGGAAGTGCGTTCCCGAATGGCAAGGCGGCAATCGCCGGTGAACAGCGCTGACAGACCCGACCACCACTTGCTCGCGATACCGCATCCCGACGGGTCATGCTCATCGGGACGCGGCATACCCAAGCCGCGCAGAGGAGGCGTTAAACCCGCCGATCCGCCGCCGGCGCCGCGCCCGACGGTGCGATATTGGCTTCGTATTGGCCTCATATTGGCTTCGTTTTTAGGCCGAATTTCCTTGAAATCACTCACGAAATTGGCTTCGTTCGGCGAAATAAATTTTTGTCCGACCCTCCTTTCCGCGGTGCCGTCACCGCAATCGCCCCGAACAACTCCATCATGAACAAACGAGGAACGTTGTCAAGAAGATTTGCAGAGGCGCACGTCTGCGACTGGACCACGCGGCAACCCGTAACCCGCGAGCGCCCCAAACCCAAGGATCGCAAGAATTAAGTATTATGTCCCCTGAATTCATGGTGGAAAGGTGATGTTCGATGAAGCGAGCGAAGGGGTGCTTGGGCCAGCATGCTCCATGCGGTGACCTGGCCAGCCTTCTTGTCGATGACGGCCCGCCGGACGGCATTTGCTGCGTTTGCTCG
>JBOHLV010000168.1:0-18787 GCA_050729815.1 Allostellaceae bacterium
ACCGTCGGATCGAGGCCCCGCCCGACCAAATTGTCCAGGAGAGCCTGCACCACGGAGGCATTCTCGGTGGCTCCCTCGATCACGCCAAGCGGGTGCTTGTCGCCGGCGCCGTCGATGCCGACGGCGGGCAGCAACATCAACTCCTCCTCGATGTGGACGCCGTCGATCTGGATGATCAGCAGGTCCAGCTTGGACAGGTCGGCCGCCATCCATTCCGTCATGCGCTCGGCCGATAGCGCCACGAACCGGCGCGACACCGCCAACTTGGACAGCCATGCTCGCTTGGGCGCGGGCACGTCGCCTTCCGGCAGGCGGACAGCCCGACCGAACTTGCGCGTCGAGACGTTGATCAGCATCAGGTTCAGCGCCCACTTTCCCAGCAAGTCCTCGGCCTGGGCCGTCTCCCAACTCGGCAACGGCACCTCGCCACCGACGCGGGCACGCACCCGGGGGCGTTCGATCTCGACCTTGCCGCCATGGAAGCCGACCTTGCCCATGGTCTTGCCCCAGCGGTGTCCCGCCTTGCCCGCGGCACGGCCATAGCGCGGGCCGCACAGCCGTAACGCATCCTCCTCCATCATGTTGGCCAAGGTGGCGATACCCGCCGTCAGGCAGAAGCGCTCGAAGCTCGCGCCGACCTCTTGCCAGGCCTCTTCGACGATTGCCGCCGGCATACCGGTGGCCGTTGTGGTAGTTTCCTTCATGGCGTTGCTTTCCTTCGTTGGAGTCAACACCCCGAGCCTACCGGCTCAAGGCGAGCAACGCCGACCTCACATTTTCAACAGCGGTCGGGACATCCCCCCCAGATCAGCGAAGGCACACTGCAGAATTGGAGAACCATCCGTATCGGACCGTCCTTCATCAAAATCGGAAAGGCGATCCTCTATCCCGTCAGCGAACTCGAATCGCTGGGACAAATCCAATCTCGTGGTTTGCAGACCCTCCCGCTCTCTGCCGCCGGAGGAATATGCTTCGGCCGGTTGAGCACGATTATCGTGTTTGGCTGTCCCAGTCGCGCGCGGGGCGATATGACGAAACTCAGGATGCGAAAATCCGTGATCCGGCGTGACCGTGGAGTATCATCAAATATCCTGGCTGATCAGGGATTATCCATCACGACCAGTCACGCACCTCAGATACCAATTAACGGCCCCTGTTGGTTTCAGAGAATCTGTAATGTATTGAAAAATAAAGAAAATGTGTCCTTTGGTATGTTGATCCACAATCACCCGTCCGGCGATACAACCCCGTCACGCGGCGACATCGAGACGACGAAGATGATCGCGCAGGCGCTCCGCGCCGTCGGCATCGCCCTCCACGATCATGTCATCGTGGGACGCGGCCACCATGCCAGCCTCAAGAGCATGGGCCTGATCTGATCGGCCCTAACTGGGCTTCCCCGCCGCCGCTGCCGCGTAGGTGTCGTGCGCGCCACCGAGTCCGCCCGAGAAGCGCCGATAGTAGTATCGCATCAGCCACACCGCCGAGATCGCGCCGATGATGAACGGCACCGCGCCGCAAACATAAAGCCAGCGTACCGGCATCCCGCCGGCAATGAGCGCGGCGCCGATCAGCGGCCCCGTCGCCGCGCCGAAGCGCCCGATCGCGAACGCCCAGCCCGAACCGTTCGAGCGGAATGCCGTCGGATAGATGAGGGCCGAGGCGGCATTCAGTCCGAATTGCAAGCCCAGCGTACAGAAGCCGGCGAGCGAGACCATGAGGAACAGCAACGCCTCGGCCTGAAGCCCGATAAAACCGATGAGCGCAATGATCGGGATCCCGACGATGAACAGCACCAGCACCGGCATCAGCCCTTTGGTGTCGATCGGTCGCGCCAGGGCGAGGCCGCCTATCGTGCCGCCCAACTGGAAGACGAACCCCGCGAACGCCGCCTCGGTAATCGAAATATGCGCCGCCGGCAGTACGATCGGCAGCCAGCCGACGATGAAATAGAACGTCATCAGATTGGCGATGAAGCAGATCCACAAGGTGATGGTGAGGCCGGCCATCCCGTCGCTGAAAAGATATTTTGGATTGAAGCCCTTATATTCCTTCTCGTCGCGGATTTTGAATTGCGCGTCGGCCGGGGCTGAGAAACCGGCCACCAGATTGCGCATGGCGGCGACGATGCGTTCTCGCGGCTTGTTGTTGACGACCATGAACTTGATCGATTCCGGCATCAGCAGGAACACCAGGATTCCCATCACGATCGGCAGGATGCCGCCGATCCAGAACAGAAGCCGCCAGCCATAGACCGGTACGATGCTGGCCGCGAACAGGCCCGGCACGCCGCCGCCGAGGGTGATGCCGCAAAACATGATGATGATCAGCGTCGCGCGCATGCGCTTCGGTGCGTATTCGGCATTGAGCGCGATGAGGTTGGGCAGGAGGCCGCCGATGCCGATCCCGGCGAAGAAGCGCAAATAGATGACCGTGTCGAGCGAGCCGGCCCACACCACGGACAGCGAAAAGATGCCGTAGATCACGGTCGACATGGCAATCGCGATCCGGCGGCCCCAGCGGTCGCCGACGAAGCCGAAGATCGGCGAGCCGATCAGGATGCCCCATAGGCCGGAGCTGATCGCCAAGCCCATGTCCGACATCGGCAGGTGCCACTCATGCAGCATATGCGGCCCGGCGAACGAAATCGTGCCGATGTCGTAGCCGTCGAACAAAATCACGAAGAAGGAAAAGATCACGAGGCCCCAATTGAAGGCGGTGATCTTGCGCTCGTCGATGATGCGCGAAACGTCGATGGTCTGCGTCTCAGCCATGCCGTACCACTCCCCCCATGGGCGCAATGGCTGGGTTAGCCGCCGGCATGCGCCGACGGTAACCGCCACGCCGCTGTCATCATTGGACAAAACGCTATGCCGAACCTCAATTTCTGTCAAACCATGTTATGTTTTTAGGTCGGCCCGCGACGCTAGCCGCCGGGCGCGATCTTGTCCTGCGTCCTCGTGTCGAAATCGCCGGCATCGTGACGCTCATGGAGTTGCCCCGACGGCTCGCCGAAGAGGCGGTTCACCATCCGTCCACGCTTCACTGCTGGCCGCTCCGCGATCGCCGCGGCCCAGCGGCGGACGTGCTTGTACTCCGCGACCGACAGGAACTCGCCCGAATTATTGTACATGACGCCGTCCAGCGCCAGGAGCCCGTACCACGGCCAGATCGCCATATCGGCGATGGTATAGTCCGCGCCGGCGATGTATTCGCTTTCGCCGAGGCGGCGGTCGAGCACGTCGAGCTGGCGCTTCACTTCCATCGCGAAGCGGTCGATGGCGTATTCGATCTTGACCGGCGCATAGGCATAGAAATGGCCGAAGCCGCCGCCGAGATAGGGCGCGCTGCCGACCTGCCAGAAGAGCCAGGAGAGGCATTCGGCCCGTGCCGCCGGCTCCCGTGGCACGAAGGCGCCGAACTTCTCGGCGAGATGGAGCAGGATCGCCCCCGATTCGAAGAGCCGGACCGGCGTCGCGTCGCTGCGGTCGAGGAGCGCCGGGATCTTGGAATTGGGATTGACGGCGACGAAGCCGCTGCCGAACTGATCGCCATCGCCGATCCGGATCGGCCAGGCATCGTATTCGGCGCCGCGATGGCCGGCCGCCAGCAGCTCCTCCAGCATCACCGTGACTTTGACGCCGTTGGGCGTCGCCAGCGAATAGAGCTGTAGCGGGTGCTTGCCGACCGGCAGCGCCTTGTCCTGGGTCGGGCCGGCGATCGGGCGGTTGATGCTGGCGAAGCGGCCGCCGCTTTCCTTGTTCCAGGCCCAGATTTTGGGCGGCGTATAGGGTTGGGCGTCAGTCATGTCGTGAGGCTCCTGGGATTGGATCGGCTGTCGTTACCTTACCCGATCCCGCGGCCTCGGCGCACGCCTGACGCGCCCGATGGGCCTATGCGTCAGACGCACGAGGGGGGATGGCTCGCCCGTGTCAGCGCCGGGCTTCGACCGCGCGGTCGGCCACCACCACCGCTATGCCGGTGCGCGCCCGTGCCGCACGATCGACGCGGCGCCAATCGACGAGCCGCGCAAAGCGGCCGGCCGCCCGCCGCACCACCCGCCGCACGGCGCGCACGGGCGCGGGCGCGAATTTTACCCGCTGCTCGATATCGATCGCCTCGGTCTGGCGCTTCGTCGGAAAGACTTGGAGATAGAGCCGGTCGCCCTCCCATCCCGCGGTTGCCGGCTGATCGACGACGCGCACCGGGGTTCCAACCCGGACCTCGGCGAAGAGCCGCGCAATGTCCTCGGGATAAAGACGAATGCAGCCATGACTGACATTGCGGCCGACACCGTCGGGCTTGTTGGTGCCGTGGATCAGATAATTCGGCCAGCCGAGATGGAGGGCGTAATCGCCTAGCGGATTATCCGGCCCGGGCGGGATCGCGGCCGGAAGGTGTTCCGCGGCGCGGATATCGGGGGGCGGACGCCAAGTCGGGTGCGGCTCCTTGCGCACGACCCGCGTTACGCCGAGCGGCGTCGTCCGTCCGATGACACCGAGCCCGACGGGATGGGTCTCGACCCGGCTGCCGCCCGGCCGGAAATAGTAGAGTCGCCATTGCGCCAAATTGACGACGATGCCGCGATGGGGCGCCCGCGGCAGGACGAAGCGCGCCGGGACGATGATCCGGCGGGCATCGCCGGGCCGCCACGGATCGACGCCGGGATTGGCCGCCGCCAGCGCGGTATAGCCGAGGTCGAACCGCCGGGCGAGATCGGGGAAGATGTCGCCGTGCCTGATGCGGTAGTGCGCGACCGCGCCGACCGCCCCCTGCCCCGGCGCCAGATGGAACGATTCGGCTGGCGGCGCCGGCGCCGGGGTCGTCGCCGGCATGCCGCGTGGCGCCATGGTGCAGGCGGCGACCGGCATGGCGAGGATCACGCCGCTCAGAATTGTCCACCATCGCACCCTGCGCCGCACGGTCCCGCGCCGCCCGCCTACCATCACGCCCGAGATCATCACCGCCCCCAGCTCGCCTTTCCAACACCGAACCGTCGCCGGCGGGTTTTGCCACCGATCGGTCATCCGCGAAATTCGAGGAGGATTGTGGCACCGATTGGGCGATCGCAGGGGATATCCCGACAAGGAAGGCCGGCCGCCCGGTGCCTGCGGCACTGTGCAGCGAGCCTTCTTTCATGAACGAGCTGTAACCTCTTTAGCCCTTCAAAGATGGTAGGAGTGGAGTGTAAGCTCGGCGTTGCAAGAAGGGAAAGAAGGAGTCTGCTATGGTGGGAATCGTGACGAAAAAGCCCAAGGACCCGGTGACATTCGACAGGCACGATGTGAAAGAGCCAAATCCGCGAGCCAATCCGATCGAAACCCCAGCGCAACGCGCGCTGGCACCCTCGCGCCGCCAAGCGTTGACCGCCGCGCTCCAATTCCTTGCCTTCGGCGCGGTGGTGGCGTCGGCGGGCAGGGCCGTGGCCGCCGCCCAAAAGAAGATCGCGAAAACCATCGTGCATTACCAGACGCATCCCCACGGCAAGCAAACCTGTGCCAACTGCACGCATTTCCAGCCACCCCATTCCTGTGCCCTCGTCGCGGGGCGAATCATCCCGACGGGCTGGTGCATGTTGTACGGACCGAAAAAAGCGTGATGAGGCGGCGCGCTTCACGGCCCTCAGCGCGCCTAATCGAAGGCCGGGCCGACGATGCCGCCGCCGTCGTTCCACCGTGCGCGGAGCATCGCCCCTAGCGGCCATTCGGTTCGACCGCATTGTTTCCGGCGGCCGCGCTTGCTATAGAGGGTTTTCCCTTCGAGCGAGGTCCGGGCATGTCCCGACGCAAACAGATTTACGAAGGCAAGGCCAAGGTTCTGTTCGAGGGGCCGGAGCCAGGAACGATCGTCCAGTATTTCAAGGATGACGCCACTGCCTTCAACAACCAGAAACGCGGCACCATTACCGGCAAGGGGGTCCTCAACAACCGCATCAGCGAGTACTTGATGCTGCGCATCGCCGAGATCGGCGTGCCGACGCATTTCATGCGCCGGCTCAATATGCGCGAGCAATTGGTCCGTGCGGTCGAAATCATCCCGCTCGAGGTGGTGGTCCGCAATGTCGTCGCAGGCTCGCTTGCGAAACGCTTCGGCCTCGAGGAAGGCGCGCCGCTCACCCGTTCCATCGTCGAATATTATTTCAAGAGCGACGCCTTGGGCGATCCGCTCGTCTCCGAAGAGCACGTCACCGCGTTCGGCTGGGCCAACACCCACGAGCTCGACGATATGATGCAGATGGCGCTTCGGATCAACGATTTCCTCTCCGGCCTGTTCATCGGCATCGGCATCCGGCTTATCGACTTCAAGCTCGAATTCGGCCGGCTCTATGACAAGGGCGAAAACCGAATCGTGCTCGCCGACGAGATCAGTCCTGACAATTGCCGGCTTTGGGATAGCAAGACCAACGAGAAACTGGACAAGGATCGCTTTCGCCGCGATCTCGGCCAGGTCGAAGAGGCCTATCAGGAGGTCGCGCGGCGGCTCGGCATCCTGCCCGAGGTCGGCCCGGCCGACGCTCGCACCTCCGATACGCTACAGTGAAGGCGCGGGTCCATATCCTGCCGAAGGAGGGCGTGCTCGACCCGCAAGGGAAAGCGATCGCGCATGCCCTCGCCACGCTCGGTTTTACCGGCGTCGGCGAAGTGCGCCAGGGCAAAGTGATCGATCTCGACCTCGCCGAAACCGATGAGGCCCAGGCCCGCGTCACGCTCGAAGCGATGTGCCGCCGGCTTCTCGCCAATACCGTCGTCGAAAGCTATCGCATCGAGCTTGAAGCCTGAGCACCCATGCGCGCCGGTATCGTTCTCTTCCCCGGCTCCAATCGCGAACAGGATGTGTTCGACGCCCTGCGCCGCACCATCGGCACGGCGCCCCTCAAAATCTGGCATCGCGACACGGAATTGCCGAAGCTTGACCTGATCGTCATTCCGGGGGGCTTTTCGCATGGCGATTACCTGCGTTGCGGCGCGATCGCGGCGCATTCGCCGATCATGCGCGAGGTCGCGGCGCGGGCGCGGGCCGGCACGCCGCTCCTCGGCATCTGCAACGGTTTTCAGATCCTGACCGAGGCGCACATCCTGCCGGGCGCGCTGCTCGTCAACCGCACCTTGAAATTCCATTGCCACGATGTCCATCTTCGGGTCGAGACCAGCGACAGCATTTTTACCAGGGGCTACAAATCCGGCCAGGTGATCCGGACGCCGGTCGCGCATCACGACGGCAATTATTTCGCCGACGACGCGACACTCGACCGGCTCGACGGCGAGGGCCGGATCGCGTTTCGCTATTGCGATGCCGATGGCGCCGTGACCGACGCGGCGAACGCCAACGGCTCGGCCCGCAACATCGCCGGCATCTTCGATGAGCGCCGCCGCATCCTCGGCCTGATGCCGCATCCCGAGGACGCGACCGATCCACTTCTTGGCAACACCGACGGCATCGGGTTTTTCCAGGGCCTCGCGGAGGCGCTCGGTTGATCACGCCCGAGATCATTGCCCAGCACGGCCTGACGCCGGAAGAATATGCCCGGGCGGAAAAAATCCTCGGCCGGGCGCCGAACCTCACCGAGCTCGGCATCTTTTCGGTGATGTGGAGCGAGCATTGCTCCTACAAATCGTCGCGCAAATGGCTGAAGACCCTGCCGACCACGGGACCGCGCGTCATTTGCGGGCCGGGCGAGAATGCCGGCGTCATTGATATCGGTGATGGCGATGCCGTCATCTTCAAGATGGAATCGCACAACCACCCCTCCTTCATCGAGCCCTTCCAAGGCGCGGCGACCGGGGTCGGCGGGATTCTGCGCGATGTCTTCACCATGGGCGCACGGCCGATCGCCAATCTCAATGCCTTGCGGTTCGGCACGCCGGACCATCCGAAGACGCGCCATCTCATCGCCGGGGTGGTCGCGGGAATCGGCTTTTATGGCAATTGCGTCGGGGTACCGACGGTCGGCGGCGAATGTAATTTCGACCCGAGCTATGACGGCAATATCCTGGTCAATGCCATGACCGTCGGCATTGCCCGCGCCGACCGGATTTTCTATTCGGCGGCGGCGGGGCCGGGCAATCCCGTCATCTATGTCGGCGCCAAGACCGGGCGCGACGGCATCCACGGCGCCACCATGGCCTCGGCGGAATTCAGCGAGGATGCGGAGGCGAAACGCCCGACGGTCCAGGTCGGCGATCCCTTCACCGAAAAGCTGCTGATCGAGGCCTGTCTCGAACTCATGGCCGGCGATGCCATCGTCGCGATCCAGGATATGGGCGCGGCGGGACTCACTTCGTCTTCCATCGAAATGGCGGGAAAAGGCGGGCTCGGCATTGAGCTCGATCTGGACCAGGTGCCGGTGCGCGAAACCGGGATGAATGCTTACGAGATCATGCTCTCCGAAAGCCAGGAGCGCATGTTGATGATCGTGCGGCCAGAGCGTGCGGCCGAGGCGCGGCGCGTCTTCGAGAAATGGGAGCTCGATTTCGCCATCATCGGCCGCGTCACCGAGACCGGCCGCCTCGTCTTGCGGAAAGATGGCGCGGTCGCGGCCGATCTGCCGGTCGGCCCGCTCGTCACCGAGGCGCCGCTTTACGATCGGCCCTATCGGCCGGTCGCGCCGCCGCGGGCCGAACGATCGGACGTGCCGGCCCTGCCTGTCATCGATGCGTTGAAGAAACTGATCTTCTGTCCCGATCTCGCCTCGAAACGATGGATTTGGGAGCAGTATGACCATCTCGTGCTGGGCCGGACCCTGCAACGGCCGGGCGGCGACGCGGCGGTCGTCTTGTTGCCCGGCGATACCCGGAAGGCGTTGGCGCTGACGACCGATTCGACGCCGCGCTATTGTGCCGCCGATCCGCGGCGCGGCGGCATGCAGGCGGTAGCCGAAAGCTGGCGCAATTTGACCGCGGTCGGCGCCCTGCCCTTGGCCGTCACCGACAATCTCAATTTCGGCAATCCCGAGCGCCCGGAGATCATGGGCCAGCTCGTCGGCGCCATCGAAGGGATCGGCGAGGCGTGCCGCGCACTCGACTATCCGATCGTTTCCGGCAATGTCTCGCTCTATAACGAGACCAACGGCACCGGCATCCTGCCGACTCCGGTGATCGGCGGTGTCGGCCTCATCGAAGACGCGGCGAAATCCGTCACCCTGGCATTGAAGCGGGAAGGCGACGCGCTGATCCTGATCGGCGAGACCAAGGGCCATCTCGGCGCTTCGCTCTATCTGCGCGAACTCCACCATCGCGACGAGGGCGCGCCGCCGCCGGTCGATCTTGCCGCCGAAAAGCGCAATGGCGATTTCGTCCGGGCCGAGATCGCGGCTGGCCGGGTCGCCGCCTCGCATGACCTCTCGGATGGCGGGCTGCTGGTCGCGCTCGCCGAGATGGCGATGGCCGGCGGGCTGGGCGCCGAGATCGAATCGCCGCCGAGCGCCCTTCCCGCGCATGCGTTTTTCTTCGGCGAGGACCAGGCGCGCTATCTCATCGAGACGGCGGACCCGGCGATGGTGCTGGCCGCGGCCGAAACGGCCGGCGTTCCGGCACTGCGCCTCGGCCGGGTCACCGACGCTCAATTGACAGTGGCAGGGGCCGGTGCCATATCGGTCGTGGAACTTCGGCGGCTCAACGAATCCTGGTTTCCGGCCTATATGGCGGCACCTTGAGGATATAAAACATGGCGCTCGACCCGGCGACGATCGAAACACTGATCAAAGAGGGCCTGCCCGATGCGCAGGTCACGATCGAGGATTTGCGCGGCGACGGCGACCATTATGCCGCCCTGGTCGTGTCCGCCGCCTTCAAGGGCAAGAGCCGGGTGCAGCAACATCAGATGGTGTATCAGGCGCTCCAAGGCCATGTCGGCAATGCGCTTCACGCCCTTGCCCTCCAAACCGCCGCGCCGCAAGATTAGCCCGTTTTCCGCGAAAGGAAATTCCGATGACGACAACCGCCAGTCCCGTCCACGACCGCATCAAGGACAATATCGACCAGAACCAGGTCCTGCTCTTCATGAAGGGCACGCCGGTCTTTCCGCAATGTGGCTTCTCCGCCCAGGTGGTGCAGATCCTGACCCAGATTGGGGTCAAGTTCAAAGGCGTCGACGTGCTGGCCGACCCCGAGCTGCGCCAGGGCATCAAGGAATTCTCCCAGTGGCCGACCATCCCACAGCTCTATGTCAAGGGCGAGTTCGTCGGCGGCTGCGACATCATCCGCGAGATGTATGAGGCCGGCGAGCTTCAGGACCTCATGAAGGACAAGGGCGTCGCGACCCGGGAGTAGCCGCGTTTCGATAGCAGCGGCTTTCGTCGCTATGGTAGGGTCCACTCTGGGGAGTTGCGGGTGGCCCGGGATCGTTCAAGGCGCAGGCTGACCACGATACTCGCGGCCGACGTGGCCGGCTTCAGCCGGCTCACCGGCGCCGACGAGGAAGGCACGCTTCATCGCCTGCGGCGCCTGCGCACCGAGTTGATCGATCCGGCGATCGCCCATCATGACGGCCACATCTTCAAAACCACCGGTGACGGCCTTTTGGTCGAATTCGCCAGCGTCGTCGATGCCGCACGCTGCGCCATCGACGTGCAGCGCGCCATGACCCGCCGTAATGACGATTTCGTTAGCGAGAAGCGGATCGCGTTCCGGGTCGGCATTCATCTGGGTGACGTGATGGTGGAGGAAGACGGCGACCTCCTCGGCGACGGCGTCAACATCGCCACGCGGCTCGAAGGCATCGCGGAGCCGGGCGGCATCTGCCTTTCCGAAGACGCCTCGCGCCAGGTGCGCGACCGGATGGAAGAGACCTTCACTGACCTCGGCGACAAGGCGTTGAAGAACATCGCCCGCCCGGTCCGGGTTTATGCCCTTTGTCCCCAAAATGCCCGTACCACCCCGGCGAAAGCCGGGGTCCACTCATCCGACGCCGCGCCTTCGACCACTGTGGACCCCGACTTTCGTCGGGGTGGAAATAAATGTGAAGCGCCGCGCCTCAGTATCGTCGTCCTGCCGTTCGCCAATATCGGTGGCGACTCGGAGCAGGAGTATTTCGTCGACGGGATGCGCAGGGCCGGGGTGCCCGAGGGATGACCCCGACCGACAACGCGCTCCTGACGCCGGCGGAGATGGGCGCGGTCGATCGCGCCGGCGTTGCCGAGGGCGTGCCGGAAATCGAACTCATGGAGAATGCCGGCCGCGCGGTGGCCGAGGCGATCCGGCGGCGCTGGCCGCGGCCGCGCCCGGTCGCGGTGCTGTGCGGCCCTGGCAACAATGGCGGCGACGGCTTCGTCGCGGCGCGCCATCTCGCGGCGGCCGGTTATCGCGTCCGGCTTGGTCTTTTGGGCGAGCGGGCGAAGCTTCATGGCGCGGCGGCGCATCATGCCAAGCTCTGGACGGGCGAGATCGAGCATCTGACCCCATCGGTGCTGGGCGGGGTCGAACTGGTGGTCGATGCGATCTTCGGCGCCGGTCTCGGCCGCGCCATCGCCGGCGAGCCGGCGCGGGTGATCGAGGCGCTCAACAATGCCGAGATTCCGGTGGTCGCGGTCGATGTGCCGTCGGGGGTCGATGGCGCGACCGGCGCCGTGCTCGGCATTGCGCCGCGCGCCGCCCTCACCGTCACCTTCTTCCGCAAGAAACCGGGGCATCTCCTGATGCCCGGCCGAATGCTGTGCGGCGAGATCGTGCTCGACGATATCGGCATGCCGCCCGCCGCCTTGCGCCGGGTTGCGCCCGCGACCTTCGAGAACGGCCCGGCCCTGTGGCTCGATGCCTATCCCTGGCCCGCTTCCGACACCCACAAATACCGCCGCGGCGAGGTGCTGATTGCGGGCGGTGCGATGATGACCGGCGCAGCCCGGCTCAGCGCCCGGGCGGCATCGCGGGTCGGCGCCGGCATGGTGACGCTGGCCGCACCCCAATCCGCCTGGCCCATCTATGCCGCGTCGCTCACCCATACCATCGTGCGGCCGACCCGGGGCCTCAACGATTTCGTCGCGCTCCTCGCCGATCCACGCCGCAATGCGGTGCTGATCGGGCCCGGCGCCGGGGTCGATGAGGCGACCCGCGACCGGGCGCTGGCGGCGCTTCTCGCCAAACGCGCCGTGGTGCTCGATGCCGATGCCGTCACGGTATTCGCGCCCCACCCGAAGCTTCTGTTCGCCGCGATCACCGGCCCCACCGTCATGACCCCGCATGAGGGCGAATTCGCCCGACTTTTCAAGGCGACGGGCGACAAGCTTGCCCGCGCCCGCGCCGCCGCAAAGGAAAGCGGCGCGGTGATCATCTTGAAAGGACACGATAGCGTGATCGCCGCGCCCGACGGCCGCGCCGTCATCAACGGCAACGCGCCCGCCGACCTCGCCACCGCCGGCAGCGGCGATGTCCTGTCTGGTTTGGTGGTCGGCCTCCTGGCGCAAGGGCTCGATCCGTTCCGCGCCGCATCGGCCGCCACCTGGCTTCATGGCGAGGCGGCGCGCCAATTCGGCCCCGGCCTCGTTGCCGACGATCTGATCGAATGCCTGCCCAGCGTCCTGCATCGGTTAAAAGTCACGGCAATGCCCTCGTCTTGACATTGAGTTAGGGCTAATCTCCGCTGGCCATGAGCGAACGGACCGGCTTTCTCGACGGCGTCGTCGACCGCACCCTCGACAATCTGCGCTCGTTGCGCCTTGCCTGGCGAGATATCGCCGTCTCGACGCGCAGCGGCGCCTCACCGCGGCCGGAGTTGCCGCGCGACGATGTCGAGCGGCTGCGCCAGCGCCTCAAGGATTGCCTCGAGGGCCGCGGCGGCGAAGTCGCGGCCCGCGCCCGCTCCGCCGATCTCGGCCGTATCTATCTTGCCTTGAACGATACCGGGCGTGAGCGTTTCCTCTCCGTGCTGGCGAGCGAGTTCGATATCGATCGCGGCACTGTCGACGCCTTGTGCCGGCGCCTTATCGAATCGGGGCGCGACGAACGCCAGGCCCTCGAGCAGCAATTGCGTGAGGCGTTGGAGCCGCCGCGGGTCAAGCTCCTAACCCATTTCAACGCCCTCCCCGAGGGGGTGAAGTTCCTGGTCGATTTGCGCGCCGAACTGATGGCGCTCGCGCGCACCGATAAGGGGTTGGCCGGCCTCGAGGGCGATCTGAAGAACCTGCTCGCGAGCTGGTTCGATATCGGCTTCCTCGAATTGCAGCGCATCACCTGGAATTCGCCGGCCGCGCTCCTGGAGCGGCTCGCCCGGTACGAGGCGGTGCATCGGGTGCGCAACTGGGCCGACATGAAGAACCGGCTCGATCCCGACCGGCGGTGCTTTGCCTATTTCCATCCGCGCATGCCGGAGGAGCCGCTGATCTTCGTCGAGGTGGCGCTGGTGAAGGGCATGGCGGCGAACGTCCGCACCCTCCTCGATATGAGCGCGCCCCTGGGCGATCCCGACACCGCGGACACCGCGATCTTCTATTCGATCTCGAATTGCCAGCGCGGACTTTCCGGCATCAGCCTCGGCGATTTCCTCATCAAGCGCGTCGCCGAACGGCTTCATACCGAGCTGCCGCACCTGAAGACCTTCGCCACCTTGTCGCCGATCCCCGGCTTTCGCGCCTGGCTCGACAAGGAAATGACCAAGGACGAAGATATTCTGCTGCCCGGCGAGCATCAGGAATTGCCGGCGGCGCTCGCCGGCGAGAAGCTTTCGGGCCTGCTCGCCCGGCCGCGCTGGCAGGAGGAGCCGGAATTGGTGCAGGCGCTAAAGGCGCCGCTTCTCCGGCTCTGCGCCCGCTATCTCTATCTCGCGAAGCGCCCCTCCGGCACGGTCGCGGATTCGGTGGCGCATTTCCACCTCGCCAACGGCGCGCGGATGGAACAGCTCAACTGGCTCGCCGACAATTCGGCCAACGGCTTGAAGCAATCCTGCGGCATCATGATCAACTATCTCTATCGCTTGAACGAGATCGAAGAGAATCACGAGGCATATGTCGGCGAGCGTCTGGTCGCGGCCTCGACCGCGATCCAGCGCCTCGCCAAGGCATAGGGTCACGCGCGCGCCAGTTTGATCGCTTTTTCCGGGCAGGCGGCGACGCACAGGCCGCAACCATGACATTGCTCGGCCCGCACCGCGAAGGCTTGGCGATTGCCATGCGCGGCCGCCTTGAGCCGCCCGAAAAACGACAGCTCCGAGCGATCTTCCGCGGTGAGAGTGCCGATCTCGAACACGCTGTAGGGGCAGACGCGGACGCAATCTTCCTTGCCTTCGCAGCGCGCGCGATCGACGACCGGGACGAACTCGCCCGCGGGGTGCTTGCATTCGATCCCGGTCGCGGTTTCGGCCATCGCTTACGCCCGTTCGATCTCGCCGGCGGCGCGGTCGAGCGCGGCGGTGATCACCTGAATTTGCGCATCGCTCAAGGCTCCCTTCTTCAGCCGCATCGCCAGCGCCAGGCGCAGATTATGAACCGCGCGGCGGATCTCCGGCGCCCGGCCGCCGCCGAAGACGCGGCCCGCTTCGTCGAGGCGCTGAGACACCGCCTCGACCTGGGCCCGGTTGGCGTCGAGGAAGGCCTGACCCTCGGCCGTGATGGTATAGAGCTTCTTGTTGCCCTCGGCCGCGACCGCGACATAACCCAGATCCTCAAGCATGGTGAGGGTCGGATAGATGACGCCGGGGCTCGGGCTGTAGGCGCCGCCTAACGCCTCCTCGATCGCCTTGATCAGTTCATAGCCGTGGCTCGGTTTGTCGGCGATCAGCTTCAGGAGCAAATAGCGCAGGTCGCCATGGTCGAAGACCCGACCGCCACGCATGCCGTGCCGCCAATGGTCATGGCCCTGGCCGAAGAAGCCACGGGCATAGCGCCGGCCGTAGCCTTCGCCGTAGCCTTCGCCATAACCCTCGCCGTGGCCCATTTGCATACGATGATGATGAAACATGGTACTCTCCATTTCGATATAACGCGAATTAGATATATCTAAACCATATCGAAATCAAGGGGCGATTTTCGCGAATCATCGGCCGGCCGCGAAAAATCCTTAGCGCGCGCTTCGTCCTCCCCTATGCTCCGGCGGCGATGTCGGACGACGCGAAAATTCTTCCTGGCGAACCGCTCTATCGCGGCCATTTCCACCTCGACCGCTATCGCTTTCGTCACCGGCTTCATGCCGGCGGCTGGAACCGGGAGCTGTCGCGCGAGGTTTTCAGCCGCGTCCCCACGGTTGCCGTGCTGCTCTATGACCCGGATCGCGATGCCGTGGTGCTGGTGGAGCAGTTCCGACTGCCGGCACAATTGGCCGGCGCCTCGCCCTGGCAGATCGAGGTGGTCGCCGGCCTCGTCGATCACGGCAATGAAACGGAAGAGGGTGTCGCGCGGCGCGAGACCGTGGAGGAAGCCGGCATCACCCTCACCGGCGAGCTTCTTCCGATGCATCGCGTCCTTACCAGCCCCGGCGGCTCGACGGAGTCGGTGATGCTCTATTGCGCCCGGGTCGATGCCAGGACGGCCGGCGGCATTTATGGCGTTGCCGAGGAGGGCGAAGACATCAAGGTGGTGGTGAAGCCGGTTGCCGAGGCGATGGCGATGCTGCGCTCGGGCGCGATCGAGAATGTCACCTGCGTCATCGCGCTCTACTGGCTCGCCGCGAACCGCGCCCGGCTGAAGCGGCGCTGGGCCCATACCGCATCCCGATGAGTGACACTCATTGGGATGCGTATCGCGAGCACGTGCGAGCGCGCGCCACATGGCGCGGAGCCAAGCGAGCGGACGCGAGCGCCGGCGATTGAGGTCCCGCTGGGCCGAACCGTCGGTTCGGATCAGCGGGATTTGGTCTAAGGCGCGCGGCGAAAGCCGCGCGAGGCGAGGAACAGCTCGCTTCCATAGGGCGATTGGAGCGCGCCGCGCCTCAGCGCCGCCGCCGCGACCTCCTCGACGAAGCGGCCATCCCGCATCACCGCGATCCGCTCGGCCAGTGCCGCCACCACGGCGAGCGAATGGCTGACGAGGACGAAACTCATGCCGTGCTCGGCGCGCAGCCGCCGCAACAGTTCGATAATCTCGCCTTCGACCACGGCATCGAGCGCCGAGGTCGGCTCGTCGAGCAGCAGGAGCTTCACCTCGAGCATGATCGCCCGCGCGATCGCGACGCGCTGGCGCTGGCCCCCCGAAAGCTGGTGCGGATAGCGAAAGCGGTGCGCCGCCTCGAGCCCGACATCCTCGAGCGCCGCGAGGATGCGCGCGCCGTCATAGCCGAAGCCCTGGACCAGCAGCGGCTCGGCGAGCTGGCGATCCACCGTCTGGCGCGGATGGAGCGAGCCGTAAGGGTCCTGGAACACCATCTGCGCCACGCGGGCGAAGGCCCGCGGCCGCCGCCGTCCCTGCCCTTCCCCGGCGATGACGAGCCGGCCCGACCAGTCCCGATGCAACCCCGCCAGCACGCGCAGCAGCGTCGATTTGCCGGAGCCCGATTCGCCGACGATGCCAAAGCTCTCGCCGGCGGCGACCGTGAAAGAGACATCCTCGACGACGAGCTGATCGCCATGGCGAGCGGTAATGCCGTCTGCCTCTATCATGCGTCGAGGCCGCGCCGCGCCGCCAGGAGCGCGCGGGTATAGGGGTGCCGCGCCCGGGCGAGATCGGCCGCCGCGCAAACCTCGACGATGCCGCCGCCCTGCATCACGAGGATGCGGTCGCAGAACGCGGCGACGAGATCGAGATCGTGGCTGATGAGGATGATGCCCATGCCGCGCCGGCGCACCTCGGCATCGAGCAGCGCCAGAATCCCGCCGGCGACGCTGGCATCCAAGGCCGAGGTCGGTTCGTCGGCGATGAGGAGATCGGGATCGCCCGCCAACATCATCGCGATCATCACCCGCTGGCCCATGCCGCCCGAAAGCTGATGCGGATAGCGGCGATAGACGGTCTCGGGATCGCGGATTTGCACGGCGTCGAGACGGCGCAGCGCCGCGGCCCGGGCCGCTCGCCGCGGCATCCGGTGATGCTGGCGCAGCGCCTCGGCGATCTGCTCGCCCGCCGGGATCGCGGGATTGAGCGCAAAGCGCGGGTCCTGCAACACCAGGGCAAGCCGCTTGCCGCGCAATTGCTTCAGCCCCTTATCGCCGAGCCCCAGAAGATCGATGCCGTCGAAGCGGAGTTGCCGCGCAGTCATGGTCGCGCCCGCCGGCAAGAGGCGCAGCAGCGCGCGGCCCAGCAGCGACTTCCCGGCGCCCGACTCGCCGACGATGCCGAGCCGCTCGCGCCCCATCCGGAATGAGACGCCGCGCACGGCCTCGCGTCCGCCGACATCGATATGAAGATCGTCGAGGGCGAGAAGCGGCACCGTCATGACCGTTTCGGATCGAGCCAGTCGCGCATCCCGTCGCCGAGAAGGTTGAAGCCGAGGCTCAACACCGCGATCGCGATGCCCGGCATCGCCGCCACCCACCAATGATCGAGCATATAGTCGCGCCCGGTCGCGATCATCGCGCCCCATTCCGGCGTCGGCGGCTGCGCGCCGAGGCCGAGAAAGCCGAGCCCGGCCGCGATCAAGATCACCCCCGCCATGTCGAGACTCATCCGCACGACCACCGATGGCAGGCACAGCGGCAGCACATGGCGCAGCACGAGGCGCCAAGGCGAAGCGCCCGCCATCCGCGCCGCCTCGATGAATTCGGCGCGGCGCAGCACCAGCGTCTCCGCCCGCGCGACGCGGGCATAAGGCGGCCAGGCGACGATCGCGATCGCCAGCACCGCATTCTCGATCCCCGGCCCCAGCGCCGCGACGAAGGCGAGCGCCAGGATAAGCCGCGGCAGGGCCAGGAACACGTCGGTCACGCGCATCAGCGCCGCCTCGATGAAACCGCCGGCATAGCCGGCGGCGACGCCGATCACGAGGCCGATCGGCGCCGTCACCACCGATACCAGGGCGACGATGCCGAGCGTCACCCGCGCGCCCCAGAGAAGGCGCGAAAGGATGTCGCGGCCGAGCTCGTCGGTACCGAGGAGATGGCCGACGGCGCCCGGCGGCAACAGGCGCCGCGCCAAATTCTGCGCCACGGGATCGTTGGGCGCGAGGAGCGGCGCCGCGATCGCGAGAAGCGCGGCAAGAAGCACGATCGCGCCGCCCGTCATCGCCGCCGGCTCACGCAACAGGCCTCCGCCGCCGCGCCAGACGCGGCCGATCGAGGCCTGGGTGCGGGTCGCCGGCGCGTCGCTCGAGAGCCAGTTTCGCCAGCCGCGCTTGGGTACAAGGCCGATCGTCATGCGGCACGCGGATCGAGCAGCCGATAGAGGAGATCCGCCACGAGATTGACGAAGATGAAGAGGGCGCCGATGACGAGCGTCCCGCCCAGCACCGCGTTCATGTCGATCGAGAGCAAGGAGCGCGTGATGTACTGCCCGATCCCGGGCCAGGAGAACACCGTCTCGGTCAGGACCGAGCCCTCGAGAAGGCTGGCATAGGCGAGCGCGATCACGGTGATGAGCGGCAGCCGCACATTGCGAAAGGCATGGCCCCAAAGGACGCGGCGCTCCGACAGCCCCTTCGCCCGCGCCGTCACGATATATTCCTCGCCGAGCGCGTCGAGCATGAAGCTGCGCGTCATGCGGCTGATATAGGCGAAGGAGAAATAGCCCAAGACCGACGCCGGCAGGACGAGATGCCGAAGCGCGCTCGTCCACGCCGCCCAGTTATGCGCCAGCGCCGCGTCGATCAAAATGAAGCCGGTGACATGCGGCACGAAATCGGCAAAGGAAAGATCGATCCGCCCCGGCCCCACCGCCCAGCCGAGATCGGCATAGAACAGGACGAGCGCCATCATGCCGAGCCAGAACACCGGCACC
>JBOHLV010000169.1:0-3554 GCA_050729815.1 Allostellaceae bacterium
GAACGCGCCCTTCGCCACGGTGATGCCGCCGATGAGGCCGCCCAGCGCGAAGCCCTGACAGATCGCGGCGATGAGGCTGCCGAGCCCGAAGGCGAGGTTCCAACCCATCTTGATCCGCGAATGCTCGCGGAATTCGAACGCGACGGCGCGGAAGATGAGCGCCAGCAGCATCGTGACGAGCGGCAGATATAGCGCGTTCAAGATGATGCCATAGGCCAAGGGAAACGCGCCGAACAGCGTGCCGCCCAGCACCACGAGCCAGCTCTCATTCGCGTCCCAGACGCTGCCGAGGCTCGCCACCATGATGTTGCGGCGCTCTTCCCCGCGCGCGAACAGCGACAAGACACCGATGCCGAGATCGAATCCATCGAGTACGACATAGAGGACGAGAAACAGGCCGAGGAAGCCGAGCCAGACATTGACGAGGAAGAGATGGAGGGTGGCTTCCATGGTCGTGTCAGGGTCCCTCTTCGGCGGTCCCGGTGCGATGACCTTGCTGCGGTTGATAATGCGGCGCGGCTTCGGGCAATGGCACTTCGAGATCGGGTCCCTGCCGCACGATCCGCGCCGCGAACCACAGCACGCTCGTCAACAGGACCACATAGACGACGAAGAACGAAACGAGACTGTAGCCGACCGGCGCCGCCGGCAGGCGCGAGGCGCCCGCGGCGGTGCGCATGATGCCATAGATGACCCAAGGCTGTCGCCCGACCTCGCGGATCACCCAGCCCGCTTCGACGGCGAGATAAGAGAGCGGGATCGCCGCCATCCAGCCGTACCACAGCCAGCGCTGTCGCGGCGCGCGCTCGGGCGCGAGGCCGCCGCGCACCCAGACGACGACGCTCCACAGCATCAGGAAGAACAAGGCGAAGCCGATCCCGGCCATGACGCGAAAGCCATAGAAGAGGAGCGGCAGCAAGGGCGGCTGGTCGGCCGGCGCGAAATCCTTGAGGCCGATCACCTTGCCGGTCGCCGTGTGGGTGGCAAGCCAGGAGAGCGCATCCGGAATCGTGATCGCCCAGTCGTTTCGCTGCGCCGCCTTGTCGGGCCAGGCAAGGATTGCCCAGTCGGCGCCCGTGCCCGGCGCGTTGGTGGTCCAATGGCCCTCGAAGGCCGCGCCCTTCGCCGGCTGATAGGCGAATACGGTCCTGCCGTTGCCGTCGCCGAGATAGATCTGGAGCGGCGTCACCAGGATCGCCAGAATCAGCGCCCAGCGGAAGGATTTGAGGAAGAATTCGGTATTGCGCCGCTTCAGGATGAACCAGGCGCTGATACCACCGATGACGAACAGGCTGGTCTCGAGGCAGGCGACCCACATATGGCCGAAGGCAAAGGGAAAATCGGGATTGAGGATCGCCTGGACATAGGAATCGACGACGAACCGGCCGTTCACCATATGGCCGCCCGCCGGCGTCTGCATCCAGCTATTTGCGTCCATGATCCAGAAGGCGGACATGGTCGCGCCCGTCGCCACCATCAGCGTCGCAAAGAGATGCATCGGCCGCGGCACCCGCTGCCAACCGAACACCATGATGCCGAGAAAGCCGGCCTCCAACATGAAGGCCATCGCGCTCTCGAACCCCATCATGTTGCCGAAGAAGCTGCCGGCGCCGGCCGCGAACGGCGCCCAATTGGTGCCGAATTCGAATTCGAGCGGCAGGCCGGTGGCGACGCCGACGCCGAAAT
The DNA here is from genome assembly GCA_050729815.1 of Allostellaceae bacterium. Classification (GTDB taxonomy): domain Bacteria; phylum Pseudomonadota; class Alphaproteobacteria; order ATCC43930; family CGMCC-115725; genus JAATGI01. The sequence continues at coordinate 1,687 of JBOHLV010000169.1, forward strand.
TCAGGATGAAAAGCCGCGACCAGAAGCGGGCATGGCGATAGTAATCGGGATTGTTGGTCCGGATCCACAGGCCTTCGACCAGGACCAGGAACAACGCCATGCCGATGGTAAGGACCGGCCACGGGATGTGGCATATGAGTGTCAGCGCGAATTGGAGGCGCGATAGCAGGACGTGGTTTTGGAAAGCCTGCATGCGCTGGATGATAGCGCGCTTTGCTGGCAGCCGCACCGCCTTCCCGTGGGACCGATTGACGCCGCCGGGTCGGGCCTGCGGGCGCGCCGCGGTCGCATCGTTGGACGGGTGCCAGCCCCGAATCAGCGCGACAGTGCGTCGCCCAGCACCACGCGGCGATAGGACAATGCCTCGGCAATATGGATGCGGCGGACATCGTCGCTCAAATCGAGATCGGCGAGGGTGCGGGCGACGCGCAAGACGCGGTGATAGGCCCGCGCCGAGAGATGGAGCCGCTCGGCGGCGTCGGTCATGAGGCGCCGGCCCTCGGCATCGGGCGCGGCGATCCGCTCCAGTATCTCGCCGTCGGCCTCGGCATTGGTGCGGATGCGTTGAGGTTTGGGCAGACGGCTGAAGCGCGCGGCCTGGCGCTGCCGTGCCGCCGCGATGCGCGCCGCCATCTCGGCCGAACCTTCGGCCGGCGGCGGCAAGGCGAGGTCCGCCGCGCGCACCGGCGGCACATCGACGTGAAGATCGATGCGGTCGAACATTGGCCCCGAAATCCGCGACTGATAATCCTGGGCGCAGCGCGGCGCCCGCGAGCAGGCGAGTTGGGCATCGTCGAGATGCCCGCATTTGCAGGGATTCATCGCGCAGACGAGCTGAAAGCGCGCGGGATAGGTGACGTGACTGTTGGCGCGGGCGATGGCGACGCGGCCGGATTCGAGCGGCTGGCGCAACGCTTCGAGGGTCGCGCGCTGGAATTCCGGCAATTCATCGAGGAAGAGGACGCCGTGATGAGCGAGCGAAATCTCCCCGGGCTTGACACGCAAGCCGCCGCCGACCAGCGCGACCAGCGAGGCCGAATGGTGCGGATCACGGAACGGCCGCGCCCGCATCAGCTTGCCGTCGCTCAGGAGCCCGGCGACCGAATGAATCATGCTGACTTCGAGCGCCTCGGCCGGATCGAGCGGCGGCAACAGGCCGGGCAGCCGCGCCGCCAGCATCGATTTACCGGCGCCGGGCGGCCCGACCATCAATAGATTATGGCCGCCGGCGGCCGCCACTTCGAGCGCGCGCTTCGCCGTCTCCTGGCCCTTCACGTCTTCCAAGCCGAGCGCCGTCGGCGCCGCCTCGGCGATGCGCGGCTCCGGCGGCGACAGCACCTGCGTGCCCTTAAAGTGGTTGACGAGCGCCAGCAGCGACGGTGCCGCCAGCACCTCGAGCCCATGCGCCCAGGCGGCCTCGCCGCCGCAGGCTCCCGGGCAAATGAAGCCGCGCTCGCCCGCGCGTGCCGCCATCGCCGCCGGCAGCACGCCCGCGACCGGCAGCAGCGAGCCGTCGAGCGCGAGTTCGCCCAAAGCTACCATGCCTTCGAGCTCGTGCGGCGGCAGTACGTCCATCGCGGCCAGCAGCGCCAAGGCGATCGGCAGGTCGAAATGGCTGCCTTCCTTGAGCAGATCGGCCGGGGCGAGGTTGATCAGCACGCGCCGCGGCGGCAACGCGAGGCCCATGGCGGTGAGCGCCGCGCGCACCCGTTCGCGCGCCTCGCCGACGGCCTTGTCGGGCAGGCCGACCACGAGGAAGGCGGGAACGCCGCTGGAAATTTGCACCTGGACCTCGACCGGCACAGCCTCGATGCCCGAGAAGGCGAAGGACTGGATGCGCGCGATGGTCATTGGCCCCGGTATAAGGC
>JBOHLV010000170.1:0-8919 GCA_050729815.1 Allostellaceae bacterium
GATTACGATGGGCCACGTGTGACGCGGCTGCTCGAAGCCGCCGCGGACGCGGCGGTTCGGTGGCGCCGCACACTTATCGAGCAGCGCGCTGCGCCGATGCGCCGGGCGGCGGGGGTGCTTCGCGGGCGATCGGCCGAGTTCTCGTCGCTGATGACGCGCGAGATGGGAAAGCCGATTGCACAAGCGGAGGCCGAGATTGAGAAATGCGCGCTCTGCTGCGAGCACTTTGCCGAACATGCCGGCGGCTACCTGGCCGATGAGCCGATCGCATCGGATGCGGCGCGCAGTTATGTGCGCTACGAGCCGTTGGGCGCCGTGCTGGCGATCATGCCGTGGAATTTCCCGTTCTGGCAGGTGTTCCGCTTCGCCGCGCCGGGCCTCATGGCCGGCAATGCCTGCGTCCTGAAGCATGCCTCGAACGTGCCCGGCTGCGCCCTCGCTATCGAGAAGATCTTCTCCGAGGCCGGCTTCCCCGACGGCCTGTTCCGCACCCTGATGATCGGCAGCGGTGCCGTCGCGGCGGTGATCGAGCATCGGCTGGTGCGCGGCGTGACCTTGACCGGCTCGACCGAGGCCGGGCGGAAAGTTGCGGCAAAGTCCGGCGAAATGTTGAAGAAAACCGTGCTCGAATTAGGCGGCAGCGACGCCTATGTCATCCTCGACGATGCCGATATCGAGGAAGCGGCGCGAATTTCAACGAAGGGCCGGCTCGTCAATTCGGGACAGAGTTGCATCGCCGCCAAGCGCTTCATCGTCACCGGCAAGACCCGCGCCGCTTTCGAGGCCGCCTTTCTGAAACGCATGAGCGCCGTCAAGATGGGCGATCCCCTCGACGAGACGAGCGACATCGGGCCGCAGGCGCGCCACGATCTGCGCGACGACCTGCACCGCCAGGTTCTGGTCAGCATCGAAAAGGGCGCCAAATGCCTTCTCGGCGGCACCATCCCCAACAATGAGGGCGCGTTCTATCCGCCCACCATTTTGACCGAAGTGAAGCCCGGCATGCCGGCTTATGACGAGGAAATGTTCGGCCCGGTCGCGGCGATCATCCCGGTCAAGAGCGAGGCGGACGCGATCGCCGCCGCCAATGATTCCGAATTCGGGCTCGGCGGCGCGATCCTCGCCCGCGACCTCGTCCGCGCCGAAAAGCTCGCGGTCGAGGAGTTCGAGAGCGGCACCGTCTTCATCAATGATTCGGTGCGCTCCGACGCCCGTTTGCCGTTCGGCGGCATCAAGGGATCGGGCTATGGCCGCGAGCTCTCCTCCTTCGGCATCCGCGAGTTCGTCAACATCAAGACGATCTTCGTGGCGTGAGGACGGCGCCCTACCCCTTGCGAACGCCGGCCGCGCCCATCACATCATACGCAATTCGCGTTCATTTGGACTACAGACGGTTGAACGGAACCACACCCATTCATGGAATTAGCTGTAGATTCGCTGTATTTGCAACAAACCGGCCGGCGGCTCGCTATAAATATCGCCGATGGCACGGGAGACGGCATTGGGCGTGACGACAGCGGATGTGACGACAGCGGGCGCGATCGATTGCGATCTTCATCCGGCGCTGGCCAATACCGATGTGCTGCTGCCCTATCTCGACGATTACTGGCGCGAACTGGTGCCAATCCGGACCGTCGAAAATCTCGATCTCGCCGCCTATCCGCCGAGCGTGCCGCTATCGGGCCGCGCCGATTGGCGGCCGGCGCGCGGCAAGCCGGGCAGCGACCTTGCCCTGCTCCAGGCCCAGGCGCTCGACCCGTTCGGCACCCGCCTTGCCATCTGCAACGTGCTTTATGGCGGGCCCTACCTCCCCAATGACGATTTCGCCGCCGCCCTGGCGCGCGGCATCAATGACTGGATCGCCGCCGAATGGCTCGACCGCGATCCGCGGCTGCGGTCCTCGATCGTGATCGCGCCGGAGAATGTCGAGCTCGCGGTCGATGAGATCGAGCGCCGCGCCCCCAATCGCCGCTTCGTCCAGGTGATGGTGCTGGCGGCGGGCGAGCGGCCGTTGGGTAAGCGCAGCTATTGGCCGATCTATCGCGCGGCGGCGCGGCACGGCCTGCCGCTCGGCATCCATGCCGGTTCGTCCTATCGCCATCCGCCGACCTCGCTCGGCTGGGGCTCCTATTTCCTCGAGGATTACGTCGCCCACGCGCAATCTTTTCAGCACCAACTCCTGAGCCTCGTCGCCGAGGGCGTGTTCGTCGAATTCCCGGAGCTCAAAGTGGTGTTGATCGAATCGGGCATCACCTGGCTGCCGGCGTTCCTGTGGCGCTTCGACAAGACCTGGCGCGGCATCCGCACCGAGACGCCGTGGCTCGACCGGCCGCCGACCGAGATCGTGCGCGACCACGTCCGCCTTACCTTGCAGCCGGTGGACGAGCCGCCGAATGAGGCGCAGTTCGAGCGTCTCCTCGCCCATCTCGGCTCCGAGGACATGCTGCTGTTCTCGACCGATTATCCCCATTGGCAATTCGACGGCAGCGACGTGCTGCCGCCCGGCTTGTCGGCGGCGCATCGCCGCAAGATCATGATCGACAATCCGCTCCAAACCTATCCGCGCCTCGCCGAGCCGGCGGCGGCGTCGGAATTACATCGTGAGGTGGCAAAATGAGCGAAATGATTGCAGAAGGCGGGACCGCCGCGGCGACACGGCCGGGCAACGGCGTCGTCGATTGCGACATCCACCCGACGGTCGCCGCGATGAGCGACCTCAACCCCTATCTCACCGATCGCTGGAAACAGCATATGCGGGAATATGGCAGCAATCTGCGCTCGGCCTTCGCCGCCGCGATGCCCTATCCGCGCTACAACCGCGACGGCGGCTGCCGCTATGACACAAGGCCGCCAACCGGCGTGCCGTCGGGCGCCGATTTGCCCTTCATGCAGGCCCAACATCTCGACCCGAACGAGGTCGATTACGGCGTGTTGCAGCCGCTGCGCCCGAATGGCATCGGACTGCGCAACCAGGCCTTTGGCGAATCGCTGACCGCGGCCGTCAACGATTGGCAGATCGGCACCTGGTGCGGGATCGAGGGGCGGCTCAAGGGCTCGCTCATGGTGACGCGCGAGGACCCGGCAGCGGCGCTGCGCGAGATCGACCGCCATGGGCGCGATCCGAATTTCGTCCAGCTTTCGATGCTGCCCCACGGCATCGAACCGTTGGGCCGCCAGCGCTATTGGCCGATCTATGAGGCGGCCGAAGCGCTCAACCGGCCGATCGGCATCCATGTCGGCGGCACCAGCGGCTTCGCCCCGACCAGCACCGGCTGGTGCTCGTTCTATGTCGAGGAGCATCATTCGAAATGCGAGGCGATGCAGTCGCTCGTCACCTCGATGGTGGTGGAGGGCGTGTTTGAGCGCTTTCCGAGGCTGCGCATCGTCCTCGTCGAAGGCGGCTTCGTCTGGGTGCCGTCCTTGTGCTGGCGCCTCGACAAGCATTGGCAACATTTGAAATCCGAGGTGCCGCATTTGAAGCGTCCGCCGTCGGAATATGTCCGCGATCATTTCTGGTACACCAGTCAGCCGGTCGAGGAGCCGGAAGACCCGCAACACCTGATCGACGCGATGGACTGGGTCGGCTGGGACAAGATTCTGTTCTCGACCGATTATCCGCATTGGGATTTCGACGATCCGAAATTCGCCTTCGCGCGGCTGCGCCTGACGCCGGAAAAGCGCCAGATGCTGTTCCGCGACAATGCAAAGCGGCTTTACGGCCTCGCCTGATGCCGCAACGTTATGTCGTCGCCAAGGCGGGGGAGATCGCCCCCGGCGATGCCAAGGCGGCGACGGTCGCGGGCCGCGAGATCGCGGTCTTCAATCTTCATGGCGAATATTTCGCGATGTTGAACCGCTGCCCGCATGAGGGTGGTCCGTTATGCCGCGGCAAGCGGATCAGCCTCGTCCAATCGAAGAAGCCCGGCACCTATGATGTGTCGCGGCCGGGCGAGATTCTGCGTTGTCCCTGGCACGGCTGGGAATTCGACATCCGCACCGGCCGCTCCTATCTCGATCCGGAGAAGGTGCGGGCGCGCGCCTATCCGGTGACGGTCGAGACCGGCGCGCAAGTGACGGCGGAATCGCTCGTCGCCGAGACCTTCCCGGTCTCGCTCGAGGACGACTACATTATCGTCGAGCTGTAATCAGTTGGATTTGGCGGCGGCCGGCTTCGGCGGCGACAGCTTTGCCGCCTTGCGCAAGGCTTGGTTGATGCGCGACTGCCAGCCCGGCCCGGTCGCCCGAAAATGCGCCACGACATCGGGATCAAGGCGCAGGCTGATCGCCTCCTTCGGCGTCCCCGATTTGGGCCGACCGGCAGGACGCGCGGGCCGAATCAGCTTTCCCCCCTGCCAAATTTCCGCGCTCTCGAACCATTCCTTGGTCAGTTCCGGCGCGTCATCGGGATCAATCCATTTGCTCTCGGTAATACGCTTCCTCGTCGGCATGACCATACCTCAATGTCGAAATCAAGCTCACCCGCCCTCGTTCCGCGGCACCCGGCCCATCGGATAGAATTCGTCGTTAGGGCGGATGTCGAAGGCGTTGGCGAGGCGGTTCGACATCGCGAAGAGGGCGGCGATCGCGGCGATGTCCCATTGCTCGTCGGGCGAAAAGCCCGCCGCCGTCAGTGCTTCGTAATCCTCGTCGCCGATGTCCGACGCCGCCACCGCGACCTTCATGGCGAAATCGAGCATGGCGCGCTCGCGGGGGGTGAGATCGGCCTTTTTGTAATTGATCGCAACCTGGTCGGCGATCAGCGGGTTCTTGGCGCGGATGCGCAGGATGGCGCCATGGGCGACGATGCAATATTGGCATTGGTTTGCGCCGCTGGTGGCGACCACGATCATCTCGCGCTCGGCCTTCGACAAGCCGCCGGCCTTGTCCATCAGCGCGTCATGATAGGCGAAAAAGGCGCGGAATTCGTCGGGCCGCCGCGCCATCGCCAGGAACACGTTGGGGACGAAGCCGGATTTTTCCTGCACCGCCTCGACGCGCGCGCGGATGTCCGCCGGCAACTCAGCCAGCGTCGGAACCGGAAAGCGGCTGATCGGCGGCGCGGTCATTTCATATCACCCGCGCCGCACCTCGTTATTCCGCCGCCTGGCGGGCCGCGTACTGGTCGAGGCCATAAAGCTTCGCCGCGTTGTCGCGGGTCAGCTTGCGGCGCGTCTCGGGCGAAAGGTGCTTCATCTGACGCTCGACCGTCGCATGGCTGTTGGGCCAGATGCTGTCGGGATGGGGATAGTCCGAGGCCCACAGCACCTTGTCGTCACCATAATATTTGAGGAGGTCCATGGCGACATTGTCTTCCTGGAACGTCGCCCAGATCTGCCGTTTGAAGATCTCGCTGGGCTTGGTGACGAGGTCGATGCCGCCCTTATCGGCCCAAAATTCCTTCGCCTCCCAGAGCCGCCAATGACGGTAATCGAGATCCTGCACCACCCAAGGCAGCCAGCCGAGACCGCCCTCGACCAGCATGATCTTGAGCTTCGGGTGATGTTCGAGAACGCCCCAGGCGAAGAGATCGACGAACGGCTCCAAATATTGGCCGATCAGCGACTTGGTCGCGACAAAGATGCCGGCGGTCGTGCCCTGGCCCAACGCACCGGGGCCGAGAAACGCGGTGACATGCCAACTGAGCTGCATACCGCTCTGTTCGAGGAGGTTCCAGAACGGTTCCCATGCCTTATCATGAATCCGTGGCTGGGCGAGCGCGACCTGAAACAGCACCTGACGGAAGCAGCCCTTGGCGATCAGCCGCTCCAGCTCCTTCACCGCGGAGTCGGGAAATTCCGGCACTTGCGGCACGCCGATGAGGCGGTCGGGCGCGACGGCGCAAAACTCCGCGAGCCAATCGTTATAGGCGCTATAGCAGGCGTCGCGCAGTTCGGGGTCGCTATGCTCGATCGCTGTGACCGGACCGAACATGACATGCGCTTCGACGCCATCGCGATCCATTTCGGCAAGGCGCAATTCCGCCACGCCTGGGCGCCGCTCGCTCTGATCCTTGATGCCGCCGCGATCGAGAGCGTTGAGGAACGGCATCTTGGGCCGCACCGGAATCTCGCCCTCGAACCGGCCGCTCCAGCCGCCCCACATCTTGCCGTCGCACACCCAAACGGCGCGACCGTCGCGCCGCTCGATATGCGGCGCGCGATCCTTAAACTTCGCCGGCAGGCGCGCGGTCCACACATCCGCCGGCAGATTGTTGAGGTCGAGATGGTCGTCACAGGAGATGAAGCGGTAATCCACGGGGGCGATCCTTCCGGTTCCGAGGCTTAGGCCTTGTGTTAATGAAGCACCGCGCCCAAGGGAAGGTCAAGAATCCACGCTATCGATTGCGGGGGCCGATAGAAGAGGGCGGGACGGCCGCATCGCGAGGTCCGCGGCCGTCCGCCGTACCCGGGGATGGTCAGTCGCCGGATTGGGACGTGACCGTGGTCGTCATGCTCGATCCATTCGGATAATAGGTCCTGGTGGTGGTTTCCTCGGGCGGTTGGATGGTCGTTGTCGCGCGGTACGAGACCGGCGGAACCGGCGACGGGATGACCGGCGGCGGCGGTGGCGGCGCATAGCTCATCGTGTGCGACCGCGTCCGGGTCGTGGTGCCTGCGCTCAATTGCCCATTCGCATCGTAATAGACCTGATGACTTTCATAGGTCTTGTGACGCACGGTTTCATTGCCATTGCCGTCGTAATAGCGGCGGGTCGTGGTGCGGCGATAGCTGGGGCCGGTGGCCATCGGCAAGGCCGGCGCCAGGACGATCGGCGCGGCGTGGGGCACCGGCGCCGCGATCACGGTATCTACGGGCGGTGCCGACGTGGTGACGGTCGTCGTGGTCTGCGATTCGACGGGTCCGGCGGGGACCGTGTACGAATAGGTGTCCTGTGCGAAAGCCGCGCCCGTCATCAGAGCGAACGCCGCAGCACCCGCCATCAGAATGCGGATCATGCTAGTCCTCCTTCATCACTGGCGCGGGCAGAAGAGCCCGCTGTGCTGAACAACGAGGTGGCCGGGGCCAGGTTCCCTTAGCATGGCAGCCTCAACCCCGAACGCGCGAGCGGCGTTACGCGCACAACCCCATCCCGGGTGCTTGTCACCATCCGGGCGAGCGCACAGGATGGAATTCAAGCCACATGAGAGGGAGGAGAACGTCATGAAAGCGGCGCAGATGTACAAGGTCGAGGGGTATGGCGCGATCGTGACCGGCGGCGCGTCCGGCATCGGCCTCGCCTTCACCGAGGTGCTGGCGGAGAACGGCGCCCGCGTCACCATGCTCGACATTCATGACGAGCGACTCGACACCGAAACGAAGCGATTGAAGGCCAAGGGTTGGGAGGTGCGCGGCATGAAGGTCGATGTCGCCGACCATGCCGCGCTCGACCGCGCCTTCGACGAGACGACGAGGCTTTACGGCCGGCTCGATGTCGCCTTCGCCAATGCCGGGATCGATCCGGGCGTCGGCTTCGTTACCGTCGACCGCGCGAAGCGCGTCCCCGAGGGCGCCATCGAGAATTATACCGATGAGCGCTGGAACCGGGTCATCGACATCAATCTGAACGCGGTGTTCGCGACCATCCGGGCCGCGGCACGCCACATGAAGCCGCAAGGGAGCGGCCGCATCATCGTCACCACCTCGATGGCGGGGCTCTATGTCGAGGCTGGGATCGGCGCCGCCTATATGGCGGCGAAGGCCGGCGCCGCGCATCTGGCGCGCAATGCGGCGCTCGAGCTCGCCAAGCACAATATCCTCGTCAACGCCATCGCGCCCGGCTGGGTCATCACCAATATCGGCGGCGGCTGGATGAACGACAAGAAGGTCCAGGACGAGGTCGGGCAATGGGTGCCGCTGCGCCATGTCGCATCGACCGAGGAGTTGAAGGGCCTTGCGCTGTTTCTTGCCTCGCCGGCGTCGAGCTACATCACCGGGGCGCAAATCCCGGTCGATGGCGGCTTCCTCCTCGGCAATGTCGCGAATTGAGGGAAGCACGATGATCACCGTCCATCATCTCAACAATTCCCGCTCGCAACGCATCTTGTGGCTGCTCGAAGAATTGGGGCTCGATTACGAGATCAAATTCTATCAGCGCGGCCCCGACATGCGGGCGCCGGCATCGCTCCGATCGATCCATCCCTTGGGCAAATCGCCGATCATCACCGATGGCGCCAACACGATCGCCGAATCCGGCGCCATCATCTCGTATCTGGTCGATGGTTATGGTGAGGGGCGTCTCATTCCGCCACCCGGCACGCCGGCGCGGCTCCAATATACCTATTGGATGCATTACGCCGAAGGCTCGCTGATGCCGCCGTTGTTGATGGGGCTCATCGCCAGCCGCATCGCCGGGCCGCAGGTGCCGTGGTACGCGCGGCCGATCGCCCGCGGCATCGCCAATAGCCTGCGTGACCGGTTCATCGCGCCGGAGCTCAAACTGCATTTCGATTTTCTCGAAGGCACGCTGGCGAACCGCGCCTGGTTCACCGGCGACGCCTTCACCGCCGCCGATGTGCAGATGAGCTTCCCCTTGGAAGCGGCCGCGACCCGGGCCGGGCTTGAGCCGGGCCGGCCCAAGCTGGCCGATTGGCTGGCGCGGATTCACGCCCGTCCGGCCTATCAGCGCGCGCTCGAAAAGGGCGGCCGCTACGAATTGCTGAAATGACGCGCCGCCGCGATAACCGATCCCCGTCTCAGGCCGCCGGCCGTTCGTCGACATGGTCGTGGCCGCCGATCCGTCCCGGCCGCCAATAGCCTTCGGCCGAAATCTGGTCCTTCGCGATGCCCTGGTCGATGAGATGGTGACGCCAGGATCGCACGTTGCTGGTCTCGCCGATGAGATAGCAATGGGCGCGGCCCGGCGGCAGTTCGAAGGCCTGGAGCCGATCGAGCATCAGGCTGCTCGGCCCCGCCGGCGCAC
>JBOHLV010000171.1:0-29108 GCA_050729815.1 Allostellaceae bacterium
AGGGGATCGGCTTCGCCAGCCGGGCATTGGTCAGATGGCGGTGGTCGGGGGTATGGCCGAGGGTCCAGGGCGCGAGGCCGCGGAAGAGATAAGTGTCGAGCGCGGCGTGGACGAGCCCGGGATAAAGCCCCCAGCGAAAGGCCGGCCGGATATTGCGCACGGCCTTGAGTTCGGGCCAGATCCATGATTCTTCGAGCGCGGCGGCATAGCTCGCCCCGGCATCGCCCTCGATCCGCCGGAACACCGTCTCGGCGGCCACCATGCCGGATTTCATTGCGGTGTGACTGCCCTTTATTTTGGGCACGTTCATGAAACCGGCGGCGGCGCCGATTACGAGCCCACCCGGGAAATCGACCGCCGGGATCGACTGGAAGCCGCCCTCGTTCAAGGCCCGCGAGCCATAGGAGACGCGGCGACCGCCTTCGAAGATGGGCCGGATCGCGGGATGGGTCTTGAGGCGTTGCAGTTCCTCGAACGGGCTCAAATAGGGGTTGCGGTAATCGAGCCCGACCACAAGCCCGATCGCGACCTGGAGGTTTTCCAAGTGATAGACGAAAGAACCTCCGTAAGTATCTGATTTTAAAGGCCATCCAATTGTATGAATCACGCGGCCTGGATGATGCTGCTCGGGCCGCACCTCCCATAGCTCCTTGATCCCGATGCCATAAGTCTGGGGCTGCGCGGCGGCAAGACCGAAGCGCGCCATGACGAGCTTGGTCAGCGAGCCGCGGCAACCCTCGGCGAAGAGCGTGTGAGCGGCACGTAGCTCGACCCCCGGTTGATAGTTTTGGGTCTCATGACCTTCTTTGTCGATGCCCATGGCGCCAGTGGCGACGCCGACCACCTCACCCGCCTCGCCATAAAGTATTTCGGCGCCGGCGAAGCCCGGATAAATCTCGACCCCGAGCGCCTCGGCCTCGGTCGCGAGCCATCGGGTGACGTTGCCGAGGCTGACGATGTAATTACCGCGATTGTGCATTTGCGGCGGCGTCGGCAGGCGAAGCCAATTGCCCGCGGTGAGGAAGAGAAAGCGATCGTCAGTCGCGGGTGTGACGAGCGGCGCGCCACGCTCCTGCCAATCGGGGATCAGCTCGGCAAGGGCGCGCGGCTCGATCACAGCGCCGGACAGGATATGGGCGCCGACCTCCGAGCCTTTCTCGATGACGCACACCGAGACCTCGCGCCCGGCCGCGGCGGCAAGCTGTTTCAGCCGGATCGACGCCGCCAGCCCCGACGGGCCGGCACCAACGATCAGGACGTCGTAAGTCATCGTCTCGCGTGGCATACCTCGCCAGACTATAGAGGATGCGCGACAAAGGACCATAGGTTAGGCTTTGATCCGATGAGCCAAAGCGAAAGTGAGCTTGCGCTGTTGCGGTGGTACGTCGCGATGGGCGCCGATGAGGCGATCGGTTGGCTGCCGCGCGGCATATCGTCCGAACCGCCACCCCAATCGTCCGCCGTCGTCGCGCCGGCGATCCAGTCGCCGCCTCCTGAAACCAGCCTCGCCGAGCTTGAAGCGGCGGTCCGCGCCTTCGAGGGCTGCGCCTTGAAGCGCACCGCGACCCACACCGTCTTTTCCGACGGCGTCGCCGGCGCGCCGCTCATGATCATCGGCGAGGCGCCGGGCGCCGACGAGGACCGCATCGGCCGCCCCTTCGTCGGCCGCAGCGGCCAATTGCTCGACCGCATGTTGGCGACGATCGGCCTTTCCCGTGCCACCAACACCTACATCACCAACATTCTGTTCTGGCGCCCGCCCGGCAACCGCAAGCCGACCGGCGACGAGATCGCGGCCTGCCTGCCCTTCGTCTGGCGGCATATCGCACTTGCCCGGCCGCGCCTCGTCATGTTGTCCGGCGGCACCGCGACGGCCGCGCTCCTCGATCGGCGCGAGGGCATCACCCGGCTGCGCGGTCGGTGGTTCGATCTCGAAGTCCCAGGCCTGGCGGCACCGGTGCCGGCGCTCGCGACCTATCATCCCTCCTTCCTGTTGCGCAGCCCGGCGCGAAAAGGCGAAGCGTGGCGGGACCTACTGGCACTCGAAACGCGCCTTGCGGGCGGCGTCTGATCCTCCTCGCCAGGAAAAACCAAAAAATACTATGCGAAATCAAGATGATTGTGGCAGCGATATGGTAAATTTACGCTTGCCTCGACAAGATTCTTCGTCTAATCGAGTTTCCCCATGCCAAACGGACAAAACAAGGTCCGCCGGGGGAAGGTTTCCACTTCAGGCGTTGTTGTCACGGCCATTGCCTTTTTGGCACTGCCGCTGACGCTTGCCACCGCATCATTCCCGACCCATGCCCGCGCCGCCGCATGGGATCACGCCGTGATTTCCCCGACGTCGGTGCCAAGGCCGCTGTCATCTGCGGATGCAGCACACTATCGCGACATCTTCCGCCTTCAGGACGCAGCCCGGTGGAAGGCCGCCGACAAAGTGATGGCGGCGCTCGGCGACAAGCTGTTGCTGGGCGAGGTCGAGGCGCAGCGTTATCTGAGCGCCCATTACCACACCAGCTACGACCAATTGCGCCAATGGCTCGCGCGTTACGGCGGTGAGCCGGGGGCCGGGCGGCTCTATCGCCTCGCCCTCATTCGCCGGCCGGCGGGCGCCCCGGCGCCGGCGCACCCGGGCAACGGCGCCGTCAAGGCCGATGGCGGCAACCAGCTTGCTGTGGCGGCTAGCTATTCGCTCGCCCGCGCCGAGAGCGACGGCATCCTCGTCGCGCACCACCGTCGCCCCTATGCCCCGACGCGCGATTGGAATGACGGGCTTCGCGACTGGCAGAAGGGCCGGCTATTGCAGGCTGGGCGCGATTTCCAGGCGCTCGCCAAGTCGCGCGGACATTCCCCCGATCTGATCGCCGCAGCGGCGTTCTGGGCGGCCCGAGTCGAGTTGCGCCGCGGCCGGCCCGAGCTCTACAATTTCTGGCTCGGCCTCGCCGCCGAGCATCCGCGTACCTTCTATGGCCTGCTCGCCTGCCGCACGCTCGGGCTCGACACCTATATCGATTTCGACCCGATCGGCTTTACCGCCCTCGACGCCAAGATGTTCACCAGCGTTCCGGCGGGCCGCCGCGTGCTGGCCCTGCTGGAGATCGGCCAGCGCGATCGCGCGGAGGCCGAACTGCGTGTTCTCGCACGTCATGCCTCGCCCAACCTTCTCGAGGCCTCCCAGGCGTTGGCGGACCAGTCGGACCTGCCCTCGCTCGGCGACCGGGTCGAGGCGCGGCTGCGCCAGATCGACGGCAATGCCCATCGCGACCGCAAGCGGTTCCCGGTGCCGCGCTGGAAGCCGCGCGGCGGGTTCGCCGTCGATCGCGCGCTGATCTACGGCCTGATGCGCCAGGAATCGAAATTCCATCCCGATTCCCACAGCTATGCCGGCGCCACCGGGCTGATGCAGCTCATGCCGGAGACCGCACGCGAGGTGGCACGGCGGAGCGGCGTCAAGCTTGGACGACGCGGCCATCGGCTCACCAACCCCGCCACCAATATCGCACTCGCCCAGAGATACATCATCGAGCTGATGAGCGACCCGCGGGTCAACGGCAATCTGCTCTATTTCGCGGCCGCCTATAATCGCGGCCCCGGCGCGCTGGCCGAGATCAAGGCCAGGAGCCACGCCCATGGCGATCCGCTCCTGTTCCTCGAAACCATCCGCAACCATGGCACCCGCGAGTTTATCGAGAAGGTTCTGACCAACTATTGGATCTACCGGCTGCGTCTGGGGCAGCCCACCCCCGACCTCGAAGCGCTTGCCGCCGGCGAATGGCCGATCTATACCGCTGAGGACGACAGCTCGGAGCCGCTCGTCCGCAATGCCGAAAATTGATGACTCACGACCGTTCCTGCCGGTCAATATCGCGATCCTGACCGTTTCCGATACAAGGACGGAGGCGAACGACACCTCTGGCAAGAGCCTTGCCGAGATGGTGGCGCGCGATGGCCATCGCATCACCGCCCAGCGGATCGTGCCCGACGACAAGGCGGCGATCATCGCCCAGCTCCGCACCTGGATCACCGATCCCGAAATCGACGTCGTGATCTCGACCGGCGGCACCGGCGTCACCGGCCGCGATGTCACGCCCGAGGCGTTCCACGACGTTTACGAGAAGGAGATCGCCGGCTTCGGCGAGCTGTTCCGCTATCTCTCCTATCAGAAGGTCGGCACCTCGACGATCCAGAGCCGCGCCACCTCCGGGGTCGCGGGCGGCACCTATCTCTTCGCCCTGCCCGGCTCGCCCGGCGCATGCCGCGACGGCTGGGAAGACATCATCCGCCACCAGCTCGACAACCGTCACCGGCCCTGCAATCTGGTCGAACTGATGCCGCGGCTCCAGGAGCATTTGACCAAAAAAAGTTGACCCCTCGTCGCCGCGATGGAGGGGTCGATCACGGCATGGCCCGCGGCTAGATTGTTCTTTATTTGTTCGTTAAATTGACGTAAATATGCGGGCATGACGCATGGTCTGCCCCAGGGGGGCCAAAAGGGTCGCGGCGCCGGAACCAACCAATCCGGCCGGTTTGAGGCGCAACGGCGGGAGCCGTTCGGCTGGGGTCACGGCGATGATGACGAGGCGCCGCCGAAGCTTGATACCGTCTATGCCCGCGATAACGCCAAAACCATCCTCGCCCGCAATGATTCGCCCGATATTCCGTTCGACCGCTCGATCAATCCCTATCGCGGCTGCGAGCATGGCTGCGTCTATTGCTTCGCGCGGCCGAGCCATGCCTATCTCGGCCTGTCGCCGGGGCTCGATTTCGAAACCCGCATCTTTGTGAAGGAAGACGCGCCCGATCTGCTCCGCGCCGAGTTGGCACGGCCCTCCTATCAATGCCGCACGATTGCCTTGGGTGCCAATACCGATCCCTATCAGCCGGCGGAGCGCAAATTCCTCCTGACGCGCCGCATCCTCGAAGTCTTGCGCGAGCTGCGTCACCCGGTCAGCATCGTCACCAAATCGGCCCTCGTCACGCGCGACATCGACCTTCTTTCCGACATGGCGCGGGATCGGCTCGCCTCGGTCGCGGTGTCGCTGACGACACTCGACCGCTCCCTCGCCCGAAGGATGGAACCGCGCGCCGCGACGCCGCAACGCCGGCTCGACACCATGCGCGCGCTGTCGGATGCCGGGATTCCGGTCTGCGTCCTCGCCTCGCCGATGATCCCCGCCTTGAACGACATGGAGCTCGACCGCATTCTGGAGGCCGCTTCGGCCCATGGCGCCGAGGCCGCCGGCACCATCCTCTTGCGCCTGCCGTTGGAATTGGGGCCGCTCGTCGAGGAATGGCTCGATCGCCATTTCCCCGACAAGGCGAAGCATGTCCTGTCGCTGGTGCGTCAGGCGCGCGGCGGCAAGATCTATGAAGCGCAATGGGGCACGCGCATGACTGGCACCGGCCCCTATGCCGAGCTACTGCGCCTGCGCTTCGATAAGGCGTGCCGCCGCCTCGGCCTCAATCAGCGCCGCGCCGCCTTCGACCTCGACCGCACGCAATTCCGTAAGCCCGCGAAGGTCGGGGACCAATTGAGTTTGTTGTGAGGCGGCCGCGTGTTACGCATTCGGGCAACCATCAGGGGAGGAACACGCGAATGCCGACCATCCGTCCGCTCGAAGAGCGCGATCTGCCGGAAACGCGGCGCATAGCCCGGCGGGCGTTCGGCACCTTCATGGGGGTCGCCGATCTCGACAATTTCTGGACCGATCTCGATTTCGTCTATCCGCGCTTCGCCTCCGAGCACACCGCCGCCTTCGCCGCCGAGGAGGCGGGCGCCCTCGTCGGCGTCAACTTCATCACCAACTGGGGCAGCGTCGGTTTTTTCGGCCCGCTGGCGGTCCGCACCGACCTCTGGAACCGCGGCATCGCCCAGCCGCTGGTCCGGGCGGTGTCGGACCAGTTCGAGCGCTGGGGCACGCGCCTTGCCGGGCTGTGCACCTTCCCGCAATCAACGAAGCACATCTGGCTCTATCAGAAATTCGGCTTCTATCCGCGCTTCCTGACCCCGATCATGGCGGCGCCAGCGGCAGCGGCGGGGACGCTGCCCCGGGAAGCGCACTATACTGCCCTGTCCCCCGATGAGCGACATGAGGTCGAGACGGCGAGCCGCGCCCTCACCGACGAGATCTATGACGGGCTCGATCTGCGCGCCGAGATGCGGAACCACGCCGCGAAGCGGCTCGGCGAGGTGCTGTTGGTGTGGGAAGGCTCGCGGCTCGCCGGCTTCGCCATCTGTCATTGGGGGCCGACGAGCGAGGCCGGCGCCGATTGCCTCTTCATCAAGTTCGGCGCGGTGCGGCCGGGGCCGGATGCCTCCCGCCGCTTCGACGCCCTGCTCGATGCCGCCGGCGCGCTCGCGCATGAGGCCGGCATGGGCTATGTGCTGGCCGGGGTCAATACCGGGCGCGAGCCGGCCTATCGCCAGATGATGGCGCGCGGCTTCCGCAGCCGCCTCCATGTCGTGACGATGCACCGGCCGAACGAGCCCGGCTATAGCCGCCCCGAGGATTTCGTCCTCGACGATTGGCGCTGAGCCCGAGGCGTCGCACTTGCGGCCGGGGCGGCGGTCTGGCAGCCTCGGCCGATGCCGAACTTTCGCTTTGAGAAGGAGTGCGGCGGTGTCGTGTGCGGCATCGACGAGGTTGGGCGCGCGCCGCTGGCGGGGCCGGTGCTGGCCGCCGCGGTGATCCTGCCGGCGCGGCTGCCGCACCTTTTGCGCTATGGCATCGATGATTCGAAGCGGGTGCCGCGCGAGAAGCGCGAGGAGCTGGCGGCGCGCATCATCGAGATCTCACAATTCGGCATCGGCGCCGCCAGCGTCGCCGAGATCGACCGTATCAACATCCTGCGCGCCACCTTCCTCGCCATGGCGCGGGCGGTGACGGCTCTGTCGGCATCGGGGGGGATGCCGGCGATCGCCCTCGTCGATGGCAACCAGGCACCTTCCCTGCCCTGTCCGGTCAAAACCATCATCGGCGGCGATGGGCTGTCGCTGTCGATCGCCGCCGCCTCGATCGTCGCCAAGGTGACACGCGACCGGCTGATGCGCGCCCTTGCCCCGCGCTATCCCGGCTATGGCTGGGAGACCAATGTCGGCTACCCGACCGGGGCGCATCGCGCCGCGATCCTCGCCATGGGCATCACGCCGCATCACCGCCGGCGCTTTGTCCGGCTTCAGCGCGTGCTCGAATTTGAGTCGAACGAATCTTCTTAACCTTATGACTCTAAAGAGAGTTGACAGACACGACTCGTGTCCGCCACAGTGCGGCGTTTGTGCCGATGGGGAGGAACGATTCGATGGCGCCGCGCAACACGGTTCCCTTGGATGTGGTGCTTGAGGGCGATTGCCTCGACCGCATGGCGGAGCTTCCCTCGGGCTCGATCGATCTCGTCTTCGCCGACCCGCCCTACAATCTCCAGCTCAATGGCGAACTGCGCCGTCCCAATCACAGCCGGGTCGACGGTGTCGAGGAAGCATGGGACCAGTTCGCCAGCTTCGCCGAGTATGACCGCTTCACCCTGGCCTGGCTCGAAGCCGCGCGACGTATCCTGAAACCCGATGGCGCGCTTTGGGTCATCGGCTCCTATCACAACATCTTCCGGGTCGGCGCGGCGCTCCAGGATCTCGGCTTCTGGGTCTTGAACGACATCGTCTGGCGCAAGACCAACCCGATGCCGAATTTCCGCGGCCGCCGCTTCACCAATGCGCATGAGACGCTGATCTGGTGTGCCAAAAGCCAGGCCGGGCGTCCGACCTTCAATTACGATGCGATGAAGGCGTTGAACGACGATCTCCAAATGCGCAGCGACTGGCTCCTGCCGGTCTGCACCGGGGCCGAGCGCATGAAGCGCGACGGCCGCAAGCTCCACCCGACGCAGAAGCCGGAGGCGCTGCTCCACCGCGTCCTCCTGGCGACGACGCGACCGGGCGAGATCGTGCTCGACCCCTTCGCCGGCACCGGCACCACGGCGGCGGTGGCGCGCCGGCTCGGCCGCTATTTCGTCGCGATCGAGCGCGACCCCGATTACGTTGCCGCGGCACGGGAGCGGCTCTCCGCGATCGCCGCCGCGCCAGCGGAAACGCTGGCGCTCCGCCAGAACCGCGAGGAGGCGCGGATTCCGTTCGGCACCCTCGTCGAGCGCGGCCTCTTGAACCCGGGCGATGTCCTGTTCGATGCCGGCCGGCGCTGGACCGCGAAGGTGCGCGCCGACGGCACCCTCATTTCGGCCGAGGCCAAGGGCTCGATCCATCAGGTCGGGGCGCTGGTGCAAGGTGCGCCCGCCTGCAATGGCTGGGCCTTCTGGCACTATCTCGAAAAGGGCCGGCCGATGCCGATCGACCAATTGCGCCAGCGGGTGCGGGCGGAGCTGGGCTGACCCTAAAGCCGGGCGCCCTGGCGCCAGAATTGCGGCCGGATGAACTTGCCGGCCCAGGCACCGCGCTTCGTCGCCCGCGCTCTGGCCTCGATCGGAAGATATTGGAGGCCGCGGCCGTAATAGAAGGCGAGGCCCTCGCCAACCAACAGCGCGCCGACATCCCGGTCTTTGACCCTGCATTGTGCGAATTCGTGATGGCGGCGCTCTGCCGGGTCGAAACGACAAGAAAAACCGGGCTCCGCGACCAGTTCGCTGAGCCGTCTCGACGCCGCCTTGCCGCACGGCCAGACCTTGCCGTCGGCGCGCTCGCAGGTCTGGTTCGGCTCGAACGCATCGACCCCGAAGAGCCGGAGGCGCCGCGGCTGGCAGGCAAGGCCAAGCTTCGCGAGAAGGCAGGTCCGCGGCGTCCACAAGAGGGTATCGCCATTGCGGACACGATAGGTATCGACGCCCCGCGCCGGACCGTCCCAAAGGGCGGCACCGACGAGGCACAGGAGGATCACGGCGCCGCCGATCCACCAGGCGCGGCGATGCCGTCCGCTGCGCCGCAACACGTCGCGGAACCGTTCCCCGGCCGGGCGATCGTCGAATTCGAACATCGGCTTGTTCATTGGGGCTTCCCGCTACGCTTTCCGTCGATGCGGGTCAAGCATGCGCCGGGTTCCCGTTTTGCCGGCGGGAGGCTAAAGTCGCGGCCAACCGCGACGAGAGGCCAATGACCACCCCAGACGAGATCACCCGAAGATTGCTCCGGCTCGATTGCTGCGCCGTGTCGGACGCGCTCGACAAGCTCGGCCTGCCCGCCGCCGTCACGGGATTGCCGCCGCGCGGGCCCCTGCGGCGCATTGCCGGCCGCGTCCATACCGTGAAGCTGGTGGCGAAGGAGCACGCTCCGCCGGCGACCGGTGCGCCGCGCCACCTCGGCACAGAAGCCATCGAGGCGTGCGCGCCCGGCGAGATCATCGTGGTGGAGCAGCGGACAGGCATCGACGCAGGCTCCTGGGGCGGGATTCTGTCCCTCGGCGCCAAGGTGAAAGGCGTTGCCGGCGTTATTGCCGACGGCCCCTTGCGCGATGCCGACGAAGCGCGCGAGCTCGACTTTCCGGTCTATAGCCGCGCCACCACCGCCCGCACGGCCCGCAATCGGGTCGCCGAGGCGGCGACCGACGTGCCGGTCACGATCGGCGAGGTGACGGTCCAGCCCGGCGATTACGTCATCGCCGATTCGAGCGGTGTCGCCTTCCTGCCCGCTGCGGAGGCCGTGCGCATCGTCACTGCGGCGGAAGCGATCGCGGCGCGCGAAGCGGCAATGGCAAAGGCGCTGCTGGGCGGCCTGCGGATTACCGAGGTAATGGGCACAAATTACGAAAAAATGTTGGAGAAATAGCTACATGGACAAAAATGTTGAGCGGGCATCTAAGCTCGATACAGCGACCCTAAGCGACGCGCTCGATCGTTTCGGCATTGTCGGCCAATGCTATCAGATCAAGCCGCGCGATGCGAAATTCCGCATGGCGGGCCGCGCCTACACGCTGCTCTGCGGCCCGGCTGCGGTGCCGCCCGGCACAGTCGGCGATTATATCGATGATGTCGCGCCCGGCAGCGTCGTCGTCATCGACAATGGCGGCCGGCTCAATGCCACCATCTGGGGCGACATATTGACCGAGGCGGCGCATGCGAAGGGCGTCGCCGGCACCGTGATCGACGGCCTCTGCCGCGATACCGCTTTGTGCATGGAACTCGGCTATCCCGTCTTCACCCGCGATCATTGGATGCGCACCGGCAAGGACCGGGTGCAGGTCGAGGCGACCAACGTCCCCGTCACCATCGGCGAGGCGCGGGTTCAGCCGGGCGATATCCTACGCGGCGATGCCGATGGCGTCGTGGTGATCCCAAAAGATCATGAGGACAAAGTGCTCGCCGCCGCGGAGGAGATCGAGGCGGCCGAGAATAACATCCGCCAGGCGGTACGCAGCGGCATGCGCCTCGACGAAGCGCGCAAGCAATTCAAATATCACTCCCTCCAGACCCGGGTGAAATCATGAGCGGTATCAAGACCCTGTCCCCCACCGAAACCCTCGAATTCGAGCGCGTCGATCCGAAGCTGGTCGAGGCGGCGGCCGCCTTCGGCACCGCGACACTGCACGAGGCGGGCGGCAAGATCGGCGCCCTGCCGCCGCAGATCAAGCCGATGGCGCCGTCCTTCCGCCTGTGCGGCCCGGCCTTCACCGTCCAGGGGCCGCCGGGCGACAATCTCTGGCTCCATCGCGCCATCGCCGGGGCGAAGGCGGGCGATGTCATCGTCGCCTCGGTCGGCGGCGTCTATGAGCATGGCTATTGGGGCGAGATCATGTCGACCGGCGCCAAGGCGAAGGGCCTCGGCGGCCTCGTCCTCGATGGCTGCGTGCGCGATGGCGCGATCCTGCCGACGGTCGGCTTTCCGGTCTTCGCCCGCGGCCTTTGCATCCGCGGCACCGGCAAGGATTTCGGCGCCCGCGCCTGGCTCAACCATCCGATCCTGATCGGCGACATCACGATCCATGCCGGCGACCTAGTCTGTGGCGACACCGACGGCGTCTGCGTCGTGCCGCGCGCCCGGGCCGCCGAAGTGATCGAGAAATCCCTGGCGCGCGAGGAAAAGGAGGCGAAGGTGATGGAACAACTCCGCGCCGGCGCCGTGACGCTCGACCTTTATGGCTGGAACCGGTAGATCGCCAGTCCGATGTCCGCGATCGCCCTCGTGGTCGCGGCCGGCCGCGGCGCGCGGTTTGGCGGCGAGACGCCGAAGCAATATCTGCGGCTCGGCGCCAAGCCGGTGCTGCGCCATTCGCTAGAGGTTTTCGCGCGACACCCGAAGATCGACCGGGTGCGCGTCGTCTATAATCCCGACGATCGCGATCTCTATGACGAGGCGGTCGCCGGGCTCGATCTCCTGCCGCCGGTCGCGGGTGGCTCGGCGCGGCAGGATTCGGTGCGGCTCGGCCTTGAAAGCCTTGAAGAATTCGCACCCGACAATGTGCTGATCCACGACGCGGCGCGGCCGTTCCTCCGGACCTCCATGATCGACGATGTGATCGCATTTTTGGCCGACTGGCCGGGCGCCATCCCGACCGTCCCCGTGCGCGACACGGTGAAACGCGCCTCCTCCCTCAAAATGGTGCGGGAGACGCTCGACCGGACCCTTTTGTTCCGCGCGCAAACCCCGCAAGGCTTCCGCTATCGCGATATACTGGCAGCGCACCGGGATGCCGAAGGGCTCGATCTGCCCGACGATGCCGCCGCGGCGGAGCGCGCCGGGATGAGGGTGCGGTTGATCGAAGGCTTCGAGGAGAATTTGAAAGTGACCACGATGGCGGATCTGCGCGAGGCCGAGCGCCGCCTAATCATGGGCCTCGGCGATTTGCGCACCGGCCAGGGCTTCGATGCCCATGCCTTCGGCGCCGGCGACCATGTCGTGTTGGGTGGCGTAAAAATACCGCACGATCAGGGGCTTGTCGGCCATTCCGATGCCGATGTCGGGCTTCATGCGCTGACTGACGCGATCCTCGGCGCGCTCGGCGCCGGCGATATCGGCATGCACTTCCCGCCGAGCGACCCAAAATGGCGCGGCGCCTCCTCCGATCAATTTCTGCGGCACGCCGTGAAGCTGGTTCGCGATCGGGAAGGCTCGATCAGCCATGTCGATCTCACCCTCATCTGCGAGCGGCCCAAGATCGGCCCGCACCGCGACGCCATGGTGGCCCGGATCGCCGAAATTCTCGACCTCGACCAGGGCCGCGTCAGCGTCAAGGCGACGACGACCGACAAGCTCGGCTTCGTCGGGCGCGGCGAAGGCATCGCGGCACAGGCGATCGCGACCATCAGGCTGCCATTCCCATGACCGATAGCCGCACCCTCGCCGAAACCGTGCTCGATCTCTGCCGCCGTCGCGGTTGGAAACTCGCCACCGCCGAATCCTGTACCGGCGGCATGGTCGCGGCGGCATTGACCGACATCGCCGGCTCGTCGGAAGTCTTGGAGCGCGGCTTCGTCACCTATTCGAACGAGGCCAAGACCGACCTCCTCGGCGTGCCGGCACGGCTCATCGAACAGCATGGCGCCGTCAGCGAGGAAGTGGCGCGCGCGATGGCGACGGGCACCCTCGCCCATGCCCCGGTCGATCTCGCGGTATCCATCACCGGGATCGCCGGGCCGGGCGGCGGTTCCGACGCGAAACCGGTCGGCCTCGTTCATTTCGGTGCCGCACGCAAGGGCGGCCCGGTCGTGGCGGAGCACCAGATCTTCACCGGCGACCGCGACCAAGTCCGCGCCGCCGCCGCCCGCCGCGCCCTCGAATTGCTGATCGACCTGACGAACTAAACTAAAACGAAAGCAGCGCTCAGAACTGGACGCGCTGGGTCCCGCCGCCATCGACCATGAGGTTGGCGCCGGTGATGAAGCTGGCGCGCGGGCTGGCCAGGAACACGACCGCGTTTGCGACCTCGTCGGGGCGGCCCATGCGGCCGGTCGGGTTCTTCGCCAGCATCGCCTGATAGGCGGCCGGGTTGTCGCGCCGGTTGCGGTCGTGATGGCCGCCCTCGACGAAGATGGTGCCGGGCGACACCGTATTGGCGCGGATGTTCTTCGCCGCATACGTCACCGCGAGCGACTTGATGAACGGCAGGGTGGCCGCCTTGACCGCCGAATAGGGCCGGGGATGGCCGGCCGCCGGCTCGACGCCGCCGACGCTGCCGATGGCGATGATGGCACCGCCGCCGGCGCGCTCCAGATACGGCAGCGCCGTCTGCACCCCCATGACAAGGCCGAGAATGTCGGTCTCGAAACTCTGACGCCAGCTTGCCGCGTCGGAACCGCGGCCAAAGGCGCTGACATTCGAGACATAGATGTCGAGCCCTTGAAGCGCGGCCGCCGCATCATCGACGAAGCGGGTGAGCGCCGCGGTGTCGGCAACTTCAAGCGCCCTGCCCCAGGCCTTGACACCCTTCGCCGAAAGCGCCCGTACCGTCGCCGCGACTTCCGCCTCGCTCCGGGCGCAGATCGCGACATCGACGCCTTCCTCGGCCAGGAGATCGACGATGGCGCGGCCAATGCCCCGGGTCGAGCCGGTGACGATCGCCTTTTTGCCTTTGAGCTGAAGATCCATGGCTTCATTCCTCGATCAGCTTGCCGACCGGCTGCCAGATTTTACCGTTGAAGCGACGCATGCGCATCTGCTTCACCGATTCATAATCGGTCGGCGTGATGGTAATGCTGGCGCCGGGCACCAGGACCGGTACGCGGAAATGATCAAAATGCGTGACGACATCGAGAAGGTGCCGGCGCGTCAGATCGTCGCCACAGCGACGCAACGATTCCGTGATCGCGAGGGCTACCGAGTAGCCGAACAGCGTAAGGGCATTCTGGGGATCGCCCTCGGGATAGTCCCGCGCCATGAAGCGCAGCCACTCTTTCATTTGCGGATCGTCACGCGCGCCCGGCTCCGAGGGATCGCGCAGATGACTCGCACTCATGACGCCGATGGATTTGTCGAGGCCCGCCGGGCGCAGCGAGGCCGCGACCGAGGCCGCGATCGAGGCGATGAATTGCTGCGGATGCCAGCCCATGTCGTAGGAATCGCGGATCGCTTGCGAGACGAACTTGCCGGTGCCGAATTCGAGCAACGTGTCGGCGCCGGAGGCATGGAGGGTAATGATCTGCGATTCGATGCTGGGATCGGTGGTCTCGTAGCTCGCCGTGGCGACGATCATACCGGCATGGGAGCCGAGCCCACGGCGTAGCCCAGCGAGATATTCCTTGCCGAGATCGCCGTCCTGATAGACTACGGCGATCTTCGCCCGAGGCCGCTTTTCAAGGATATAGCGGGCATAGGCGCGGCCTTCGGAGTGATAGGAGGAATCGAGCGGGATCGTCCAGGGGAACTTCTTCGGCTGCTGAAACACGCTTGCGCCCGAGGCGATGAAAAATTGCGGCACATGCCGATCATTGAGGTATTTGCGCGTCGCCAGATTGGTGGGCGTGCCGAGCGTGCCCATGATCGCTAGGACGTGGTCCTCTTCGACGAGCCGCCGCGTCTCTTCGAGCGCGCGCGGCGGCGAGTAGCCGTCATCGAGGCTGAGAAAGACGATCTTGCGGCCATTGACGCCGCCCTTCTTGTTGAGCGCCTTGAAGAACGCCGCCTCGGTGCGGCCGATCACGCCATAGGCCGAGACCGGACCGCTATAGGACATGGTCTGCCCGATCTTGATCGCGGTGTCGGTGACGCCGGGGCCGTAATGCTTCTGCGCGGCAAAGGCGGATGTGGCGAGCGTGAGGCCCAGGATCACCGCGATGAGCGATGGCAGGCGGCCAATACCCCGGATCGAGCCGGGGACGATCGCCTTCTTGCTTTTGAGTTCGAGGTCCATGGTTCACTCCGCCGCTTCGGGAACGCGCAATAGGCCGGTCGGGCTCACCGATTTTCGAATTTCCGCCGCATAGGCCTCGCGCCAGGAAAGCGATGCCGGGGCGATGAAATCGCCGCTGCGCGCGCCGAGGCAGATTTCGGGATCTTCGACTGCGGGCGGCATCTCGCCATCGTCGCGCAGCGCCTTTGCGGCGCGCAGGAGGCGCTGGCGCGTCCGCGCGATCATGAGATCGCTGACCGTCAGATGCTCGTTCTCATGATCGGTGATCGGACCCATGCTTTCGGTGACGGCCTGGTCCTGAATGTGGATGCCCTCGATGCCGGTGAAGCTCTCCGCCTGTGCCGCGCGGTCGATGCCGTAATCGTTCCCGGCGTTGAGCACTGGCCGCCAGCGACCATACCAGCCGGTCGTCTTCGGAAGATATTTCGGCAGGCCGCCCGCGCCCGGCATGATGGTGCCATCGATCCGCGTCCGTACCGGGGCGATGTTCTGCTTCCAAGCGAAATGGATGAACATGGTATGGGTGTCGTCCATCGGGACCCACGCGCGCGCGGTGACGTAGTGATTGAAATCGCCGGCCGGGATAAGCGCCCAGCACGGAAACATGAAATGGGCGAAGCGGTAATAGATGTTGCCGGCCGTCGCATCGCGATGGGCGCCGTACATCGTGCCCCACGGCATGTCGGCGACTTGGTATTCCGGCGAGCGGTTGGCGAGCGCCCAGCGATGGAGCGTGTTCTCGGCGAGCTGCTCCGGCATCAGCTTGCCGTCATGGAGGAAGCCGACATGCGAGGTGTCGATGTCGCCTTCGAGCGCCTGAAGCCAATTGCAGTCGCGTTGTACCCAGAAGCTCATTGTCTCGGCTTCCGGCAAGGCCACCGCTTCAAAGCAGGGCAGCGGCGGTGCCTCGGCGCGCGCGCCGAGATAGGCCCAAACGATGCCATTGCGCTCGGCCGCCTGATAGGCATTGGCCGGGGTCTTTTCGGGGTTGGCAAAGCGCTCTGGCACGTTGGCCTGTTCCAGGCACTTGCCCGTCACATCGAACTTCCAGCCATGATAGACGCAGCGCAGGCCGCCTTCCTCGTTGCGGCCGAAGAACAGCGAGGCACGGCGGTGAGGACAGCGATGATCCATGATGCCGACCTGGCTCAGCGTGTCTCGCCAAGCGATCAACGGCTCACCCAAGAGCATGAGGCGCAGCGGCGCGCCGCCCGCCACGAGCTCATCCGACCGGCAGGCCGGCAGCCAGTATTGCCGCATCATATTACCAATCGGCGTGCCCGGGCCGACCCGGGTCAGGAGCTCGCTGTCGGCTACACTTGGCATGGGTTTCCTCCGCAATCCCCTATTGTGGGGTCAATCTAAGGCTGCGCCGGCAGCGCAGCAAGCAAGTATATTTACCGGTATCTCGTTACCGCCATAACTAACTAATTGTTATCACATAGATTTATCGTGTTGACGCAATGTTTTCATGTGACATACTGCGCCGCTTTCAAAGGGCGCATCCATGCAGACCTATTCCGCCAAACCCGCCGACATCAAGAAGGGCTGGACGCTGATCGATGCCGACGGCCTGATCCTCGGCCGGCTGGCCGCGATCATCGCGACGCGGCTTCGGGGCAAGCACAAGCCGAGCTATACGCCGCATATGGATGATGGTGACAACATTGTCGTCATCAATGCGGCAAAGGTGAAGCTGACCGGCAACAAGGCCAAAGGCAGCATCTTCTATTGGTACAGCGGCCATCCCGGCGGCATCAAAGCGCATTCGAAGGACGCGCTGCTCGCGGGCAAATATCCCGAGCGCGTCCTCATGAAGGCGGTGGAACGCATGGTGCCGCGCGGCCCCTTGGGCCGGAAGGTGATGGGACATTTGCGCGTCTATCCCGGCCCCGACCATCCGCATGAGGCGCAACAGCCGGTGCCGCTCGATGTCGCCGCGATGAACCCTAAGAACAAGAGGATCTGACATGGCGGAAGAACGTCCGTCGCTGAACCAGCTCGCCGAGGCGTTTGTCGGCGCCGGCCTAAAGAATCAGGACCAGAAGGAGGCACCGCCGCCTGGCGCCCCGCTCGCCGAGGAGGTCGCGCCGAAGCTCGATGCCCAGGGCCGCGCCTATGCCACCGGCAAGCGCAAGAACGCGATCGCGCGGGTGTGGTTGAAGCGCGGCAGCGGCAAGGTGACGGTAAATGGCCGCGACAGCCCAATCTATTTCGCTCGGCCGGTGCTGCGCATGATTATCGCCCAGCCCTTCGAGGTCGCCAACCGCACCGGCCAATATGATGTCGTCTGCACCGTGCTCGGCGGGGGCCTTTCGGGCCAGGCGGGCGCCGTGCGTCACGGCATCAGCCGCGCCCTCACCTATTGCGAGCCGACGCTGCGGCCGGTGCTGAAGTCGGTCGGCTTCCTGACCCGCGATAGCCGCGTCGTCGAGCGCAAAAAATACGGCAAGGCGAAGGCTCGTCGCTCCTTCCAATTTTCGAAACGCTAGAGAGTTCCGGATAAATTGCCCCGCATGATGCGTTTAGACGAGAGCAACATCCCCTCAGACTAGAACGGAGGAACAAGACATGCTTCGCAAGACTGGTTTCGCGCTGGTGGCAGCGGCAATCATCGCCGCGGCCCCGATCGCCTTCGAGACCCCGGCCGACGCCGCGGCCGGCGTCAAAGCCGGATTCCTGACCTGCCATGTCAGCAGCGGCTGGGGTTTCGTCTTCGGTTCGTCGCGCCGGCTGCACTGCGTCTATTCGATGACGGGCGAGCGCTATGTCGGCCACATCAACAAATTCGGCGTCGATATCGGCTTCACCCGGGGCGGCGTGCTGGTTTGGACGGTGGTCGCGCCCACCGCGCATCTCGTACCCGGCTCGCTCACCGGCCATTATGCCGGCGCGACGGCAGGCATCACGGCCGGTCTCGGCGTTACCGCCAATGCACTGGTCGGCGGTTCGCACAACACCATTGCGCTCCAGCCGTTGAGCATCGGAAGCAATCGTGGGCTCAACATCGCGGCCGGCATCGCCCAGATCAATCTGCGCGCTATGCGCTGATTCCATCTTCATCACGCACCACCCCTGAACGGGCCCGGATCGGCGCCGGGTCCAGCTCACCAAGTGTCGCGGTCGCGCCCTTATATTAGAGCAGGCCGAGTGTGCGCCACAATCTGGCGCCATGGGCGAGCAGCCGGCGGACCGCCTCGTGGACCCGTTCGGGCGCCGTGGCCGGGTCGATAACGGTGCCGTCGTCGGTGCGAAACGTCACGCCGCGGGCGACGCATTCCTCGCCGATGGCCGCGATCGTCGCGTCGTCCTCGGCGGCACCAGCGAGCATGCGTCGATAGCCGAGCAGTTCGGGCAACCACAGCCGATAGCCCGTGCCCAGCGCCGGCGCCACCACCACCGTGAACGCGGCGCCCGCCGTGAGTGCGTCCTCGACCAGCGCCCGATTGATGCGGCCGGCCCGCCGCCGCGCCGCCGCGTCGGGTGTGACGACAAGCGGCATCGCCTGGTTGCTGCCGGCGAGGATGCCGGCGAATTCCGTACCGGTCGCCTTGCCATGTTCGCTCACCGGCGGCAGGTCGAGCAGCTCGCCCACCGTGGCGGGCCCGTCGCCGAGCCTCGCGTACACCGGCTCATAGAGCTCCTTGGCGAACTCGACCCGTCCGACCGACAAATCGAAGGCGCGTTGCGCCTTGTCGGCCGGCACCACCAGCGCGAGGCGCACCTGCCGCACCAGGGCGTCCTGGCGTGCCGCCGACATCCGGCGTTCGCCCTTGACGAAGACATCGAGCCGCAGGCTGCGCTTCAGGAAATAGTCGAGCATGGTCTCGCGCAGCCGCGGTTCCGCCGCCTCGCGCAGCTTCGCCTGGTCGGGCGAGAGGCAGAGCTGGACGAAATTCTCGAACAGCGCGGCGGAGCCGATATAGCTGAGCTTCGCCGCCGCCAGATCCTCGGCGACCTCGTGATGATAGAAGGGCTGCCAATGCTCGTTGCAATATTCGTGGGCGAGATAGGCGGTCTTCTGCTGCCCGGCGAGATTGCCGACACGCTCCGACCATTGCCGATCGAGATAGGGGCTGCCGGCCTCGGCCACCCGGCGCGCCACGTCGATCGCGCCGAGCACCGCCTGGTCGATCCGGTTCGGGTCGCGGCGCGTCAACTCGCGGATGAGATGCTGCAAGGGGTGCGCGCCCACCCAGGCCGGCATGGCGTTATAGCTGACATAGACGAGACCGCCCGGCTTCACCGCCGCGGCGAGGAAGCGCCGGATCGCGTCGCGCTGCGCCGCATCGACCCAGCTATAGACGCCGTGCAGCGTGACGTAATCGAAGGGCGGCAGATCGGGCGCGCCGGCGCCGGTCAGTTCGTCGAACCCGATCTCGAGAAAGGTCGCATTGTCGATGCCGAACCGGGCCTGCATCGCCCGCGCCCGGGCGATGTGCGCGGGGTTGAAATCGATCCCCCAACAGGCGATGTCGGGATTGGCGGCCGCGAACAGGAGGAGCGTATAGCCGGTGCCGCAGCCAAGCTCGCAATAGCTGGCACCGCCGAGCCGTTCGGGCGGTTCGATGCCGGTCAGGATCGCGACCAGATCGAGATGGCTCGGCGCCTGAACGCCGAAAAAAACGGTGTCGTATTCGACCCCGGTGACATAGCCGTGCGACCAATCGCTCATCGCGCCCCCCTAGCGCAAGATAGCGGCTGGCGCACACCCGCGCCAGTCGCGAGGCTGATCGTCGTGCGCGCCCGTCATCGTCATTCGCGCGAGTTTCCCCGTCAAGGCGTGGGAGTAATCAAGACCTGCTGAAACGGGCCCAAGGCAAACAAAGCATCCGAGAAACCCGAAAAAACGCCGGCTGGTCAATCGGTTTCCTCGAAACAATCATCACCCGGGCCGCTTCAAATCTTCAAGCGATTCCCCTGTGGGGCCTGACGCCGCCGCATCTCCCACCCAGATTCTTTTGGCGGTTCGGCTCACCGCTCTTTGCGCTACACTCTCCGCCGACCAAGACGGGGAGAAATGCCATGCCGCGCGCAACGCCGCCCTTTCGTGCCGATCATGTCGGCAGCTTGTTGCGCCCCCCTGCCTTGAAAGAGGCGCGCGCCGCCCGAGCCAAGGGCGCCATCGACGAGGCCGCGCTCACGGCGGTCGAGGATCGCGAGATCGAGCGCGTCATCAAGAAGCAGGAGGAAATCGGGCTCGAAGGCATCACTGATGGCGAGTTGCGCCGTTCCTGGTGGCATCTCGATTTCCTCTGGGGGCTCGGCGCCGAGCGCTATGCCATGACGCAGGGCCTCGCCTTTACCGGCGCCCAGACCCGCGCCGAAGGCGCCCGCATCACCGAGAAGCTGAATTATCGCGGCGGACACCCGATGATCGAGCATTTTCAATTCCTCAGCGACCATGCCTCCCGCACGCCCAAAATGACGATCCCGGCGCCGGCGGCGCTCTATGGCCGCACCGGGCGCGAGGCGGTAAGCAAACAAGCCTATCCCGATCTCGACCAGTTCTTCGACGCACTCGGCGCCGCCTATCGCGAGGTCGTGCATGAGTTCGCCGATGCCGGCTGCCGCTATCTGCAACTCGACGAAGTGTTCCTCGCCATGACCTGCGATGCCGCCTATCGGGAGCGGACCGCGGCGCGCGGCGACGATCCCGAACGGCTTGCCGTCATTTATGCCGACATGATCAATGCCGCGATAGCCGGGATTCCCGAGGACATGGTCGTGACCATGCATCTCTGCCGCGGCAATTTCCGCTCCACCTTCATGGGGACGGGCGGCTATGACCCGGTCGCGGAGATTCTCTTCAACCGCATCAAGGTCGATGGCTATTTCCTCGAATATGACAGCGAGCGCGCCGGCGATTTCGCGCCGCTCGGAAAGCTGCCCAAGGACAAGATCGCGGTGCTCGGCCTCGTCACCACCAAGAGCGGCAAGCTCGAAACGAAGGACGATTTGAAGCGCCGGCTCGACGAGGCGGCGAAATACGCCTCGCTCGATCAGCTCTGCCTATCCGGGCAATGCGGCTTCGCCTCGACCGAGGAAGGCAACCTCCTCGGCGAGGAAGAGCAATGGGCGAAGCTTGGCCTCATCGTCGAAACCGCCGACGAGGTCTGGGGATGAAGGGCGAGATCGTCGAGGCATCTGGGATTTCGCTCGAACTGGTAAAGCGCGGTACGGGCGGAGTGCCGCTCCTCTTCCTCCATCCGCATCTCGGCCTACTGCGCTCGGCACCGTTCATCGAGGCGCTGGCGACGCGCTTCACCGTCTATGCGCCGTCGCATCCGGGATTCGGCCGCTCCGCCCTGCCCCGCCATGTCACCACGGTCGACGACCTCGCCTATCTCTATCTCGATCTCATCGAGGCGCTCGATCTCGACCGGGTCGTGCTGGTGGGATCGTCGTTCGGCGGCTGGCTCGCCGCGGAGATCGCGGTGAAGGCGAGTCCGCGGCTCGCGCGGCTGGTGCTGATCGATCCGGTCGGCGTCCGCTTCGCCACCCGCGAGGAGAGCGACATCGCCGATATCTTCACCATGAAGCAAAGCCGGTTCGAGGAGTTGGC
Source organism: Allostellaceae bacterium (assembly GCA_050729815.1). Lineage (GTDB taxonomy): Bacteria > Pseudomonadota > Alphaproteobacteria > ATCC43930 > CGMCC-115725 > JAATGI01. The sequence goes on from JBOHLV010000171.1 coordinate 21,352, forward strand.
CTATCACGATCCCGCCATCGCCGCGATCGATCATGCCGCGCTCTCCGAGGAAGACGCGGTCATCCTGTTCCGCAACCGGGAATCCACCGCGCGCTTCGCCTGGTCGCCCTACATGAACAATCCCAAGCTCAGGGGCCGGCTGCATCGCATCCGGGTGCCGACCCTGCTGCTGTGGGGCGCGGCCGACGGCATCGTGAAGCCGTCTTACGGCGAGGCCTATGCCGGCCTCATCCCCGGCGCGAGCTTCGCCATCATCGCCCGCGCCGGACATTTCCCCCATATCGAAGAGCCGGCCGCCGTCGCCGACCGCATCATCGCCTTCGGAGCCTGAACCCATGCGCGTCTATCACATGACCGAAGAGCCCTATCCCGAGGCCTGGAACACCGGGGCCGAGAGCTTGCGCGTCAACCTGCCGAACCGCCATTGCGACCCGCGCATCGCGGCCGACCAGTATCACCGCTTCCTCGACGAATGGCAGCTCTGCGACGAGCTCGGCATCAACATCTTCGTCAATGAGCATCATTCGACCGCGACCTGCATGACCGCGTCGTGCAACCTGATATTGGGGATTCTGGCCAAGACGACGAAGCGGGTGCGGCTCCTGGGCCTCGGCATGCCGATCGCCAACCGGCCCGATCCGTTACGCGTCGCCGAGGAATGCGCGATGATCGACGTCATCTCGCGCGGCCGCTTCGATATGGGCTTCATCAAGGGCGTGCCTTACGAGATCGTGCCGTCGAATTCGCGCCCGGTGGACACGGTCGAACGGTTCTGGGAGGCGCACGACCTCATCATCAAGGCGCTGACGAGCCATGACGGGCCGTTCTCCTGGGAGGGCGCGCATTTCCACTACCGCTCGGTCAATATCTGGCCGCGGCCGTGGCAAGAGCCGCATCCGCCGGTCTGGGTCAGCGTCAATTCCGTCGGCAGCGTCAAGCCGGTCGCCGAGCGCGGCCATGTCCTCGGCACCGTGATGACCGGCTATAAAGCGAAGGCGCTCTTCGACGAATATCGCCTGGTGTGGCGGGCGAGCGGTCGGCCCGGCCCGGTGCCGCTCGACCGGTTCTGCTATTGCTGCTTCATGGCCTGCGGCAATAGCGAAGAGGAAGGGTTGCGCCGCGGCAACGAGGTGATGGCCTACCTGCGCACCAACGCCATCGTCGCCGAGGAGTTCCGCTCGCCGCCGGGCTATGTCGCGCCCCAGGCGCTGGCCGATCAGTTCCGGCGTACCGGCCGCGCCGGCTTTTCGGAACTCGGCCTCTTCGACCGCGCCGGCAAGCGCATTTCCAGCTTCACCGAGGCAAGCGTCGCCGATACCATGAGGGGCGGCCTTCTCTTCGCCGGCACGCCCGATCAGGTGTTCCGCCAGATCGTCGATTTCTATGAGGCGATCGGCGGTTTCGGCGCGCTCCAGATGATGGCGCATGCGGGCACCATGAGCCATGACGACACGGTCTCGAGCCTCACCCTCTTCGCGAAGGAAGTGTTGCCGCGGCTCGAAGACTATTACGCCACCGCGCGGGCCGCGGCGGCCGAGTGATGCCGCCGGCCGACCCTTGCTTCCCCCGCCGCACGACACGATCTATGATCGCAAGATTGAGGAGGCGGGCGGCGCGCCCGGAAACATTTTGCCAAAAGTTTCGCCGATGACCGTGTTTCGCAAAATGATGGTGGCGCTTCTCTGCGCCGGTCTCGCCACGGCGCCGATGGTGCTGCTGTCGCACCCGGCCGAGGCGCGCGCCGGCTGGAGCAGCCGCGGCTTTTCCAGCATGGGCAGCTTCGGCTCCCATACCTACCACTTCAATGGCGGCTCGGCGATCGGGCGCAGCATGACGCCGCGCAGCTCCGGCTATAACGGCGCCTATGGCGGCTATCGCGGTTACGGCAATGGCTATCATCCGTTCTGGGGCGGCCTCGCCGGCGGCCTGTTCGGCGGCTTTCTCGGCAGCATGCTGTTCCCGCATTTCGGCTATGGCGGTTACGGCGGTGGCGGCGGCGGTTTCTTCTCGATCCTGATCTGGTTGGTTTTGATCTTCATCGGCTGGCGGCTGTTCCGGCGGTTCTTTCATGGCGGGCATGGCGGGTATGGCGGCGGCGGCATGATGGGCGGCGGTATGATGGGCGGGCCTGGCATCGGTTTCATGGGCGGCCTCGGCGGTGGCGGCATGGGCGGCATGGGCGGCAGCGCAATGGGACCGGCGGGCTATGGCCAAGGCGCCGGTTCGACAGTCAACCAGATCGAGGTAACGCAATCCGACCAGACCGCGTTCGAGGCGATCCTGAAGGCGGTACAAGGCGCCTGGGGCAAGGCCGACCTCTCGACGTTGCGCCATTATGTGACGCCGGAGATGCTGTCCTATTTCTCCGAAGAATTGTCCCAGAATCAGAGCGAGGGCGTCGAAAACCATGTCGAGGATGTCGATCTTGAGAACGGCGATGTCCGCGAGGCCTGGAGCGAGGATAATCTCGAATATGCGACGGTGATGTTGAGCTGGCACGCGCGCGACTGGACGGTGCGCAACGACGGCTCCAATGCGGTGGTCGATGGCGACCCGAACAAGCCGAGCGAGGCGCAGGAGCTGTGGACCTTCGCCCGAAGCCCGAGCGGCCACTGGCTGCTCTCGGCCATTCAGCAGGTTTGATATCCGTCTGAGCAATGGCCAGTAATGCCATGACAACAAAATAGAATCAGGAGGAAAATATGCCACTCGATTCGATCGATCACGTCACCATCAACACCGCCCAGCCGGACGCGACGATGGAGTTCTATACCAACCTCCTCGGCATGTATGACGGGCCGCGGCCGCCCTTGGGCTTTCCCGGCAAATGGCTCTATGTCGGCGAGCGGCCGGTGCTGCATCTCGTCTTCGTCGATAGCCAGACCAAGGCCGAGACCGGCGATTTCGACCATGTCGCCTTCCTCGGTTCTGATTATGACGGCATCCGTGAGCGGCTGGTCGCGCGCGGCATCGAATTTCGCGAGAACCTCGTCGCCGGCGGCACCACACGGCAGCTCTTCTTTCCCGATCCCAACAACGTCAAGGTCGAGGTCAATTTTCCGCCCCATCTCCAGAAATAGCGCGCCGCCGGGGCGATGGCGTTAGCCCCCGACCGGCTCAAGACCCGGTTCCAGGTGCAGGCCGCGGTGCGGCTGGGCACGACACGGAACATCCCGGTCGTGGTGGTCCGGCGCGGCGATGACGATGCCGGCGTCATCCTGCAGAAGCTCAATCGACTGGGAACTGGCTTCGAGGTGCTGGTCCAGACCCGGATCGGCGACGGCGAACTCGCCTGGCAGCGCGTCACCGGCCCCGCGCCGGTCGCGGAGGACGCGGCCGACGCCTATATCGCCCGTGCCCTTGCCCGCGACCCCGATCTTTGGGTGATCGAGATCGAAGATGCCGAGGCGCGACCGCTATTCCCCGGCAAAGTCCTCTGATAGGAATTTTTCGCGGCGCCTCGTCCGGCGGCGATTAACCGGCGCTAGAGCGTCGCCGCGGCGACCGCGCGCCGCATCGTCGAAGCCGAGCTGCCGGTGCAGACCGAGCGGCTGGAGAAGCTGCTCTATGGTTGCCGCGCCGCCTAAATCGCGCCGTCACCGCTTGCCAAATCCGGCGATACCCGGCAAAGATGCCGCCATGAACGATCACGAAAAATGGGTCACCGTGGCCAAACGCGGCGACCTTCCGGCGGGCGAGATCAAAGGCGTCACGATCGGCAAACAGGAAATCGCGCTCTACAATCTCGATGGCGAATTCTACGCCACCGACAATGTCTGCTCGCATGCCTACGCGCAATTGTCGGACGGCTTCCTCGATCATGGCCAGATCGTCTGCCCGCTCCATGCCGGCTGCTTCGATATCAAGACCGGCAAGGCGATGGAGCCGCCGGCGGAGGACGATATCCGCACCTTTCCGGTGCGGCTCGTCGGCGACGACATTCAGATCGCGGTGGATTGAACAATGAACAACATCATTGGGGAGAACCGCCTTGGCACTCGAATTCGGGGTCTTCGACCATCTCGACGATAACGGGGTTCCGCTCGGTGAGCTCTTCGAGACCCGCCTCAAGCTGATCGAGCAGTACGACCGCGGCGGCTTCCGCTCCTATCACATCGCCGAGCATCACTCGACGCCGCTCGGCCTGGCGCCCAGCCCAAGCGTGTTCCTCGCCGCCGTCGCGCAGCGCACGCGGCGCTTGCGTTTCGGGCCGCTACTCTATGTGACGCCGATGTACCACCCGCTGCGCATCGCCGAGGAAGTGGTGATGCTCGACCATTTGAGCCGCGGCCGGCTCGAGCTCGGGCTCGGTCGCGGCGCGTCGCCGATCGAGATCGCGGCCTACGGTATCGATCCCGACGCAGCGCCGGAGATGAACCGCGAGGCGACGGCGGTGATCCTCCAGGCGTTGACCAGCGACCTCCTCGACCACGACGGCAAGCACTATCGCTTCAAGAATGTCCGCATCGCGGCGCGGCCGGTGCAGCAGCCGCATCCGCCCTTGTGGTTCGCGCCGACCGAGCCGTCACGCGCCGCCGACGCCGCTCGGCTTCAGGGCAATATGGTGACGCTGATCCCCGATGCCGGGGTCAAGGCGCTGACCGATGCCTATCGCGCCGCGTGGTCGGCGCAAGGCCATGCCGCGACGGCGATGCCGCTCATGGGCGTGTTCCGCCATGTCGTGGTGGCTGAGAGCGACGCCGAAGCGACGGAAATCGCGCGTGCCGCCTATCGCGGATGGCGGCACCACATGGCGTTCCTTTGGGAATGGGCCGGCATCGAATTCCCGATCGGCATGATCTATCCGGACGAGTTCGACGCCCTCGCGGCGATGGGCATGGGCGTCGCTGGCACGCCGGCGACCGTGCGGCGCTATATCGAGAACGCCGTCGCCGCGACCGGCATTACCTATTTCGCCGCCGACCTCGCCTTCGGCGGCATCCCCTACGACGCGGCGTCGCGCTCGGTCGAACTTTTCGCCAAGGAGGTGATGCCCGCCTTTGGGTGACCGACTCGTCCCGTCGTCATCCGGATTGCATTGCGGCGCGCGCCTGTTATCCTATCCCCTGAACGATCGCGGTTGCTGGCGGCGGCCATAGGGTCCCGCCGGCGACGCCCGGGGAAGCTCTCCCGGCAAGGCGCGCCGCTTGCGACGCGCCGCCGTTGCTTCCGCTGGCGTTTCGCGCCGCCGATCCGGACAACCACTTTTGTCGCCGCCCTTGACCCCGAGTTCCACGACCATGGCTCGACGTAGCCTCAAATCAGACGGACGGTATCCGGGCACCGGCGGCTTCCTTCCCCTATCGGCCGCGCCGTCCCGCTTGAAAGAGCGGGCAGCCGCGCGCGGCCCGGAGCTTTTCCCCCATGGCAAGACGCATGTTGATCGACGCGGCCCATCCCGAGGAAGTCCGCGTCGCCATCCTCAATGGCAACCGGCTTGAGGAATTCGATTTCGAAACCGCCGTCAAACGGCTGATTAAGGGCAATATCTATCTCGCCAAGGTGACGCGCGTCGAGCCGTCGCTGCAGGCCGCCTTTGTCGAATATGGCGGCAACCGGCACGGGTTCCTCGCCTTCAACGAGATCCATCCCGACTATTACCGCATCCCGGTAAGCGACCGCGCCGCCTTCGAATCGATCTATCAGCCGCGCACCAGCGACGATGTCGACTCGTCGGGCGAGGCGGACAACGAAGAGGCTGGCGCCGCGGAACCGACCGAAGCGACGCCCGTGTCGGCCGAAGAAACCACGGCAGCGGAAGCCATCGCCCTCGCGACCGAGCCCGAAGAAGCGGCGGCGCCCGACGACGAGGCCGAGGCGCCGAAACCGCCTCATGGCAACCCGCCCGCCAGCCAACCGGCGCAATCGGGCGACGACATCATCTACGACAAGCTACGGCCCGAGACCGACGAGGGCGAGGTCGCCATGGTGACGGCATCGCAGACCGGCGCGCCTCCTCGCGCAAGCGCGGCGATGGCCGAGATGAAGGTCCCCGATACCGTCGAGGAAGCGCGGTCCCAAGACGTGGCGGCGCCGCATGGGGCGATCGCGGACACCGCGGAGATGGCGTCCTTCACCCCGCCTTCGGACGAGGAATCGGCGGCGATGCCGCAGCTCGACATCGCGCTGGACGAGGGGGCGTGGCCGGCCGATGAGGAGACCCCGCCGCCCGGACCCGAAACGCTCGAAACCCTGGGCGGCGAGGAGGAAGAAGAGGAAATCGAGGAGGAAGAGGCCGAGGCACCGCAGCCACGCTTCCGTTCCCACCGCCATTACAAGATCCAGGAAGTCATCAAACGACGCCAGATCATGCTGGTACAGGTGACGAAAGAGGAACGCGGCAACAAGGGCGCCGCGCTCACGACGTATCTGTCGCTGGCGGGCCGCTATTGCGTCCTCATGCCGAACACACCGCGGGGCGGCGGCGTGTCGCGCAAGATCACCTCGATGCAGGATCGCCGGCGCCTCAAGGACCTGATGAGCGATCTCGAAGTGCCGGACGGCATGGGGGTGATCGTCCGTACCGCCGGAAGCGAGCGCTCGAAAGCCGAGATCAAGCGCGATTTCGAATATCTCTTGCGCCTCTGGGACGAGATCCGCGATCTCACCTTGAACTCGACCGCGCCTGCGCTTGTTTATGAGGAAGGCAACCTCATCAAGCGCGCGGTCCGCGACCTCTATACCCGTGACATCGAGGAGGTGGTCGTCGATGGCGAGGACGGCTACAAAGCCGCCAAATCCTTTATGAAGATGCTGATGCCGAGCCACGCGAAGCGGATCAAGCTCTATCGCGATCCCTCGGTGCCGCTGTTCCACCGTTATCAGGTCGAGGCGCAGATCGACGCCATCCATTCGCCGGTCGTGCAGCTCCGCTCCGGCGGCTACATCGTCATCAACCCAACCGAGGCGCTGGTCGCGATCGACGTCAATTCCGGCCGCTCGACGCGCGAACGCAATATCGAGGAGACGGCGCTCAAGACCAATCTCGAAGCCGCGGACGAAGTAGCGCGGCAATTGCGCTTGCGCGACCTTGCCGGCCTCATCGTGGTCGACTTCATCGATATGGAGGAAACGCGCAACGCCATCCAGGTCGAGCGCCGCATTAAGGACGCCATGCGCCACGATCGCGCCCGCATCCAGATCGGCCGCATCAGCCCGTTCGGCCTCCTGGAACTGTCGCGCCAGCGGCTCCGGCCCTCGATCCTCGAAGCCTCGACCGAGCCCTGTCCTCACTGCGGCGGCACCGGGCACGTCCGTTCGACGGAATCGACGGCGCTCCACATCCTGCGTGCGATCGAGGAAGAGGGCATGCACCGCCGCTCGGCCGAAATCGGCGTCGCCGTGCCAACCGGGATCGCGCTCTATTTGCTCAATCAGAAACGCGCGGCGTTGGCGCAGGCGGAGCAGCGCTATGGCTTTCGCCTCACCGTCGACCGCGACGACAGCATGATGCCGCCCGCGTTCCGGCTTGACCGGGTGCGCGCCCTCACCGCCGATGAGATCGCCGCGCTGCCGGCACCGCCGCCGCCGCTGATGGTCGACGAGGAAGAGGACGCCGCGATCGCGGAGGAAGAGGAGTTCGAAGCCGAGGACGCGGCATCCCTCCTGCCGGCGCCGCGGCCGGCAACGCCGCCCGTGTTCGATGTCGCCGAGGAGGAAGAGGAAGACGGCGATGCCGCCCCGTCAAAGGCGAAGGGTCCGCGCGAGGAAGAGCGCCGCGGCCCTGGTCGGCGCCGGCGGCGGGGGGGGGGGGGGGG
>JBOHLV010000172.1:0-27567 GCA_050729815.1 Allostellaceae bacterium
TCATGCCGCTTCCGCCGCTATTGCAAAATCATCTGCGTCTTCCCGCGATTGGCGCGCCGATGTTCATCGTCTCGGGTCCGGAACTCGTGATCGCGCAATGCAAGGCCGGCATCGTCGGTGCCTTTCCGGCCTTGAATGCGCGGCCGAAGGAAAAGCTCGAGGAATGGATCGTCCAGATCAAGGAGGAGCTGGCCGCGTATCAGGCGGCGCATCCCGCGGCGAAGGTGGCGCCGTTCGCCGTCAACCAGATCGTCCACGCCTCGAACGATCGGCTCGCGCATGATGTCGAGGTCGGCATCCGCCAGCAGGTGCCGATCCAGATCACCAGCTTGCGTCCCCCCGCCGATGTGGTGAAGGCGGCGCATTCCTATGGCGGCGTCGTGTTCCATGACGTCATCAGCGTGCGCCACGCCGAAAAGGCGGCGGAGCAGGGGGTCGACGGGCTGATCCTCGTCTGCGCCGGCGCCGGTGGCCATGCCGGCATGCTGTCGCCGTTCGCCCTGATACCGGAGGTAAGGCGGTTCTTTCCCGGCACGATCATCCTGTCGGGCTCGATCGCGACCGGCGGCGCAATCGCGGCGGCGCAGGCGATCGGCGCCGATCTTGCCTATATCGGCACTCGTTTCATCGCAACCGCCGAGGCCAATGCGCCCCTTGGCTATAAGCGGATGCTGATCGAGAGCAGCGCCGCCGACATCGTCTATAGCTCGCTCTTCACCGGCGTCCTCGGCAATTATCTGAAACCCAGCATCCGTGCCGCCGGGCTCGATCCCGACGATCTTCCCGTGGCCGACAAGAGCACGATGAATTTCGGCTCGGGCGGCAACACGAAATCGAAGGCTTGGCGCGATATCTGGAGCGCGGGACAGGGCCTCGGCAGCATCGACGACGCGCCGCCGGTTGCCGATCTGGTGGCGCGCCTCGAGGTCGAGTATCGCGCGGCGTGCGAGGTCCTGACGCCGGAGCGGGTCGCGTGATCCCGGGTTGCGCCCGGCCGCGAGCGGAGTAAATTTAACCCTGCGGCCAAGAACAGCAACGATGCGGGCGGCATGTCGGGCGACATCGACAATGAATCGGACGGCGCGGAGCCGGACAACAGGGTTTGGCAAGGCCGGGCGGGTTCCGACCCGGAGATGCCGCCCCTCGCCGATTCCATCGGCTTTCTCGTCCGCATCATCCAGCTTCAATCGTTTCAACTCTTCTATCGCCGCTTCGACGGTTCAGGTCTCAGCATCGGCGGGATGACGACCCTGGGCGCGATCCAGGCTAACCCCGGCATCCGCCATGGCGTGCTCGCCGACGCGCTGATGATCAAGCGGCCGAACTTTACCAAAGTGGTCAACGGGCTGCAGCAGGCCGGTCTCATCACCCGCGAGGCGCCGGGCAGCGATCGCCGTACCACGGCGCTGTTCATCACGCGCAAGGGTGAGCGGAAGCTTGAATCGATCCGCGAGGACGTGCTGCGCTACCATGCCGAAATGACCGCAGGCCTCTCGGCCGAAGAACGCGACCAGTTGCTCGGCATGTTGCACCGCATCTCGGCGCGTCTTCAGGGATTGCTCGAGAACGGGTCGCCCTCGGTCGCCGTTGAGATCCCGGCCACGATGCCTGTCGATTAGGCATCTTGGCGCTCACACCTCGTCGCCGCCAGCCTTGCCGATCTGATACCGCATCCCGCTGAGCCGAACCACCGGTTCGGATCAGTGGGATACGATATCGCGAGCAAGTGCGAGCGCGCGCCCTATGGCGCGGAGCCAAGCGCGCGGATGCGCGCGCCGGCGATTGAGGCCCCACTGAGCCGAACCATCGGTTCGGATCAGTGGGATTTGGTATTAGACCCGCGTAGCGCCCGCCAGGTCCGATTTCGCGGGTGCTCGCATACCGTGCGACAGGGTGGTGAGGAGCAGCACTACAAATACCAAGGCGAGGCAGGCGAGAATGCCATTCGGCGGCCACAGATCCATTGCCGCGCCGCCGACGATCGGGCCGATAAAGGCGCCGGTGCCATAGCCTATCACCAGCCCCGCATTGGCGTTGACGAGTTCGCTGCCGCTGAAGCGGTCACCCATCGCGCTGAGCGCCATGGGATAGATGCCGGTCGCCAAGCCGCCCCAGAGGAACAACAGCGCGATGAGCGCCATGGGGCTGGATGCCAGGAACGGGATCAGCGCGGCACCGACCAATCCGGCGCCGCCGCACAAGCGAAGCACGAAGCGGCGGCCGAAATGGTCGGACAGGATGCCGATCGGGACCTGAAACACGATCGAGCCGAAAAAGATCGCCGACAGCAACGAGGCGGACATGGTCGTGCCAAGCCCTACCCGTGCGCCCCAGACCGGCATCAGCGCTACCACCGACGCCTCGTACATGGCGAAAAGAACGACGGTGAGCACGATCCATTTCATTCGCCTTATCATCGCAAGCGGGTGCGCGCCGGCGGTCATGGTGAAACCGGTGTTGGGCACCGCGAGCAGCGGCAGCATGGCGACGGCGTCGATGGCGGCGCCGGCGATGAACGGCGCCCAGCCATGCATGCCGACGACGGAGAGAATCAGCGGCCCGAGCCCGAACCCGGCCGAGAGCGCGGCGGCATAGACGCCGATGATGCGGCCGCGATGCGCCTGGCTTGCAAGCGTGCTGATCCAAGCTTCGCTGGCAGTGAAGATGGCCGAACCGATGAGGCCCGTTGCAAACCGCAACCCGAACCATACCCAAATGTCGCGGAACGGTTCGAGCAGCAGGAACAGCACCGTGATGAGAGGCAGGGCGACTAGCAGGAAATGCTTGAAGCCGACCCGCGCGAGAAGCCGCGGCGCAAGGAAGGGCCCAAGGATGACGCCCGCGAAGCCCGCCGCGGCGTTGATGCCGTTGAGAGACGGGTCAATGCCGCGGCCGTTTAGGAGCAGCGACAGGAGTGGCGCGGAGAGGCCGATGCTGACGCCGAAGGTGGCGATCGTGCAGATCGCGGCGGCGAGGCTCCAACGCCGCTCCGCAAGGGTAAGGTCCGCGCTCACTCGAACAGGGAACCGAGAAAGGATTTGTGGTTCGGGGCGCTGGTGATGGCCGGTGCGGGCGGCAGGTCCGCGGCGTTCCAGCCGCCGCCTAGCGCCGAGATCAGCGCGACCGAGGCGGTGAGCCGGTTCTGGAGGATGGTAAGCGCCGCCTCTTCGTTCGAGAGCGCCGTCGTCTGGGCGACCACGACGCTGGTATAGGCGACGGTGCCGGCGAGATATTGGTTCATGGTGAGGCGCTCGGCCTGGCGCGCGTCGCGCACCGTCTGGCTCTGGGCAGTCGCTTCCCTGGCGAGAATGCGCAACGAGGCGAGATCGTCCTCGACCTGTTGAAACGCGGTCAGCACTGTCTCGCGGTAATTGGCAACGGCCTCGTCATAGCCGGCGCGCGCCGCCCGAACCTCTGCCGCGCGCAGGCCGGCATCGAATACGGTGTCGCTGATCGCACCGCCGACGGCCCAGAGGGCGTTCGAGGCGTTGAAGAGATTGGTGAGGGCCGTCGCGGCGAGGCCGAGCGAGGCCGAGAGGGTGATGTCCGGATAATAGGCGCCGATGGCGACGCCGATCTCGGCATTGGCGGCGGCCATCTGGCGTTCCGCCGCGGCGATGTCGGGCCGGCGTTCCAGGAGCGCGGAAGGCAGGCCGGTCGGCATCACCGGCACCCGGTTCGACATTGGCGCCACGACCTTGATCGACAGTGCGGAGGGCGGTTCGCCGGCCAGTACCGCGATCGCGTGTTCGAGTTGGGCGCGGGCTACGCCGGTGTTGATGGCCTGGGCGCGGGTCTGTTCGAGCTGGGTGCGTGCCGTCAGCACGGAGGACAGCGGCGCGGTGCCGGCATGGTATTGGTTCTGGGTGATGCGGAGCGATTCGGCATAGGCATGGACGGCGGCATCGAGCAGCCGTTTCTGCTCGTCGGTGGCACGCAGGGTGAAATAGTCGGTGGCGAGCGAGGCCTCGGCGGAGAGCTGGGCCGCGGCGAGATCGGCGGCGCTCGCCTGCGCGGTCGCCTCCTGGCTCTCAATGCTGCGTCGGATCTTACCCCAGATGTCGGGCGTCCAGCTCGCGGCGCCGGTCATGGAGAACTGGTTGACGGGCTTGCCCTGCGCCAACGAACCGCCGCGCTGTGCCGATCCCGAGCCGGCGAGGGTCGGATAGAGATTGGAGCGCGCCTCGTCGACCAGCGCTTCGGCCTGGCGATAGGCGGCCGCGGCGGCCTTGAGGTTCTGGTTCGAGATCGCGACCTTGTGTTCGAGCTGGTCGAGCGCCGGGTCGCGATAGACCGACCACCACGCCCCGCCCGCGCCGGCGCGGCGCGGCGTCGCTGGCTTCCAGCCCTTGGCTTCCTTATAGGCGGCCGGCTCCGGCGCCGAGGGCCGATGATAGTCGGGCCCGACCGTGCAGGCGGCGAGCGCGAGAAGCGCGGTGAGGAGGCACAAAATGCGGGTCATTCGCCGGGCTCCGGCTGCATCGGGGTGGTGCGATGAGGGCGGCGCGAAACCAGAAGCCGCAGGCGGTCGAGATAGAGATAGACGACCGGCGTCGTATAGAGGGTCAAGGCCTGGCTGACAATAAGGCCACCGACGATGGAAATGCCGAGCGGCTGGCGGAATTCGGCGCCGTTGCCGGTGACGAGCGCCAGCGGCAGCGCCCCCAGCATCGCCGCCATGGTCGTCATCATGATCGGCCGAAAGCGCAGGAGGCAGGCGTGATAGATGGCGTCGGCCGTGGACATGTGGAGGTTGCGTTCGGCGTGGAGGGCAAAGTCGATCATCATGATGGCGTTCTTTGTGACGATGCCGATCAGCAGAATAACGCCAACCAGCGCGATGATGCTGAACGGCTTGCCGAATAGCATCAGCGCCAGGACCGCGCCGATCCCCGCCGACGGCAGGGTCGAGAGGATCGTGATCGGGTGAATATAGCTCTCATAAAGAATACCGAGGATGAGATAGACCGTGACGAGGGCGGCGAGGACCAGGAACGGTTCGCTGGCGACGGATTTTTCGAATACCGCCGCGGTGCCGGCGAAGGTACCGTGGATCGAGGACGGCACCCCGATCTCGTTCATCGTCTTGTCGATCGCGGTCGTGGCCTCGCCCAGCGTCTTCCCGATCTTGAGATTGAAGGAGATCGTGCTGGCGACGAACAGGCCCTGATGGTTAACGGAAAGCGGCGTGTGCCCCGGGACGAAATGGCTGAAGGCGGCAAGCGGCACCATAGTCTCCGGCGCGGTGCTGACCGCCGATCCGGTCGAGGCCTTGCCGTGGCCGAAGACCGCGATCGCGTTCGTCGCCGCGTTCTGAACGGCGCTCGGCGTGTTGGGGCCGCCGGTGCCGGAAGCGCCGACGGCAAGGGCCTGGGTCGCCGCCGCGCCGCCGACCGAGCCCCCCGACGTGCTGACATAGATGTCGTTCAGGGCCTCGGGGCTTTGCCAATATTTCGGCGCCAGCTCCATCACCACATGATACTGGTTCAGGGGGTTGAAGATGGTGGAAACCTGGCGCTGGCCGAAGGCGTCGTAGAGCGTGTTGTCGATGGCGCTGGTGGTAAGGCCGAGCCGTGCCGCCGTCTGGTGGTTGATGACGAGGTCCGTCTCAAGGCCCTTATCCTCCTGGTCGCTGTTGACGTCGGTAAGCTCCGGCAGCTTCTCGAGCGCCGCCACAATCTTGGGCGACCATTGCCGCAGGGTGGTGAGATTGTCGGCCTCGAGCGTGTACTGATATTGCGAGAGGCTTGTGCGGCCGCCGACACGGATGTCCTGCACCGGAACGAAGAACAGCCGCGCGCCGACGACATGCGCCGTCTCGTGCCGCAGCCGGCCGATCACCCGCATGATGGGTGGCCGCTCGGATTGGGGTTTCAGGGTCACGAACATGAAGCCGCGATTGGCCTGAGACCCGCCGGTGAAGCCCGCGACCGAAGCCACCGACTTGTTGCGCCGCACGAGATTGACGAGATCGGTGAACTTGTTCTTCATGAGCTGGAACGAGATGCCCTGGTCGGCCTGGATGCCGCCGATGAGGCGCCCGGTATCCTGTTCGGGGAAGAAGCTCTTCGGAATCGCGATGTAGAGATAGATGTTGAGCGCCACCGCCCCGACCAACACCAGCAGGGTCACGATGGAATAGCGCAGCGCGAGGGCGAGGCTGCGCGCATAGAAATTCAACATCGCCTGGAAGGCGCGCTCGATCGCCCGGGAGACGCGGCCGGGTGTGCGCGCCGCGGCATGGGGCGGATGGAGAATCCGCGCGCACATCGTCGGCGTCGTGGTCAACGATACCACCAGCGACATCAGCACCGCGATGGTGAGGGTGATGGCGAATTCCTGGAACAGGCGGCCGACGATGCCGCCCATCAAGAGAATCGGAATGAAGACCGCGACGAGCGAGGTGCTCATCGACATCACGGTGAAGCCGACTTCGCGGGCGCCGAGGATGGCGGCGTCGAGCCGCGACATGCCCGCCTCGATATGCCGCTCGATATTTTCGAGGACCACGATCGCGTCGTCGACGACGAACCCGGTAGCGACGGTCAGCGCCATCAGCGACAGATTGTCGAGGCTGAAGCCCAGAAGATACATGACGCCGAAGGTGCCGATCAGCGAGATCGGCACCGCGACGGCGGGGATCATGGTGGTGCGCCAACTGCGCAGGAACAGGAAGACGACGAGGCTGACGAGGATCACCGCCAATACCAGCGTCTGCTCGACATCGAGGAGTGAGGCGCGGATCGTGGTGGTGCGGTCGGAGACGATGGTGACGTTGACGCTCTTCGGCAGCGCCGCCGTAAGCTGCGGCAACAGCGCCTTCACATGATCGACGGCGTCGATGATGTTGGCGCCGGGTTGGCGATAGAGGATCACCAGGACCGCCGGCTTGCCGTTGGCGAGGCCGAGATTGCGGATATCCTCGACGCTGTCCGTGACCGACGCGACCTGGTCGAGGCGGACCGGCGCGCCGTTGCGATAGGCGATGATCAGCGATTTGTAGGCTGCGGCGGTCCGGGCCTGGTCGTTGGTATAGATCTGATAGTGGCGTTTGCCGACATCGATCACGCCCTTGGGGCTGTTGGCATTGGCGGCGGCGAGCGCGGCGCGCACATCCTCGAGCCCGATCTTGTAATCGAAAAGCGCGTTGGGATTGAGATCGACCCGCACGGCCGGTAACGAGCTGCCGCTGACATTGACCTGGCCGATGCCGTTCACCTGCGACAGCTTCTGTTGCAGCACCGTGGCGCCGAGGTCGTAGACCTGGCCGCGCGACAAAGTGTTGGAGGTAAGCGCGATGATGAGGATCGGGGCGTCGGCGGGATTGACCTTGCGATAGGTCGGGTTGCTGCGCAACGCGGCCGGCAGGTCGGCGCGGGCGGCGTTGATCGCGGCTTGAACGTCGCGCGCCGCGCCGTCGATGTCGCGGTCGAGGCTGAATTGCAGCGTGATGCGGGTCTTGCCGACGGAGCTCGATGAAGTCATCTCGGTAACGTCGGAGATGATGCCGAGATGGCGCTCCAAGGGCGTCGCGACGGTGGTCGCCATGGTCTCGGGGCTGGCGCCCGCCATGTTCGCCTGGACCTCGATGGTCGGATAATCGACCTGCGGCAGCGGCGACACCGGCAGGAGGAAGAATGCGACCACGCCGGCGAGCGCCACGCCGAGGGTCAGGAGCGTCGTCGCTACCGGTCGGTGGATGAACATCGCCGACAGGTTCATTCGGCCGGGCTCCCGCCGGCGGCGGCGGCCGTCCCGCGTCCGCGCACCGCCCGCGCCGCGCGATCGAAGACGAGATAGATGACCGGGGTCGTGAACAGGGTCAGCAACTGGCTGAGGAGCAGGCCGCCGACGATGCAAAGGCCCAAGGGCCGGCGCAACTCCGAGCCGACGCCGGAGCCGATCATCAGCGGCAGCGCGCTCAACAGCGCGGCCATCGTCGTCATCAGGATCGGGCGCAAGCGCAGAAGGCTCGCCTGGAAGATCGCCTCGCGCGGCGACAGGCCCTCGCGGCGCTCGGCATCGAGTGCAAAGTCGATCATCATGATCGCGTTCTTCTTGACGATGCCGATCAGAAGGATGATGCCGATGATGGCAATGATGTCGAGATCGCTGCCGGCGATCATCAGCGCGAGAAGCGCGCCCACCCCGGCCGAGGGCAGGGTCGACAGGATGGTGATCGGATGGATGAAGCTCTCATAGAGCACGCCGAGGATGATGTAGACGGTCACGATCGCGGCGAGGATCAGCAGAAGCTCGTTGCCAAGCGAGGATTGGAAGGCGAGCGCCGCGCCCTGAAAGGCGGTGGACACGCTCCGCGGCATGTGGAGCGATTGTTCCGCCTGCTCGATCGCGCTGACCGCCGCGCCGAGCGAGGTATCGGCCGCGATGTTGAACGACACCGTCACCGCCGGGAACTGGCCCAGATGGTCGATCTCGAGCGGCGTCGGCGCGACCCGGATTTTGGCGATGGCGCTGAGCGGCACCTGGCCGCGCTCGTTGGCGCCGCTGGCCGCGGTGGCCGACGGCAGATAGATCGCGCCGAGCGAGGCCAGCGTCTCCTGAAGCTTCGGCGAGGCTTGCAGGATGACGCGATACTGGTTGCTCTGGGTGAAGATGGTGGAGACGATGCGTTGGCCGAAGGCGTCGTAAAGCGCGTTATCGACGGTCGCCATGGTGATGCCATAGCGGGCGGCGGCGTCGCGATCGACGGTGATGTCGGCGGCAAGCCCGTTATTCTCGGCGTTGCTCGCGACGTCCTCTAGCTGCGGCAACCGGCGCAGCGCCGCGATCAGCTTGGCCGACCAGGTTCCAAGTTCTGTGGGGTTCGCATCCTCGAGGATAAACTGGTACTGGGTCTTGGCAACGGTCGAGGAGATGGTGAGATCCTGGACCGGCTGCATGTAGAGGCGCATGCCGGTGAGATCGGCGGTCCCGCGGGTGATGCGGCGGATGATCTGGCTGGCGGTGTCGGTGCGCTGGTCCTCAGGCTTCAGATTAATCAGCATGCGGCCGTCATTGAGCGTCGTGTTGATGCCGTCGACACCAATGAAGGACGTCAGGCTCGTGACCGCCGGGTCCTTCAGGACGGCGGCGTTGAGCTGTTGCTGGCGCCCGGACATGGCGGCGAAGGAGACGGTCTGGTCGGCCTCGGATATGCCCTGGATGAGCCCGGTGTCCTGGACCGGAAAGAAACCCTTCGGGATGACGATATAGAGGGCGACGGTGAGCGCGAGCGTTGCGAGGAACACCAGCATCACCGGCAGTTGGTGATCGAGCACCCAGTTGAGCCACCTTCCATAGTGGCGGATCGTGGCGTCGAACCATTGTTGCGATGTCCGGGCGACCGGGCCAAGCTCCGATTCCGGCGTGTAGCGCAACAGCTTCGCGCACAGCATCGGCACCAGGGTCAGCGATACCACCGCCGAGATCACGATCGTGACGGCAAGGGTGATGGCGAACTCGCGGAACAGCCGCCCCACCACATCGCTCATGAAGAGCAGCGGGATCAGCACTGCGATGAGCGAGATGGTCAGCGAGATGATGGTGAACCCGATCTGCTTCGCACCGCGCAGCGCGGCCTCGAGCGGCCGCTCGCCCTCCTCGATATAGCGCGAGATGTTCTCGATCATGACGATCGCATCGTCGACGACGAAGCCCGAGGCGATGGTGAGCGCCATCAGCGTCAGATTGTTGAGGCTGAAGCCAAGGAGGTACATGACGCCGAAGGTGCCGATCAGCGACACCGGCACGGAGAGGCTCGGGATGATGGTGGCGCGCAAGGAGCGCAGGAACAGGAACATCACCATGACGACCAGCGCGACGGCCAACATCAGCTCGAATTCGACATCGGCGACCGAGGCGCGGATCGTGGTGGTGCGGTCGGTGACGATGCGGACATCGAGCCCCGCCGGCAACGCGGCGCGCAGTTCCGGCAACAGCGCCTTGATGCCGTCGACCACCGCGACGACGTTGGCATCGGGCTGGCGCTGAATGTTGACCACGACCGCTTGCGTCGTGTTGTACCAGGCGGCGAGCTTGTTGTTCTCGGCGCCGTTCACCACCTTGGCGACGCTGCGCAGCATCACCGGCGCGCCGTTGCGATAGGCGACGACGATATTGCGGTATTCCGCCGCGCTCGTGATCTGGTCGTTGGCGTTGATAGTATAGGACCGCATCGGTCCGTCAAAATTGCCTTTCGGGGTGTTGACGTTGGCGTTGGCGATGGTGGTGCGCAGATCGTCGATATTGAGGCCATAGGCGGCGAGCGCCCGCGGGTTCGCCTCGATCCGCACTGCCGGGCGGTTGCCACCGCTGATGCTGACGAGGC
The DNA here is from genome assembly GCA_050729815.1 of Allostellaceae bacterium. GTDB lineage: Bacteria > Pseudomonadota > Alphaproteobacteria > ATCC43930 > CGMCC-115725 > JAATGI01. The sequence continues at coordinate 10,331 of JBOHLV010000172.1, forward strand.
CGACGCCCGGAAGCTGCGAAATCTTCTGCGCCACGCGGGTGTCGATGAGGTCCTCGACCTGGGTCAGCGGCAGGGTTTTCGAGGTGACGGCGAGGGTCAGCACCGGTGCCACGGCGGGATTGACCTTGGCATAGATCGGCGGCGCCGGCAGGTCGGCCGGCAGAAGATTGCCGGAGGCATTGATCGCCGCCTGCACCTCTTTCTCGGCGATGTCGAGGCTGAGGTCGAGGCTGAATTGCAGCGTGATCACCGAGGCGCCGCCCGAGCTGATCGACGACATCTGCGTCAGGCCCGGCATTTCCCCGAATTGCCGCTCCAACGGGGCCGTCACCGTCCCCGTCATCACCTCCGGGCTGGCGCCGGGATAGAGCGTCGTCACCTGAATGGTCGGATAATCGACTTCCGGCAGCGCCGACAGCGGCAGAAAGCCGAACGCGATGAAGCCGGCCAGCAGGATCGCTACCATCAACAGCGAGGTGGCGACGGGCCGGAGAATGAAAGGCCGCGACGGGTTCATGGACGAGCCGGCGCTAACCGGCGCGGTAGCGCGGGAATTTCAATGTCGCCGCCGTCACGGATCGGTCCGGAGGCCGGCGCCGGCGCGGACCGGCAGGTGCCGGCTCGAGACCGCGCCCGACACGGGTTTGGCGCCCGGAATCTGGATTTTGGAGCCGTTGCGCAGCCGGTCGGTGCCGTCGATCACCACCCGGTCGCCCGGTTCGAGCCCGGCCAGGATTTCGACATTCTGGCCCGCGCTCGGGCCGACCTTCACCGTCGTCATCGCGACCTTGTCGCCCGGTACCACTTTGAAGACGAAGGTGCCTGGCGCGCCGTGCTGGATCGCCGCAATCGGCGCCACCACCACGTTCGAGAGGGTGTTGATCAGCAACTGTGCGTTGACGAATTGTTGCGGGAACAAGGCATCATTGCTGTTGGTGAATTGCGCCTTGAGGCGGATCGTGCCGGTGGTGGGGTCGATCTGGCTGTCGATGGCATAAAGCGTACCGGTGGCAAGCTTGGTGGTGAGCTCGGGACCATAGGCAGCGACCGGCATCTTGGCGCCGGCATCGAGCCGGCTGCGAATCGCGGGCAGATCACCTTCCGGGACCGGGAACACCACGGCCATCGGCTGCAATTGCGTCACCACGACGAGGCCGTTGGTGTCGTTGGTGGTGACGTAATTGCCGACATCGACCTGGCGCAGGCCGACCATGCCGGTGACCGGCGAGGTGATGTGGCAATAGGAGAGGTTCAGCTTGGCGCTATCGATCTGGGCCTGGTCGAGCGCCACCGTGCCTTGATATTGCTGGACCAGCGCGGCCTGATCGTCCGCTTGTTGTTTGGCGATCGAATTCTGGCGGGCGAGGCGCTGATAGCGGGCCAGATCGCCCTCCGCTCCCTTCAGGATCGCCTGGTCGCGCGCCTGTTGCGCCTTGGCCTGCTCCAGCGCGATCTCATAGGGACGGGGATCGATCTCGGCCAGGAAGTCGCCCTTCTTCACCATCTGGCCTTCGGTGAAGCCGATCTTGACGAGCTGGCCGTTGATCTGGGTGCGCACGGTCACGGTGGCGAGCGGGGTCACGGTGCCAAGGGCGTTGACGGTAACGGGAATGTTGCCCCGGGTGACGCTGGCGACGCCGACCGGCTGCGGTCCCGCCATCGCGAAGCGGCCGCGTCCGCCCGCCGCGACCGCGGCGGAATTCGTCCCGGTCGTGGGTGAGCGCGGCCACCATGCCCAGGCGGCCGCCAGCGCCAGGATGACGACGACGATTACCAGGAGGGCGCGAAATCGGCGTCGGCGCGTAGCGAGCGGTGGTGTTTCGGGCGGAGTGGGCGGTTGGGTCACGGTGTCTCCCGCGTCAGGGCCGGCCGCTGCCGGGCGATTTTGCGATGGGGGCCGTGTCTCTCGTCACCTGTCGCCTCATGGGTGTTGTCTCGGCCGGCCCCTTTTGGGGGCATCGCCGAAACCCATTGTCTCTCGATCGTTTCGGCCCTAAAGGCAAGGGGGCTGCGCGTCGGGAGCCTATTCTTCTGTCGTCGCGCACTGAATTGTTAGGCGCCGGCCGGGATCGGCATCCCCGCCCTACCTGAACAAAGGGCAAGCTGAATGTTTCCCCCGAGCCGGATCGTGTGCCTGACCGAGGAGACGGTCGAGACGCTCTATCTCCTCGGTCAGCAGGACCGCGTCGTCGGCATCTCCGGCTATACTATACACCCGCCTGAGGCGCGGCGGGAGAAGCCGCGCGTCAGCGCCTTCATTTCGGCCGATATCGAGAAGATCGCCGCCCTGGCGCCCGATCTGGTGCTGGCCTTTTCCGATCTCCAGGCCGAGATCGTCGCCACGCTGGTACGGCGCGGGATCGCGGTCCATGTCTTCAACCAGCGTGATATTGCCGGCATCCTCGCCATGATTCGCACCTTGGGCGCGCTGGTCGATGCGCGCGATGAGGCGGCGCGGCTGGCCGATCGCCTCGCCGCCAATCTCGATCGGGTGAGGGCAGGGGCGTCGCGTCGCGCACGCCGGCCGCGCGTCTATTTCGAGGAATGGGACGAGCCGATGATTGCCGGCATCGGCTGGGTGTCGGAGCTGATCGAGATCGCGGGCGGCCACGACATCTTCGCCGACCGGGCCGGCGCCGGCGCCGCCAGGGATCGCATCGTCACCGGCGAGGCGGTGATCGCGCGAGTGCCCGACCTCATCATCGGCTCCTGGTGCTGCAAGAAGTTCCGCAAGGAGCGGGTGGCGGCGCGCCCCGGCTTCGCCGTGGTGCCGGCGGTGCGGGACGGCGCCCTTCACGAGGTGAAGTCGTCGCTCATCCTCCAGCCCGGCCCGGCGGCGCTGACCGACGGGGTTGCCGCGCTCGACGCCATCATCGGGGACTGGCACGGTCTTCCTGACACCGTTCTGTCAGGCGGCTAGACTGAAGGCGACACGCGACAGATGAAGGGATTCCCCTGAGATGATCGACCATATCACCTTCGCCGTCGGCGATTACGCCCGCTCCAAGGCCTTCTACGAGCAGGCGCTGGCGCCCTTGGGCCTCACGCCGATGGTGGAGTTTGAGCAAACCTGCGGCTTCGGCGATGGCCGTCGCGCCTTTCTCTGGATCGATACCGGCAAGACCACCAAGGGTCAGCTCCACATCGCGCTCGAGGCGAAGGACCGGGCCACGGTCGATGCCTTCTACCGCGCCGCGATCGCTGCCGGCGCAATGGATAACGGCCCGCCCGGCATTCGCGTCCACTATCATCCGGACTATTACGGCGCCTTCGTGCTCGACCCCGATGGTCACAACATCGAGGCGGTGCATCACGGCTGAGGCGGTGGGCTTGCCTCAGCCCAGCCCCTCGACGAGGCGCATGTCGCGATCGACCGCGTTGCCGAGCGCCCTCAACGCGGCCTGGTAGCCGGGGCTGTCATGGGTCGAGATCGCCTTCTCGATGCTATCGAATTCGATGACGACGACGCGCTGCATGACGCCCTTTTCATAGGCTTTCGCGGCGCCGCCGCGCGCCAGCATGCGCCCGCCGCCTGCCTCGATAGCCGGGCCGGCGAGCTTGGCATATTCGCCGAGCGCCGCCTCGTCGCGAATCGCGTGATAGAAACTGATCCAATAGCCCTTGGCCATGTCGCCCTCCTGATTTGTCGCGTTGGGTAGGCGCACAGTAAGGGAGAAGGGCGGCCGGAGGCAATGCCGCGGGCTTCCGTTTCCCCCGGCAACGCTTTACCGTGGCGGCGATTGAACGGGAGGCGTCATGGAAGCATTGACCGATCGGGTCGCCATCGTCACAGGCGGCAATTCGGGGATCGGACGGGCCATCGCCTTGGCCTATGCCGCGGAAGGGGCGAAGCTGGTGCTGGCGGCGCGGCGCGCGGCCGAGCTCGACGGGGTCGCGGGCGAAATTCGCGCCACAGGCGGCTCGGCGCTCGCCCTCCCGACCGACATCACCGACGAGGCTCAGGTGATCGCCCTGTTCGAGCGGGCAGTGGCGGAGTATGGCCGGGTCGATGTGCTGATCAACAATGCCGGCCGGGCGATCCACAAACCGACCGAGGATCTGTCGCTTGAAGATTGGCGCAAGGTGATCGACGTCAACCTCACCGGCGCGTTTCTTTGTGCCCGGGAGGCGTTCCGGATCATGAAGCGCCAGAAATCGGGCCGCATCATCAATATCGGCAGCGTCTCGGCGAAGGTGCCACGGCCCGACACCATCTCCTATGCCGCCTCGAAATTCGCGCTCGAAGGCATGACGCGGGCGCTCGCGCTCGAAGGCCGCGACCATGGCGTCCTGGTCTCGATCCTCCATCCCGGCAACACCGTCAGCAGCATCGGCGCCGCGCCCCAGATCGGTGCCCAGCCGGAAGGACGGATGAAGGCCGAAGACCTGGCGGCGGTCGCGGTGCTGATGGCGAAGCTGCCGGGCGAGGTCAACATGCTCGAAGCCCTCGTCCTGCCGCGCACCATGCCGTTCCTCGGCCGCGGGTGACCTTCATGGCAAGTGTTGAACCACCCAGCCTGCCCCGGCCCATGAGCCGGGGATACCAAGACACCAAGAGCGCCGCTCTGGTCCCCTCGTTTCCCTTTGCCGGCGAAAGCCGGCATCCACTCTTCCATAGGTCCCGGCCTTCGCCGGGACAGGGGAGCATTCGTATCAAAATGAACTTGGTGCCTTGGTGTCTTGGTGGTTCCAGTTTCTGTTTTTTGAACGGCGGAATTTGAGCCATGCCCGCGAACCGCTATGCCATGCTGGATTTCGATCTCGGCGCCGAGATCGATCAGTTGCGCGACACGGTGCGCGACTTCGCCGATAAGGAGATCGCGCCGCTGGCGGCCGAGATCGACCGTTCGGATAAGTTTCCGCGCCAGCTCTGGCCCAAAATGGGCGCGCTCGGCCTTCACGGCATCACCGTTGAGGAGGAATATGGCGGCGCCGGCATGGGCTATCTCGCCCATGTCGTCGCGATGGAGGAGGTGAGCCGTGGTTCGGCCGCGATCGGCCTTTCCTATGGCGCGCACTCCAATCTCTGCGTCAACCAGATCAGCCGCAACGGCAGCGCGGCACAGAAAAAGAAATATCTGCCGAAGCTGATCTCCGGCGAGCATTTGGGCGCCCTCGCCATGTCGGAGCCGGGCGCCGGCTCCGATGTCATCGGGATGCGCACCCGCGCCGAAAAGCGCGGCGACCACTACGTCCTCAACGGCACCAAGTTCTGGATCACCAACGGCACCGAGGCCGATACCCTCGTCGTCTATGCCAAGACCGATCCCGCCGCCGGCCCGCGCGGCATCACCGCATTCCTCATTGAAAAGAATATGGCGGGGTTTCGGCCGGCGCAGAAGCTCGACAAGCTCGGCATGCGCGGCTCGCCAACGGCGGAACTGGTGTTTGAGGATTGCGAAGTGCCGGAAGAGAATGTCTTGGGCCGCGTCAATGAGGGCGTGCGTGTCCTGATGAGCGGCCTCGATTATGAGCGTGCGGTCTTGTCGGCGGGGCCGCTCGGCATCATGCAGGCCTGCCTCGAAGCGGTGATCCCCTATCTCCATGACCGCAAACAGTTCGGCCAGGCGATCGGCACCTTTCAGCTCATGCAAGGGAAGCTCGCCGACATGTACACGACGATGAATGCGGCGAAATCCTATGTCTATGCCGTGGCGCGGGCCTGCGATCGCGGCCAGACCACGCGCAAGGACGCCGCCGGCGCCATCCTCTATGCCGCGGAGCGTGCGACCTGGATGGCCTTGGAGGCGATCCAGGCCCTCGGCGGCAATGGCTATATCAACGACTTCCCGACCGGGCGCCTCTTGCGCGATGCGAAGCTCTATGAGATCGGCGCCGGCACCTCCGAAATCCGCCGCATGCTGATCGGACGGGAACTGTTCGAGGAAACGGCGTGACTCCTCGATCGCGGCAAGACCCTATTATTCCGATTCGTTCCACGACCATTTTGCATTAAGCAACAATGCCGCTAAAAAAATGGTCGCGTTTGGGGTGTTTTTGATCGCGTCCCAGGCCTCGAACGCTTGATCGGCCAAATAGATTTTTTGCGCAGCCTCCAATCGTGCGATCGGCTCCGACGTATCGTAGTCGGCACCGTGACGTGCGTCCTGCAATTCGACGAACGCTCGAGCGACTGTTCGCAATTCCGGTTCTAGGGGTTTCGAGAACAACTGGTCCAAGGTCGGTGACAAACTGCTACGCTGGATTTGGTTGCAAACCCGCTTCATCTCGCCGTGAGCGAATGCACGCTGCACACGCTCACGCAAAAGCGGTGGCTTGGCAGGCGCCAAGCGATGAGCACCCGCTCTAACCAACAGATGAAAGAGAGCGTAGTATCCTGTTGATACCGCCCGCCTGAGACTGGCCTGTTTCGGCTTCTTGGGCTCTCTAAACGCGAGGTGCCGTGCAAGAGCGAGGAGATCATCGGGGAGCACCTACTGAGCCTGCGCGACCTTCCGTTCCCGAAATCTCACATAAGGAATGCGCGGAATATGGGTTTCGAAGATTGCATCCTTCACGGATGTCGCCAAACTGTCGAGACGCCCGATCCCCTCACGGCCCGACCAATCGGACGGGTCCACGTCAAAATAAATCCAGACCGCGTCATCGCCGGTGGAATCCTGATCGAAGTGCAACTCGAAAAAGGGGAAACCCCGTTCCCGTCCAATCCTGCGCACGGCTTCGTGGATTTCTTTCGCTTCCGCCAAGGAAGCGACGCTCTCGGGCATCGGTTCGTTCATACAGGATATAATAGGACAACGAGGCGAATCTCGCCATAAATTCAGATGCTGAATCTCCGAATCCTAAACTATAGGGGAGTTCCTTTGCGCGATAGGAAAAATTAAGATTGTAGGAAATGGGAGAAATGCCATGACGAAACTGACGCAGAGCTATGTCCACGGCGCGTCGCCCGTGCCGCTGCTCGGCGACACGATCGGCGTCGCCTTCGACAAGGCGGTCGCACGGTTCTCGGGTCGCGACGCGCTTATCGTCCGGCACCAGGACATTCACTGGACTTATGCAGAATTAAAACGCCGGGTCGATGAGTTCGCGGCGGGGCTGCTGGCGCTCGGTCTCGAGCCGGGCGACCGCGTCGGCATCTGGTCGCCAAACAATGCCGAATGGTGCGTGACCCAATTCGCGACCGCGAAGGCGGGCCTCATCCTCGTCAACATCAATCCCGCCTATCGCCTGTCGGAACTCGATTACGTCCTCAATAAGGTCGGGTGCAAGGCGCTCGTCACCGCCGATACCTTCAAGTCGAGCGATTATGTCGGGATGCTGAACGAGCTGGCGCCGGAACTCGGGAATAGCGCGCCCGGCCAGCTTCTGGCGAAGCGTCTGCCGTCGCTGCGCGCCGTCATTCGTATCGGCGACGGCGAACGGCGTGGCTTCTTCCGGTTCGAAGACATCATGGCGGGCGGTGGTGGCCGGGAAAAGGCACGGCTTGCCGAGCTGTCGCGGACCCTCCAATTCGACGATGCCATCAACATTCAGTTCACGAGCGGCACCACCGGCATGCCGAAGGGTGCGACCCTCACCCATCACAACATCCTCAATAACGGCTATTTCGTCGCGCGGGCGATGAACTTCACCGAGGCCGACCGGCTCTGCATTCCGGTGCCGCTCTATCATTGCTTCGGCATGGTGATGGGCAATCTCGGCTGTATCACCCATGGCGCGGCGATGGTCTATCCGGGCGAGGCGTTCGACCCCTTGAGCGTCCTCGAAACCGTCGAGGCGGAGCGCTGCACCGCGCTTTACGGCGTGCCGACCATGTTCATCGCGGAGCAGAACCATCCCGAATTCAAACGCTTTGACCTGGCGAGCCTGCGTACCGGCTGCATGGCGGGCGCGCCGTGCCCGATCGAGGTGATGCGGCGCTGCATCGACGATATGCACATGTCCGAAGTAACCATCGCCTATGGCATGACGGAGACCAGCCCGGTCAGCTTTCAGACCAATGCCGATGATACGATCGAGCGCAAGGTCTCGACCATCGGCCGCGTCCATCCCCATGTCGAGGTGAAGATCGTCGATGATGAGGGCCACATCGTGCCGCCGGGCGAGGCGGGCGAGCTTTGCACCCGCGGCTACAGCGTCATGCTCGGCTATTGGGACGATCCCGAAAAGACCGCGGATTCGCTCGACAAGGCCGGCTGGATGCACACCGGCGATCTCGGGACGCTCGACGAAGACGGTTACGGCAATGTCGTCGGCCGCTTGAAGGACATGGTGATCCGTGGCGGCGAGAACGTCTATCCGCGCGAGGTCGAGGAATTCCTCTTCCGTCATCCCAAGATCGAAAGCGTTCAGGTGATCGGCGTGCCCGATCCGAAATATGGCGAGGAGCTGTGTGCCTGGGTCAAATTGAAGCCGGGCGAGACGGCGACGGCAGAGGAAATTCAGGCCTTTTGCCAGAACCAGATCGCGCATTATAAAATCCCGCGCCATATCCGCTTCGTCGATGCCTTCCCGATGACCGTCACCGGCAAGGTGCAGAAATTCATCATGCGGCAAGAGATGATCGAGGCGTTGCATCTGACGGTCGAGAAGACGGCGTGAGGCGATGCCCGTCCTGAAATCCGCGCTCGATCCCTATGGCGATACCTTCCGCGCCAACGATGCGGCGATGCGCGCGCTCGTCGATGACTTGAAGGCGCGATTGGCCGAGATCGCTCAAGGCGGCGGCGAGGCGGCGCGGGCGCGGCATCAATCGCGCGGCAAGATGCTGCCGCGTGATCGCGTCAACAATCTCATCGATCCCGGCGCGCCGTTCCTCGAACTCTCGGCGCTCGCCGGCCACAGGCTTTATTCGGACCTGGTGCCGGCCGGCGGCATTATCACCGGCATCGGCGCGGTGAGCGGCCGCGAATGCGTCATCATCGCCAATGACGCGACCGTGAAGGGCGGCACCTATTATCCGATCACGGTGAAGAAGCATCTGCGAGCACAGGCGATCGCGCGGGAAAACCGGCTGCCGTGCCTCTATCTCGTCGATTCTGGCGGCGCCAATCTGCCGAACCAGGACGAGGTGTTTCCCGACCGCGACGATTTCGGCCGCATCTTCTTCAATCAGGCGAATTTGTCGGCCGCCGGCATTCCCCAGATCGCGCTGGTTATGGGGTCGTGTACCGCGGGCGGCGCCTATGTGCCGGCGATGTCGGACGAGACCGTGATCGTCAAGGGTGAGGGCACGATCTTCCTGGGCGGACCGCCCTTGGTGAAGGCCGCGACCGGCGAGGTGGTGACGGCGGAGGAATTGGGTGGCGCCGAGGTCCATGCCCGCATCTCCGGCGTCGCCGATCATCTGGCGCTCGACGATGCCCATGCCTTGGGGATCGCCCGGCGCATCGTCTCAAACCTCAATTACGTGAAGCGGCCGGCGCTCGACATCGCCGAACCGCGGGAGCCGCGCTATCCCGCCGAGGAGCTCTACGGCATCATCCCGGCCGATCCGAAGAAGCCTTACGACGTGCGGGAGGTGATCGCGCGGCTGGTCGACGGCAGCGAACTCGACGAATTCAAGCGGCTCTACGGCGAGACGCTGGTGACCGGGTTTGCCCGGATTTGGGGCTATCCTGTCGGGATCTTGGCCAATAATGGCATTCTCTTTTCCGAAAGTTCCCTGAAAGGCGCGCACTTTATCGAGTTGTGCGCCAAGCGCGGCATCCCCTTGATTTTCCTTCAGAACATTTCGGGCTTCATGGTCGGGCGCAAATACGAGGCGGGCGGCATCGCCAAGGACGGCGCCAAGCTGGTGACCGCGGTCGCCTGTGCCCGCGTCCCAAAGTTCACAATTGTCATCGGCGGCTCGTTCGGCGCCGGCAATTACGGCATGTGCGGCCGCGCCTATGATCCGCGCTTCCTCTTCATGTGGCCTAATGCCCGCATCTCGGTGATGGGCGGCGAGCAGGCGGCATCGGTGCTGGCGACGGTCCGGCGCGACAATCTTGCGGCCGCCGGCAAGGAATGGACCGCCGACGAGGAGGACGCATTCAAGACACCGATCCGGGCGCAATATGAGGCGCAGGGCCATCCCTATTATGCCTCGGCGCGGCTTTGGGACGATGGTGTCATCGACCCCGCCGAGACGCGGCGCGTCCTCGCACTCGGCATATCGGCGGCACTCAACGCCCCGCTCGAAGCGAGCGAATTTGGCATCTTCCGGATGTGAGCCATGAGCAACCTTATCGTCGAAACCGATGCCAGCGGCGTCGCGACCGTCACCCTCAACCGGCCAGAGATTCACAACGCCTTCGACGATGCGCTGATCGGCGAGATGGCGGCGGCGTTCAATGCACTGGCGGCGGACGCGGCGGTGCGCGTCTTGGTGCTGACCGGCGCCGGCAAGAGCTTTTCCGCCGGCGCCGACTTAAATTGGATGAAGCGGGTCGCCGGTTATAGTCACGCCGAAAATCTCGCCGACGCGATGGCGCTCGCGCAGATGCTGCGGCGCTTGAACGAATTTCCGCGGCCGACACTGGCACGCGTCAACGGCTCGTGCTTTGCCGGCAGTACCGGCCTCATCGCCTGTTGCGACATCGTGATCGCGAGCGCGGAGGCGAAATTCGCGGTGAACGAGGTACGGCTGGGTCTCATTCCCGCGACCATCGCGCCTTATGTTCTCGCCGCCATCGGCGCGCGCCAGGCGCGGCGTTTGTTTCTCACCGCCGAGCGGCTTTCCGCCGACGAGGCGCGGCGCATCGGCCTGGTGCATGAGGTGGTGCCGCGCGAAGAGCTCGACGCCGCGACGGAAAAATGCCTGGCGATGCTGCTTGAGGGCGCGACCGGCGCGCAGGCGAACGCAAAGCGGCTCATCACCGCGGTCGCGAATCGCCCGGTCGATGAGTCGCTGATGCAACTGACCGCCAGCGGCATCGCCGATGCGCGCGCCTCGACCGAGGGGCGCGAGGGCGTCACCGCGTTCCTCCAAAAGCGCAAAGCCGCGTGGCGCCGCTGACGGGATCATGTTCAAGAAGCTGCTGATCGCCAATCGCGGCGAGATCGCCTTCCGCGTCATCCGCACCGCGCGCCTGATGGGCATCGCGACGGTCGCGGTCTATTCCGAGGCGGATGCCCAGGCCCTCCATGTCGAAGCGGCCGACGAGGCTTGCCTGATCGGCCCGGCGGCGGCGCGGGATTCCTATCTCGATATCGGCCGGATCGTCGCGGCGGCACGACAGGCCGGCGCCGACGCGGTTCATCCCGGCTATGGCTTCCTCGCTGAGAATGCGGATTTCGCCGAGGCCTGTACCAAGGCGGGACTTGTGTTTGTCGGGCCATCGGCCGCGGCGATCCGCGCCATGGGCTCGAAATCCGAGGCGAAACGGTTGATGGAACTGGCCGGGGTACCGGTCGTGCCCGGCTATCACGGCAAGGATCAGGATCCTGCGCGGTTCTTCGATGAGGCGCGACGGATCGGCTTTCCAGTCCTCATCAAGCCCTCGGTCGGCGGCGGCGGCAAGGGCATGCACGCCGTCGAGCGGCAGGACGATTTCGCCGCCGCACTCGCCGCTGCCCGGCGCGAAGCGGCATCGTCCTTCGGTGACGATCGGATACTGATCGAAAAATATCTTTTAGAGCCACGCCATATCGAGGTGCAGGTGTTCGGCGACCGCTTCGGCAATTTGGTCCATCTCTTCGAGCGCGATTGCTCAATCCAGCGCCGCCACCAGAAGGTGATCGAGGAGGCGCCAGCCATTAACCTCGGCGAGGATATGCGCCGGGCGATGCACGAGGCCGCGATCGCTGCGTCGCGGGCCGTCCAATACGTCAATGCCGGCACCATCGAGTTCATCGTCGAAGGCGGCGATTTCTATTTCATGGAAATGAATACGCGGCTTCAGGTCGAGCATCCGGTGACGGAGATGATCACCGGGCTTGATCTCGTAGAATGGCAATTGCGCGTCGCCGCGGGCGAAGCGTTGCCGTTGCGCCAGGAGGACATCGCGGCGCGCGGCCATGCCATTGAGGCGCGGCTTTATGCCGAGGACCCGGAACGCGATTTCCTGCCCGCGACCGGCCGGATCGTATCGTTGTGGATGCCCGATGTGGCGCCCGATCTGCGCATCGAAACGGGGGTTCGCAAAGGCGATCGGATAACGCCCTTCTATGACCCGATGATCGCGAAGCTGGTGGCGTGGGGCGACGATCGCGCCGCCGCGATCCGCCGCCTTGGGCAAGCGCTGTCCGAGTATCGCATTGCCGGCGTCGCCACCAATCGCGATTTCCTGTTGCGACTTGTGCGGCTTACCGATTTCGCCGAAGGCGCGGTTGATACCGGCTTCATCGGCCAACACCGCGACGCGCTCGCCCGCCCCTCAATGCCGCAATGGGTGCCGGCCGTTGCGAGTCAATTTTTGATCATGGCCGAGCGAGGCCGAATGCGTCGCGGCGGCGACCCCCATTCTCCTTGGTCGCTGGGCGATGGCTGGCGGCTCGATGACCAAGTGCCGCGCGAGTTCCATTGGCGTGACGATACGGAAGTTCGTGTGATTCGAGGCGATCCACTTTCGGCCGCGACCTGGGGCGACGATGTGGAAGTGGTCCGTGACTGCAATCGCTTCACCATCATCGATGGCGACGGCACCTGGCAGATCGATCTGGTCGATCCCTTGGCAGAGCGTGATGACGAGGCCGCGACGGCCGGACGCCTCAGTGCGCCGATGCCGGGGAAGGTCATCGAGGTGTTGGTCGCCGCCGGTGCCAAGGTGAAACGCGGCCAGCCGATCCTTATCTTGGAGGCGATGAAGATGGAGCACACCATCGCGGCGCCGTCCGACGGCACCATCGATGCCGTCCATTACGGGGCGGGCGATCTCGTTGCGGAAGGCGCCGATCTCGTCGATTTCACCGCGGCGGAGGATTGAATGGCGTTGCCGGCGGAAGTTCGAATGGTCGAGGTCGGGCCGCGCGACGGGTTGCAGAACGAGGCGGAGACGCTTTCCGCGGTGACCCGGATCACCCTCGTCGAAATGCTGGCGGAAGCGGGCTTGAAGACCATCGAGGCTGGCAGCTTCGTATCGCCGAAATGGATCCCGCAAATGGCCGACACCGCCGAAGTGCTGGCGGGATTGCACCGCCGGCCGGGCGTTTCCTATCCCGTCCTGGTGCCGAATATGAAAGGCTTCGAGGCCGCGCTCGCCGCCCGATGCGACGAGATCGCGGTCTTCGCCGCGGCATCCGAAAGCTTCTCCCGCCGCAACATCAATTGCTCGATCGCCGAAAGCCTCGAGCGATTCAAGCCGGTCGCCGCGGCGGCGATGGAACATGGCATCCGGGTTCGCGGCTATATCTCGACCGTGATCGATTGCCCCTATGAAGGCGCGATCGCGCCGTCGGCGGTCGCCGAAGTCGCATTGAGGCTGTTCCGCCTCGGCTGCTATGAGATCTCGCTCGGCGACACGATTGGCACCGGAACGCCCGGACGAGTGCGGAAAATGATCGAAACCGTGGCGAAAGACGTCCCGATCGACAAGCTTGCCGGCCATTATCACGACACTTACGGCCAGGCGGTGGCCAATATCCTGGCATCGCTGGAACTGGGTGTCGCTACCTTTGACAGTTCGGTCGCCGGACTCGGCGGCTGTCCCTATGCCCCCGGCGCCGCGGGCAATGTTGCCAGCGAGGATGTGCTCTATCTCCTCGACGGGCTTGGCATCGAAACCGGCGTCGATCTTCGGAAGCTCGCCGCCGCCGGGCGGTTCATCTCATCGGCGCTCGGTCGCGCGCCGCAATCGAAAGCGGCTGCGGCGCTGGCGGCGCTCAAGGAAACAGCGCGCCGTTCTCAGTATTGACGACGAACTTGTCGCGGCGCGCGAGGAAATCCTCCGCCACCGCGAACACCGCCTCCGGCCGCTCGACATCGAGGGCATGCGCCGCGTCATAGATCATGACGACATAGGCGTCGGCGAGCTTCTCGCGATAATGCCGGCCCATTGTCGGCGGAATAAGGCGGTCCTCCGTGCCCATCAGCACCAGCACCGGCACTTTGCAGTCCGGCATGCGTGCTTCCATCTCGACATCGCGGTTGGGGCCGATGATCCGGATGGCAAAGCCCATGCTCTTTTTCCTCAGCACCGGATCGGACGGTGGCATTGGCGGCAGGCGCTCAGGATGGGCGAACATCAGGGTACGCATTTGCGCCGGATCCATCGGCGGCTGCGTATTTTCAGGGCGGATTGCTGCCGGCGCCAGCAGCACCGCCGCCTCGACCCGGTCCGGATGAAGGATCGTGGTCCAGAGCGCGAGCTTACCGCCGAAGGAAATCCCCATGACGCCGTATTTGTCGATGCCGAGCGCTGCCGTGGCCTGGGCCATGGTCCCGGCTAGCTCCGCCATATCCTTGGTGCGGTCATTGACCGGCGAGGCACCGAAGCCCGGCACCTCAAATGCGATGACGCGATGCGTCGTCGCCAGGAGATCGTGCATCCGGTTGAGTTGCAACCCGCCGCCGCCATGAAACCAGATCAGGGGCGGGCCTTCGCCGGCTTCGAGATAACGGATGCGGAAGCCCTCCGCTTCGACATATTTCTCCGAAAACGCCATCGCCTACTCCATCTCATGCAGGCGCGGCAGCACCTTGGTGGCGAAGAGTTCGATCGCGCGGTTGGCCTTCGCGTCGTCCTGGGTGACGAGGACGAGGTCCAGGATGCCGGCGCCGATCAGTTCGCGGATTTTGAGAATCTGCTGAAACACGCTCTCCGGGCTGCCGAGCAGGATCTGGCCTTGCTCGATGGCATCCTTGATCGTCGGCAGACGCGCCACGCGGCTGCGCTGTGCCTCGAAATCGCGGCCGTAATAGGAGGTGCCGGCGACGGCCGATTCAAGCGAGGGGTTCGAGATGCTAAAGCGGCCGCGCGGCGGGCCGGAAGTAAGATCGGTATGCGCTTGCTCGTCGCTGTCGGCGATGTGGAGGCCGCAGCGATAAATGATGTTGTCAGGGGTCGGAGTCCAGCCCACCTCCTGGGCCGTCTTGCGGTAATGTTCGATCGCCTTGGTGGCAAGCGGCAGCGTAGTCACGGCGAAGCCAATGCCGAGATGCGAGCGCGCTGCGAGCGCGCCCGATTCCGGGCTCGATCCCGACATGAACATCGGCGGATGCGGCTTCTGCACCGGGCGCGGCCAAATCGAGACGGCGCGGAATTCGTAATGCCGGCCCTGCCAGCCGAAGGGCTGCGGCTCGGTCCAGGCCATGCGGATCAGCTCGAGCGCCTCCTTGAAACGGTCGCGCGATTCCTGGGGGTTGATGTTGTAGGTGACGTATTCGTTTGGCGTGCCGCGCATCAGCCCGGCAATGACCCGGCCGCCCGACATCGTGTCGAGGATCGCGAACTCCTCGGCGACGCGTACCGGATTGAGCATCGGAACCGTCGGGCCTAGCACCGCGATCTTGGCCCGCTTTACCACCTGGCTCAAGGCGCCGGCGAGCAGCATCGGGTTCGGCGTCAGCGAGAACGGGGAGAAATGATGTTCCGCCACCGTCACCCAATCCCAGCCGCTCTCGTCGGCGAGGCGAAAGCGCGCGATCGCCGAATTGTAGGATTGCTCCGCCGCCGCCTCGGAATATGCGCTCGCCGGCACCGGCCAGCCACCCGGCGCGGTGCCGTGGTAGGGGACGGCGGAAAAGAATGCTGCCTTCATCGGCGCTCCAATAAATATATTATCATTCCGCCGGCACGCTATCGGGCTTTCACACAGGTTTCAAGCAAGCCGTTTCAAAGGACACAGGGTTGTTTGACAATTTCTGTACGGTACCGTACGGTAACCCCATGGAAAGCCAGCGCAAGGGCGCCGAGCAGGCGCGCAACGAGCTTCCCCGATTGCTCAAGGCGGCCGAACAGGGCCGCTCGACCGTCATCACCCGGCATGGCAAGCCGATCGCCGCTTTGGTGCCGATCAAGGATTTCGAAGACCGGCCGCGCCAGCTATCCATCTTGGATTTGAGGGGTTCGGGTCGGGGCCTGTGGGGCAAGGACAGCACGGCGACCATTCGTAAAATGCGCGACGAATGGGATCGGTAGAAATTGGCGACCTCGGGAGAGGTGCGTTGCTTCTCCTCGATTCGGCCCCAGTGATCTACTATTTTGAGAACCATCCGAAGTTTGCCGACCATTACGAACCTCTGTTCAGTGCCCAAACGGCGGGCGCGCTGCGTTTCGCCGTGACGCCCATAACCATCGCCGAGGTATTGACCGGCCCATTACGGCTTGGCAATGACGCGACGGCACGGCGCTATCTCGCCATCTTGCGAAGCTGGGAATTCGTCGGCCTCACCATCGACATCGCCGAACGTGCCGCGCGGCTGCGCGCGTCGCTCCCATTGAAACTGCCCGATGCGATCCAGGTCGCCAGCGCCTTGGCCATCGATGCCGCGGCGCTGGTGACCGCCGACCGCGAACTCTCAAAGTTGCGATCGTTGCGCGTGATCTCCTAGCCTTGGGCCGCCCGGATCGCCTGCCAGACGCGGTAAGGGGTCGCCGGCATGTCGATGTGATTGATGTCATAGACCCTGAGCGCATCGACCACCGCGTTCATCACCGCCGGCAGCGAGCCGGAGCAGCCCGCCTCGCCACAGCCCTTGACTCCGAGGATGTTGCTCCTCGCCGGCACCGGATGGCTCGCGAAATGGAAGTTCGGCAGATCGGCTGCGCGCGGCATGGCGTAATCCATGTAGGAGCCGGTGAGGAACTGGCCGTCCCGGTCATAGCGCGCCGCTTCCATCAGCGCCTGGCCGATGCCTTGCGTCACGCCGCCATGGACCTGACCCTCGACCAGGAGCGGGTTCACGATGACGCCGAAATCATCGACCATGGTGTATTTCACGACCTCGACCACGCCGGTCTCGGGATCGATCTCGAGCTCGCAGACGTGGCATCCGTTCGGGAACGACGGCGGTACGGCGGACGAACCGCTCGCGTCGAGGCCGGTGCCGAACTTCGTCGTCGGGCCGACCGGGCGATAGAAGGCCTTCGCCACGTCGGTCATCGGAATCGCCTTGTCCGTTCCCTTGACCGTGAATTTCCCTTCCTTGAACTCAATGTCCGCGACCGCGGTTTCGAGCAAGTGGCCTGCCATCTGCTTCGCCTTCTCGATGATCGCGTCGGCCGCGCCCTTCAGCGCCGAGCCGCCGAGCATCGTGCTGCGCGAAGCGTAGGTGCCGCGGCCGAACGCCACCGCATCCGTGTCGCCCTGCACCAGCCGCACGCTCTCGAACGGCACGCCCAGCCACTCAC
>JBOHLV010000173.1:0-5563 GCA_050729815.1 Allostellaceae bacterium
CGAGATGCGGGCGCGAAGTCAGCGGCCCCATCTCGGTCTCCACCTTGCGCGGATCGCCGACCTTGATGGTCTTGGCGAGGCCGATGAACTTGTCGAGGAACCGGTCGGCGATGTCCTCGTGCAGCATGAGGCGCGAGCCGGCGATGCAGGCCTGGCCCTGATTGTGGAAAATGCCGAACGCCGAGCCGTTGACGGCGAGGTCGATGTCGGCGTCCTCGAACACGATGTTGGCCCCCTTGCCGCCCAGTTCCAATTGGAGGCGTTTCAGATTACCCGCCGACGCCTGAACGATCTTGCGCCCCGTGATGGTCGAGCCGGTGAAGCTGAGCTTGCCGACGCCGCCATGCTCGGCGAGATACTGGCCCGCCGTCGCGCCATAGCCCGGCACGATGTTGATGACGCCGGGCGGGAATCCCACCTCGGCCGCCAATTCGGCGACGCGCAAGGTGGTGAGCGGTGTCAGCTCCGCAGGCTTCAGGACGAGGCAGTTCCCCGCGGCGAGCGCCGGCCCCATCTTCCAGCTCGTGAACATCAAGGGGAAATTCCACGGCACGATCATGCCGACGACGCCGATTGGATCGCGCGTGATATAGGTCAGCATGCCCGGCTCGGCCGGCACGACGAAGCCCTCATATTTGTCGGCCATGCCGGCGAAATAGCGGAACACCGCGGCGGTACGGAACACATCGAGATTGCGGGTGTCGCGGATCGGATGACCGGTGTCGAGCGTCTCGATGAGGGCGAGATTCTCGCCATCGGCCTCGATCGCGTCGGCGAGCTTCAAGATGAGCCGCCCGCGCGCCGAGGCCGCCATGTTCGACCATTTGGGAAACGCCGCCTGCGCCGCCGACACCGCGCGATCGATATCGGCGCGATCGCCTTCCGCCACTTTGGCGAGAAGGCTCATATCGTGCGGATTAAGGACGTCGAACGTCTTGCCCGACGCGGCCGCGACGAACTTGTTGTCGATGAAGAGGTTGGTGTTGACCTGGATTTTGGGCACGGTGTCGGGCATGTCGGGCCTCTCTTCACAAAGCGACCCTCCCCCTTGACGGGGGAGGGTGCGAGCAGCCTAAGGCTGCGAGCGGGTGGGGGTGGTCGCTGCTCTCCATCACCCCCACCCGAAATGCCTCGCTACCGCTTGGCATTTCACCCTCCCCCATCGAGGGGGAGGGTTAACGCTACGACTAAAAATCCAAGGGATAAGGCGGCAGCTTGCCCTTGGCGTAAAGTTCGTCGAGGCCCGGGGTGCCGTTCTCCGCCACCAGCAGCATGGCGCGTTTCGGGGCAAAGCCCTGATGCCTTATGTCGGCCGGCATGGCGCAGACATCGCCCGCCTTCATCACGATGCGGCCGCGCGGATTGCCGGTGTTCTTGTCCTGGATCTGCCAATGGATTTCATCCGAAAGCTGGATGAACCACTCATTGCGGTCGTTGCCGTGGATCACCGGCAGCATGTGCTCTTCGGAGGTGACGCAGAAGATGCTGGCCTGCGTCACCGAAGCGACCGACGGGTTCCAGGTCACATCCGAGCGCGCGATATGGTCGAAGAGATTGATCGCGTTGAGCTGACCCTCGAAGCCCTTCTCGGCGTGGACCTCCGGCTTGTCGAATTTCAAATCGGCGAAGGCGCGGTTGATCGGATGGCCGCTGGCGTCGGAGCGTGGCGTCACGTCGCCCTCGAGGCCGAGCATGCGTTTCGCCGGGGTGAAGCCGCGGACCAGCGCGTCTTTGCGCGGATCGTGCTTGGTGCCGAGCGGCGAGCCCGTCTCCTGCGGCGCGCGCAGGGGATCGTAGCCCTCGCTGATCCAGTCGCGGGCGATGGTGTCGAACGCGGTCACCACCTTGTCGGTCGGGAAGGTTTCGATGAAATCGGTCTTCGCCGCCTTGTAGCCGCCATCATAGGTGCCGGCGAAGATATCGACCGAACCGTAATGATTCTGGGTGCCGAAGACATCGTCGAAAAAGATCCAGCCATAGAAGAACTGCCAACCGATGTCGCGCACGAGCGCGCGCAGAAAACGGTCGATCTCGATGATGCGGGTGCCTTGCGGCCAGCCGATATGGGCGAAATATTCGTCGCGCCGGAACGTGAAGCCGCCGAACTGGAATGCGGTGTAGCCGAGTTGCTCGTCCTTGCCGATGATCTTGACGTCGGTGGAAGCGGGATTGGCCATGATGAGGATCCCTCCTTAGGAGTGGATGTGATGGGGCGAGTTAATCACGAAATGCAGATGTCTTTCCAGCGCTCGATGGTGACGTCGCCGAACAGCGTCTGGAACAGCACGACGCCCGGCTCGCCCTGGCCCACAAGCTGATAGGCGCAGCCCGCGGGCAGCAGCACCTCATGGCCTAGCTTCGCCTTGACATAGCCCATCTTCTGGCCGTTGGGCTGGGCTGCGAGCTGCACCGCGCCGCGCTTGCCCGACGGCACCGCGGCCGAGGGATCGAGCTTGACGAAATTGATCGTGACGGCACCGTCCATGATGACGACGAATTCGTCATGCGCCGCGGCGTACCAGGGCGAGGTGCCGTCGACCTTCGCCACCTCGACGACATATTCAATGTTCTTGGTGACGGCGACGCGCTCGAACGGCTTCGCCTTCGACGCCACCTCGTAAAGATTGGAGAAGGCATAGTGCTTCTTGTCATCATTGACGATTTCAAGCACGCCCTTCTGATAATTTTTCAGCGACGCGACGTGCGTGTGATAGGCCATTGGCACTGCTCCCGAACCTTGGGGCACGCCCGTCTTGCGGCGGCGATTTTGCCCGATGATTTCGCATAGCGAATTTTTCTTCGCTTGGCGAAAATACTGTTGTAGATTATGGCCTTATGTCAAGAGCAATGTCCGAGCGTGATTTCGTCACCGCGCTGTCGCGCGGCCTTGCCGTGATCCGCGCATTCGGCCGCGAACGGCCGGAAATGACGTTGACCGAGGTCGCCGCACACACCGGGCTCAGCCCTGCGACCGCGCGCCGCAGCCTCTATACCCTGCAACGGCTCGGCTACATCTCCTCGCACGGCCGACACTTCATGCTGCGCTCGAAGGTGCTCGATCTCGGCACCGCGTTCTGGAGCTCGATGAAGATCGAGGAGGTGGCGCAGATGCATTTGCGCGACATCGTCGACACGATCGGCGATTCCGCCTCGCTCGCGGTGCTGGAAGGGCATGACGTGCTCTATCTCGCCCATGCCGCGAGCCATCGCACCGTGCGCATGGCGGCGGAGATCGGCGCCCGCTTCCCGGCCTATTGCACCTCGCTCGGCCGCGTGATGCTGGCCTTTCTCGAGCCATCGGCGCTCGACCGCTATCTCGCCACCGCCCAGATGACGCCTCTCACCGACCGCACCGTCACCGACCCGGGACGGCTCAAGACGATCCTCGCCGAAGTGCGCGAACGCGGTTTTGCCGCGACTGGGGACGAGCTCGATTACGGCCTCACCTCGATCGCGGTTCCGATCGTGGTCGGCGGCCGCGCGGTCGCGGCAATCAATTCCTCCTGCAACTCGGCGCGGATGACGAAGGACGAACTCGCCCACGCCCGGGTCGAAACCTTGGAGCGGGCCGCGCGCGCCATTGCCCGCGCGCTACAGCAATCGCCGGCGCTCTTGCATTCCCTTCTCGACAATGCCGGCAATGCCCTGGCCTTCCCGCCGCCGGCCACGCCGTTTAGCGAAGGCCGGGTGGGACGATAGGTCTCGCGCACGCACGCGCGACCTGTCATTACCGCTCGCCTTCCCACAGTTTTCGAGACGTGTGACGTATATGAAGAATGTCGATTCCCTCGCCGGCAACGCGATAAAATATCTTGTAGGGGTAACGGATCAGGGGCACCACGCGAACGGCCGGGCGCTGGACCAGCCGTGGCGCACTCTCTGGTGCATGTGCGATTCGCGTCAATACCTGCCGCACCCGTCGCGCGACCGCTTCGGCAACGGCAGGACTGGCATGCATGCGGTAATAGTCGGCAATATGCTCAAGGTCGGCAAGGGCTTGCGCCGAAAAGACCAGCTTCATTTCCTGCGAAATCTGACGAAAGCGGTCTCAACCTTTTCCTCGCTCGCGATTTCGCCGCGGTCGATGGCGGCAAGCGCCGCATCAATCACGCGCAACTCATCCTGTGTCGCCTGGTAGTCGCCCTTGAGTTCGATTTCGATCTGCTCGCCCAACTGCATGAGTTCATCCTGCGCGTCTTCCGGCCAACGCCGCGCGCGGTGCAGCAACGCTTCGAGTTTCTTGCTCATCCCATAGTCATACCGCGCCCGGCCTTACACCGCGATAGGCATTCTCCAAGAGCCGGCGCAGCGGCGCGCGCTCGACGGCCCGCGGATTGGGATAGGGCGTCCGGGTCGCGAGGTCGGCGGCAAGATCCAGATCCGCCTCCTTCATGCCGATCTCCTGGAGCGACACCGGCGCGCCGAGTTTTTTCGCTAAATCGTAGAGGCCCTGCGCCGCGTTTTCGGCGCCGAGCGCGGCGGCGATGATCCGCATCGCCTCCGGCGCCGCCGGCGCGTTATAGGCCGTCGCCTGCGGCAGGATCACGGTATGGACCTCGGCATGGTTGAGGTCGAAGCTGCCGCCCAGCGTATGGCACAGCTTGTGGTGGAGGCCCATCTGGCTGCGGTCGAGCGCGATGCCGGCGAGCCAGGCGGCATAATGGGCATCGGACCTTGAGTCGGCGTCCTTTGGCGATGTCAAAATCACCGGCAGCGAGCGGGCGAAGGCGCGGATGCTTTCGGCGGCGTAAAGCTGGATGATCGGCGTCGTGTCGGCGGCATAGAGACTCTCGACGCAATGGGCGAGCGCGTTCATGCCCGAGGTCGCCGACAGCCTGGGCGGCATGCTGTAGGTGAGGGTCGGGTCGTAGATCACGGCCCGCGGCCGCACCTTCTCGTCGCGCCCGGTCCTCTTTTCGCCGCCTTCGGTGAGGCCATAGATCGAGGTCATTTCGGAGCCGGCATAGGTGGTCGGCACCGCAATCGACGGCAGATCGAGCTCGAGCGCGATCGCTTTCGCGAGGCCGGTCGTGGTGCCGCCGCCGATCGCGACCGTGCCGTCGGCGCCGAGGCGCAGCGCCTCCGCCCGCGCCTGGCGCGCGGTCTCGACCGGGACGTGCATGCGCGCCTCGGTGAAGACGCCAACCGCCCGCGCGCCGAGAAGATTTCGGGCGGTGGCGCCGGCCGCCTCCTGCTCCGGCGTCGACAGCACCAGGAGGCGCGTCAAGCCGAGCCGGTCGGCCTCCGCCGGCAGGGCGTCGAGCCGGCCGTCGCCGAACACGCATCGGATCGCGGGCTGGTCATGAATGAAGGCGCGCATTGGCCGCTCCTTTTGAAAAAATCATCTCGGCCGCATTCTATCGTGCCACGCCGGTGCGACAAGGATGGCCGCCCGTTGCCATGGACTTGGCGGGGCAAGCCTCGGATAATGCCGCGATGAAAAGGGATCGGGGTGCGCCGGGCGGCGACGATGCGTCGCGGGAACCGGGCGAGCATCGCACGGGTCCGCTGCTGCGGCGCCTGTTCCGGGAGCATGTAAGGCACCATTGGCCGCGGCTTGGCG
>JBOHLV010000174.1:0-3213 GCA_050729815.1 Allostellaceae bacterium
CCAGCATGATCTTGTCGAGCGCCGGCCGGGCATAATCCTTCGGCAGCACACCCTTCAGCGAAGCGTTGCTCGCCTCGATCGCCTGCATGGCATCGTCGATCAGCTTGCCGATGGTCGGCTGCTTCGCGCTCGCCTGAAGGTGCGACCAACGCGCTTCCTTTGGGACCCAGAACACGTTTTCGGCGCGGTACTCGTCCGGGTCCTCCGCGGCCAGCTTGTCCTCAGCCAGCAGCGCGGCGTGCTTCGCTTCGAAGGCGTCAGAGATGAATTTGAGGAAGATGAGGCCGAGGACGACGTGCTTGTAGTCGGAGGGTTCGAGGTTTTTGCGCAGCTTGTCGGCCGCCAGGAACAGCTCCGCTTCGAAGCCCAGATTGGCCCCGTTGCCGTTCCGCTTCGCTGGCTTGATGGAGCCGTTTCCATCGGCCTTCTTTGGGCGTCCGCGCGGCATCACTTCCCCCTCGTTCTTGTCGTTCGACGCGTCGGCCGGTCGGATGCTTCCGTCCCGACAAGACGCTCATATTCCTCGATCGCCAGCACCACGATGACGGGGCGGCCGTGCTTTTCGATGACGACCGGCTCGGCGCGGGCGGTATCGAGCAATCGCCCGAACCCATTCTTCGCATCCTTGGCCGAGACACACTTCATGAAGACCCTCCCCGAGTGGCCATTATGGCTATTTCGAAATCGAGTGCAATGGCTTAAAGTTGCGTGTCCAGGATGCGTTGAAGGCTCTGGTCGGCCTGGATGGCGGCGCGCACGCCAAGGGTGCGGGGGGATGCAAACGACAACGCTACACACTTTGGCGATTTCGGCGCCTCGGTCCCCCCTCAAGTCGCACCGGAATGCCGGTGCGCCGGCATGTCGGCCACGATAACCTGCTGCGTCTGATCGTCCCACGTATAGTAGATGCGTAGACAATTGGCCGGGTCGCGCGTGTTGCCGCCGTTCTTTATATGCCAGTTCGCCGTCAGCCGCTGGCCCTGCCAATCGAACGATTATCGCCATACGAAGAACCGTGAACTCGTCGCTCCCGCAGGGCGAATTTCTGATCCCATCGTCCACAGCTTCGTCCCGAAGCGAGCCGCCGCCGTTTAGGAATCGGCCGAGGCACTCTTCCGCCAGCCAGAGGTAGGCAGCGAGCGGCCCGCGCTAGTCCGCGTACAGTTCTCGCAGCCCCGGCGGGCAGGTCCCGTGAGGGCGACACGTCCGGTCAGTAGCGGTCCGGATTGCGGCCTGATCCAGCTCGTCCAGGGCGCGCGCCGCTGTCAGCACGACCTTGGCACCGGCCCGCGCGCCATCGATCGAGCCGAGGCCAAAGCTCTGTCGTCGGTTGTCTCCGTGCGGAACGCCCAGGATTTCATCCGAAGTCAGTAACGCGCGCTTCACTGGGTGGATAGTAGGCGCCGAGTTTTGCGCAACCGGCCGTCACCTGCTCGGCAATGACCAAGTTTTCGAGGTCATTTCGCGTTGCGTCCATCTGGTCGATCACGCGTTGGAGAGTTTTCGCCGCACGAGTTTCCAGGCGATAGGCGTTCGCCAGCTTTGTAAACTCGGTAGTCAGCCGATCCCTCATGCCGGAGAGAAGCCGACCAAGCTCACGGTGCTGCTCAAGCGTGTATCCAGGTTTCGATTTTGACATGGGTTCCCTCATTAGTGAGAATGGCGCCATCGCGAATCATCCACGATCGGCGCTGATATAGCCTCATTATACCACAGTCGTCGGTTGCCTTCCGGCGGGTCGAATTCTCTGGGTGCGCTCATCGAGCGCGTAGCCACGTCGGCTTATGCTTCGCCGATATGGCAACGAGACCGACGTGCCGATGTGGGCTGATCGTTGGAGTTAGGCGGCCCAATGGCACGATTTGGCCGGCGAGCGTTCTTGCGGAACCTCGTCGATGGACCAGGTTCTCGGAAGCGGTAGTCAGGGATCGTTCCGGTCGAGCAGCCGTCGAGGAAAAGGTAGGCGAGGAATCCGCGTCGTCCGTGCCGGCCGAGGCCGTGGCCCGCGACCCAGCAACAGTTTCGCTCGTGACGGCGTGCGCTGTTGCAGGCGAGAGATCAACCTACCGGCAAGGGGGAGGGTGATCGACAGATCAATGCACCAATAAGCTGCTGCCGTCGGCGAAGCCGCACTACTCCAGCCTTGGAGATGATTTTTGAAACCCCCAAACCTCTAATAATATCTATAAGGACTTTGGGGGTTTCAAACCATCATGGTCGGTAAATGGTAATCTGCATCTCGCGAGACCATCCCGGGATCAAATGAGCGCCGGGGCGGGCCGCGCGGTGATCATATGATCAACTACGATATTGCCAATTACCCATGGCCCAGGCGGAAGCATGACGTGGACGGCATGGTCCATCTGCTGTCGCGATGCCGGAGTACAAATACACGGTGATCGACGTGCGGCGCGCCACGGGCGACCGCTTTCGCACCGCGTTCGGCGATTGGTGCTGCGATCCGACGGCACGGGAGGACGGCCGTCGGCTGGGGGCTAGCCGCCGCCCAAATCATGGCGCCAGAAGCACGTCCGGTAGGTCGGTGATGACGCTGTCAATGCCCCAGGCGAAGAGGTCCACGGCGCGACGCGGATCGTTGACGGTATAGGCGGCGAGCGACAAGCCGGCCGCGCGCACCGCCCGCGCCTCGTCCGGCCGCAGCGCCGCCTGGTCGCACACCAGGGCGACGGCGCCGAGGCGCGCGGCGGTCTCCCGCCAATCCGGCGGGAGGCGCTCCGTCAGCATCCCGCGCGCGATCTCGGGCGCGTGGCGGGCGAAGGCGGCGAGCGCGGAAAGCGAGAAACTGGTGACCAGCAGCGGCGGCTTGGCTTCGGCGGCGGCGAACGTGGCCGCGACCGCGGCGGCGAGCGCGTCTTCCCGCCCGGCTTCGGCCTTCATTTCGAGATTGCCGCCACGGCCCAGCGCCGCCAGCAGCGCCAGGGTTTGGTCGAGGGTCGGGATCGGCTCGCCGCGATATTCGGGCGCGAAATGCCCGCCGGCATCGCGCGTCAGAAGCTCGGCGAGCGGGGTCGCGCCGACCGGCCCGGTGCCATCGGTGGTGCGGTCGAGCATGTCGTCATGGAACACGACGGGATGCTCATCGCCACTCAAGCGGACATCGAACTCGACCCAGCGGCAACCGAGTTCGGCCGCCCGGCGGAAGCCGGCGAGCGTGTTCTCCGGCGCCCGCGCCGCGGCGCCGCGATGGCCGAT
>JBOHLV010000175.1:0-5674 GCA_050729815.1 Allostellaceae bacterium
GCGCGCACCAGCTTCTTGGCGTAGACCGGGCCGATGCCGGGGATCATGCCCGAGCCGAGATATTTCTCGATGCCGTCGATCGAGGTCGGCGCGGAGGTCTTCAGGAACCTCGCCTTGAACTGCTGGCCATGGGTGCGATCGTTGACCCATTCGCCCGAGGCGGTGACCCACTCGCCTGGTGATATTACCGCGGCATGGCCGACGGTGGTGATAAGCTCGCGATGGCCGCGCGCCTTGAGCCGCAAAACACAGAACCCGTTCTCGGCGTTGTGGAACGTTACTCGTTCGACGAGCCCCGCAAGTACCTCCTGGGCGGCTGGCGCCGCTTGAGATTTCATCCGACGGCCAATCTCAGCGTGCCCGTGACCGTGAAGCATTAAAGGAATGCCTAGTCCACTCCAGCAGAACCATGGACTGCAATAGCGCACGTAGACCGGATAATCCGAAAAATATGGTGGAGGCGAACAAAATTGCGGGACTCGCACGACCGGCGACCGTGGTTTGCGCCGATGGCGCGCAACTAATCCTGGCGACCAACCCGGTCGCGATCATAGACGACGCACCCATTTCCCACGGCTATCCTGTGGCCGACGGTCGTCGGGGCCGCTCATATGG
Source organism: Allostellaceae bacterium (assembly GCA_050729815.1). Classification (GTDB taxonomy): domain Bacteria; phylum Pseudomonadota; class Alphaproteobacteria; order ATCC43930; family CGMCC-115725; genus JAATGI01. Next base: position 616 of record JBOHLV010000175.1, read on the forward strand.
AAAATGTCGGTTGATCAGAAGATGTGACCGCCGACAGGCCCGATGTAGCCTCCACATGCCGCCAGGAGGCTACAAGCGGCGAATACCAGGATCAACGCGAATGTCTTGGTCATCATAGACTCCTATAACCTGCGGAGGGCAAACTGCTCGTCCACGAGCCCTCCTCGTCGACGAGCAGCCTGCCTGCATCTACCATCGCCCCGGATTCGGGGTGACGCCCTGGTCATCTGACCAGAGCGTCATGCCTCGATCTCGTTAGCGCGGGTAGTAGGCCGGCGGCGGTGGCGGATAGTAGTAGGCCGGCGGTGTCGAAGCAGCCCCGACGAAGGCCCCGGTGCCCCCGCCGATCGCCGCACCAACGGCGGCGCCGGGGGCGCAGCCGATCGGAATCGTCACGACGCAGCCGATAGCAGCACCTAAAGCCGCTCCACCGGCTCCACCTGCGACGGCGTTTGCGCCAACGTTCTGCGCCGGCGGGTAGACCGGCTCGGCCACGCTGCTGGTCGTGGTGGTGGAATAGCTGTCCTGGGCGAAAGCCGCGCCCGTCATCAGAGCGACCGCCGCAACCCCCGCGAGCAGATAGCGGATCATGCTAGCTCTCCTTGAGTTATGGCGCGAGCGGGAAGCCCGCAATGACCTGAACAACGTGCCCTCGGCGTCGTTGTTCCGTCGGTCATAGCTGCGTCAACCCGGAATTGGCGAGGGCGCGACGTGCCGATACAATTGACGACAAATCTACCGCCCTCACAAGCCGGATGACGCCCGCGCCAAAGCGCTGGCGCCTGCCATGCGCCGAAGCCGCGGCCGCGGAAAAGCGCGGTGCGTCGTGACGCCGGAACGGCAGTCTGGTGATGAACATATGACCTTGGCTTTGCGCCCGGTGTCGAACGTCCGCGACCCCAAAGCAGTCCTTGGCATCGGTCGCCGGCTTCGGCTCTTCGTGCCCCAAGCGGTCGTTCGCGGCCGGATGGGGGACCCGCCAAGACGCGTGAAGTTCCCTTACCATGGCACTTGACTCGACTATTAGAACGTATCATGAACATAAAATCGTGATAGAGAACATCAGAATCCGAGAGATTACCGCGTTGCGGCAGCACCTCGCCCGGCTGGAGCAAGGCGGGCGGAGCGGAGCCGCGCCGGTGCTGCCCTTTGGCCTCGATGCGATCGATGCGCGGCTGCCGGGCGGCGGGTTGGCATTGGGCGCGTTGCATGAGGTGAGCGGACTTGGCCCCGACGCCGAAGACGGTGCCATTCCGGCGGCTTCCATCGCCGGAATCGTGGCGCGGATCGATCCGGCGAGACCGGTGCTGTGGTGTCAGGCGACAAGCGACGGCGATCTTTATGGGCCGGGCCGGGCCGCGTGCGGCCTCAAGCCGGAACGTCTCGTCCTCGCCCGGCCGCGTAGCGCCGTTGATTTGCTGTGGGCGATGGAGGAAGGGCTGCACACGCGCGCCCTCGCCGCCGTGGTCGGCGAGATCGCGGATTTACCCAGCCCGGCGAGCCGGCGCCTGCAATTGGCCGCGGAAGATTCCGGCGTCACCGCCTTTGCCTTGCGCCGATTTCGCGTGCCGAGCGAAACGGCACGGTCGCCCAACGCCGCGGTGACGCGCTGGATGGTGTCGCCGTTGCCGAGCGTGCCCAAGCCGGGCGAGCCGGGCATCGGCCGGCCGCGCTGGCGGCTGGAGCTATGGCGCGCGCGGGGCGGCGCGCCGGCGGATTGGATCGTGGAGGCATCGGATGCGACGAGTCATGTCGCTCTACCTGCCGCGCTGGGCGATGGAGCGGCGCGGGAGCGAAATCGGATCGGCGCATAAACCGGCGGTACAGGCGGTTTCGGTCGGCAGCCGTCGGCTCGTCAGCGCGGTCAATCCGGCGGCCGAGGAACAGGGCATTCTGCCCGGCCTGCCGCTCGCCGAGGCGCGCACACAATTGCCCGGTCTCGCCGTGGCGCCGGCCGATCCCGAAGGCGATGCGGCGGCCTTGTTGCGCCTGGCACAATGGTGCGGCCGTTATTCGCCCTGGACCGTGCCGCAAGGGCCGGACGGCATCTTGCTCGATATCACCGGCTGTGCCCATCTCGTCGGCGGCGAGGACCAGCTCGGCGCCGAACTCCGGGAGCGGCTGGCGCGGCGCTTCATTACCGCCCGGATCGGCATCGCCGACACGATCGGCGGCGCCTCGGCCATGGCGCGCGGCGGTGACCGGCCCGTCATCGTGGTCGCGCCCGGCGCGACGCGGCAAGCGCTGGCGCCGTTACAGGACGTGGTGAGCTGCATCCGCGAGGGCTGCACGCTGGCGGAGGCGGGCTTTCGTCTTACCGCCAATGCCGAGCGCCATCTGAAACCACCCGATGAGATGGCGCGGCTTTTTCGGGGATATGAATCGGCGCTCGACCACACCGTCGAGATCGCCCGCCGCTGCAAATTCAGCCTCAATCAATTGAAATACGATTATCCCGACGAGACGGGCGACGATGGCTCGACGCCGCGGGCGCGGCTCGAAAGCCTCGCCTGGAACGGTGCCGCCTGGCGCTATCCCGCCGGGGTGCTCGCTGGAAGATGGCGCCTTACGCCTCGGCATGAACCAGGTGAAAGGTCTCGGCGAAGAGGAAGCGCGAAAGCTCGTCGATGCGCGCGGTGCGGGCTATCTCGGCATCCGTGATCTCGTCCGGCGTTCCCGCCTCCTACGCAAATCCTTGGAGCGGCTGGCCGAAGCCGATGCCTTTCGCTCGCTGGAGCTCGATCGGCGCCAGGCGCTCTGGGCGATGAAAGGCATCGATGCGCCGCCGCCCCTCTTCGCCGCCGCCGAGCCGGCCGTGCGCGAGGAACCGGCGCCGTTGCCCCCAATGCCGCTCGGTCAACACATCATCGAGGATTACCAATGGACCGGCCTCTCGCTCAAAAGCCATCCGCTGGCGCTGATCCGCGACGAACTGGCGCGCCGCCGCATCGTCACCGCTGCCGCCTTACGCGACCGCAAGGAAGGCGACCGCCTTACCGTGGCGGGCATCGTGCTGGTGCGGCAACGGCCGGGCGAGGGCAAGGTGATCTTTATGACGCTCGAAGACGACACCGGCATCGCCAATCTGGTGGTTTGGATTCCGGTGTTCGAGCGTTTCCGCAGCGTGGTCATGGGCGCGCGGCTCATGGCCTGTTCCGGCAAGCTTCAGCGCCAGGGCGAGGTTATCCATGTCGTCGCCGAACGGCTCCAAGATTGGACGCCGATGTTGCGGCACTTGCGCGAAGATGCCGAGCCGGTGGCCGGTTTACGCTGCCGATCCGCAGTCACGATTTCCATTGATCCGCGCTTGCCTTGCGCAGGATAGGTCTACGACGAAAAAGGTTTGCTGGACCCCCCGGCTTATCCAACCGGAGCTTCTGATTCTGAAACCGGGGGTGCGGGGACGAACCAGATTTCGATTCGAACCCTAGCGCGATCGCAAGCAACGACTTGCAGACGTTCTCAAGGATGCGCCTTCGCAAACTCATTGGCTCGTTGTCTCGTCGATATATCGGGCAGACATAAGTCTACGTGCTCGACGGGCCGATGTGCCGGCGCCACACCATGGGGGGCTTGCTGCTCAAGGCATCTTAGTATGGCACGGTGGCTCGTTTGGTCGTGGGTGCACTCAGACCATAACAAGGGAACGGATCGCTTGGTGGAAATCGGCCGTTCGCCGACACGCGCCTTGATGACGCTCTTGCGCTGATTCCTGCCATTGGCCGGACCGCCGATTACAATCTTGACACGGACCCGAAGCAGACATTCAAGGAGATCGGCGATTTAGCTGATGACCTCGCCGAAGTCCAGCCGGATAGACTCCCTAATGGCTCAATAGCCTTTCGGAACGACTCTTCGTCGGGGGGCGCTGAAGTCACTTGATCCGATCGGCGACTTTGTGCGCCAGCGCGACGGCGTGCTTTGCCCTGGGGGCATGCTCTCGCTCCGTTTGCAGGGTGATCGTGAAAAAAGTGCCGCCCTCGATCACATATACCTGAGTGGTGTCGCTCCCCGACCGGTTCAGGAACGCGGCATCGCCCACGCCGCTCAACTTGGTCAAGGGCGTCAGGCACGGAGGGCTTTGACAACTTGACTTGTATCGCTGGGCCGACTTTTGTAGCTGACGGACAGTCTGGTCGAACTCGGCCCGTCCACCGCCGAGCATCAGATCGACTTCGTCGCCGTTTGTCGTTGAGTAAGAGCATTGGGTATCTTCGACTGGCGATTTTGTGCCGGCGGACGACCACTTCACCCTCTCGCGCAACACCCCGGCGACATCGGCGGCCGTGAGCAGCGCGCACGGCCGCCATGCCGCCATTTTGACAAGTAGGCCCTGACGGCCGTCGTCGTTTGTCGCGCCGCCGCCAGGAAACTGCTGGACCTGCGCCACACCGTCACGTTGTCCGGCGTCCGCGCTCGATCGCGACGGACTGCAACCGGCATTGTTCTGGTCCGGTGCGTGGCCGGGCGGACAGTCAAGCGCTTGGGCGCGAGCGCCGTTGCCGATGGCGACCACGAAAGCAACGGCGATGGTTGCCATCGTCAATGTAAGGCGAGTCATGGCCTTTTCTCTCCCTCAGCCGGTATTTAGTCGGCCCGTTTCTTACCGCATATGAGGAGCGTGTCCGCCGCTACTTGATCCGGTCGGCGACCTTGCGCGCCAAGGCGACGCCCCACCGCGCGAAGTTGGGATTGGCGAAGTCCAGTCTCATATCGAAATAGGTGCCGCCCTTAATGACCCACACCTCCACCCCGGGAGACGGCGACCCCGGAAATACAAACTCGTACGCGGCATCGCCCACGCCGCTCACCCGTTTCAGGCCGCCGCGGTAGTTTTGCACATCGCGATCGAACTGGGCGCGTCCGCCGGGGCGCACCGACAGAATCGCGTCGTCGTCGTTTCCGGGGCCATCGTACTGGCAGTGGTTGATCACTGCGGCGCCCGGCAAGGGTCGCATCGGCCCGCTCCCCTGTCGCGTCCACCCCGGACCCACAACTGAGGCCAGAACTTCGGGTGAGAGCAGCACGCACGTATCGTTCACCAGCCTGCACGGCGGGT
>JBOHLV010000176.1:0-2085 GCA_050729815.1 Allostellaceae bacterium
CGCGGTCGAGAACGCCGGCCTTCAAGAGCGCGTGAACATCGCCGTGCACGGATTTGACGTCCCGGCCGACCCGGCGGGCGATCTCGCGCAGTGCCAGCGGCCCGGCGCCGGTCAGCGCGCGCAGGATTTCCCATCGTTTTGGCGTGACCACCTTCCACAATAGCTCGGCGCTGGCGAAGCTGATAAAGGCGCCTTGTTCCTCTCCCGCAAAGGTGCCGAGCATTCGCGCCTTTGCGTCCTCCGCCGAGGAAATGCCGATCGTTACCGTGGTCATGGGGAACTCCACTCGTCGATTGCATTCCAGAAATCCGTCACCAGTTGCACCAAGCTCGTGAAAGTATGGGGGACTTCCTCGGTTCCGATGTGCTTGTGATCGCTCTTTCCAGTTTCATTGTCGAAACGCAGAACGCATACCCCCTCGACGACAAAGGCCAAGCGGTATTTGAAGCCGTGCGTGCTCCCTGGCACCGGGCTCGGCAATTGCCATATCACGATGTCGGCAAACCGGCCTTCGCCGAGGATGCGCCTTTCGCGAAGCAACAGCCGTACCGCCATGTTGGCATTCATGCCAACAAGCGCAACCCTGTCAATGCTCCGTAAGTGCCCCTACGGCAGCGCGCCCGATCCGGCATAGCGGCGCCAGGCACTCATCTGCACCGCCGAAGTCAGGCAATGGACGACGACCGGCTTTGTCTTGATGGAAAAGGCGCGGGCGATCGCCGGCGCGACCTCGGCCTCGGCGCGGATCGTGATGCCCTCGGCGCCAAAGGAGCGGCCCCACGCGGCAAAATCGGGGTTGGTGAGGCGCACCCCGGCCATGAACGGGCGTTTGGGATAGCGCACATAGGAGTGCATCCCGATCGTGCCATACATGCCGTTGTCGGAAATGATCAGGATCGGCGCGGCGCCATACTGGAGCGCGGTCGCGATCTCATTGCCCGTCATCAAGGCGCCGCCGTCGCCGAGAAAGGCGACGACCTGCGTGCCCGGCCGGCGCAATGCGGCGGCGACCGCCATCGGCATCCCCGACCCCATCGCGCCGACGACCGAGGCGAGAAACACCTGGCCCTGGCGGAAGCCGATATAGCGATGGACAAAGCTGGCGAAACTGCCGGCGTCGGTCGTCACCGTCGCGTCGGGCGCGAGATGCTTGTCCACCTCGCACACGATCGCGGCAAAATTGACCCCGTCGGCGGTCGGCTCCCATTCCTTTGCCAGGAGCTTTTTGTGGATGGCATTGAGACCTTCGACCCAGCCCCGGCGTTTTCCCGCGTCTTCCGGCGCGCCGCGCGTCAAGAGCGCCTTCAACACCTCATAGGGGCTGCACGCCATCCCCAGATCGGGGCGCCAGACGCGCCCGACCTCATTGGGGTCGGGCCAGACATGGACAAACGGCAATTGCGGCGTTGGCGCGCTCGGAAAGCTGTAGGACTGGCTGACCGTGTCGGTCATCCGCTCGCCGAGCGCGATGAGGAGATCGGCGCGCTTCATTGCGCCGATCTGCGCCGGCGGCACGCGGATCCCCATATAGCCGCCACAATTCGGATGATCGGCACTGAAGAGTTGCGGCCGGCGGTGCGTCGGACAGACCGGCAGCACCCACGCCTCGGCAAAGCGGTTGAGGTCGGCAAAGACCCGACCCTCGCGCACCGCGTCGGCGAGGAGCGCGCCGCCGACCAGAACGAGCGGCCGCTCGGCCCGCGCCAAAAGATCGGCGAGGCGATCGAGGTCGGCGGGCGCCGGACCCGCGGCGGCACGCGGGCGCGGGGGATCGAGCGGCGCCCCGGTTTCCGCGTCAAAGATGTCCTCGGGCAGGATCACCGCGACCGGACCCGGGGTGCCGCTCTCGGCGAGATGAAAGGCACGGGCGAGCGCTTCGGACGCCTGCTCCGGCTCATTGACCTCGATCACTCCCTTGGTCACGTCCGCGAGGAGGCGCGAATAATTCTGCTCCTGCAACGCGAGGCGGCCAAAATCACGGCGCTCGACCTGGCCGACCAGCATGACCAGCGGCGTTGCGTCGTGATAGGCCGAGTGCAGCGCCACCATCGCGTTTGACAGCCCCGGCCCGCGCGAGACCACGGC
>JBOHLV010000177.1:0-1911 GCA_050729815.1 Allostellaceae bacterium
CACCTTGACCGCCCGGTGCCGTTCATTTAATCATTATGTTGAATGTATAGGGAATTGACACCTCCAATGTCAAGCGAAGGCCCGAAGCAGGTTCTCTATCGGCAGTTCGCCGAGGTCGCGAAGGCGCTCGGCCACGGCCATCGCCTCGAAATTCTGGAATTGCTGGCCCAGGGCGAACGCACGGTGGAGGCCTTGGCCGAACGCGCGGGCCTATCCGTTGCCAACGCGTCCCAGCATCTACGGCTGATGCGGCGCGCCGGCCTCTTGTCGTCGCGCCGTGTCGGCAAGTATATCTATTACCGGCTAAGCGATCCCGCCGTGCTCGACCTCACCGCGGCATTGCATCATGTCGCCGAGCGGAACCTGGCCGAGGTCCGAGACACGATCGGCGGCTATTTCCGTGAACGCGACGCCATGGAGCCGGTGTCGCGCAAGGAGCTTACGCGCCGTCTCAAGGATGGCGAGGTGACGGTGCTCGATGTCCGGCCGGAAGACGAATTCGCCGTCGGCCATGTCCCGCAGGCAATCAATATTCCCTTGCGCGAATTGGCGAAACGCATGCGGCAGTTGCCGAAGGGTCGTGACGTCGTCGCCTATTGCCGGGGCCCCTATTGCGTGCTGGCGTTCGAAGCCGTCGCCCTGCTCCGCCGGAATGGCTTTGCCGCGCGTCGGCTCGAGGACGGCTTTCCCGAATGGCGGGCCGCCGGACTGCCAATAGCATAAGAAAAAGCTTCCGCGCGCGGTTGGATGTGGCGTCGCGTCAATGACCTCACCCCTTGACGCCGCTACCTATTGCCGTGTCGGGGGCCGATCATGGCGCTGAGCCGCGCCGTCCCGGAACAACGCGTCGACGATCGGGCATTCGGGAATGCGATTGCGCGAGCATTGCGCGGCCATATCGCCCATCACCTTCTGAAGACGCCGTAGATCGGCAATCTTTTGACGAATCTCGGCAAGATGGTTCAGGACGAGGGTATGGATTTCGGCGCAGGTGTATTCGTGTCCGTCGACGAGGCGCAGAAGCTCGCGAATTTCGCCGAGACTGAAACCGAGTTCCCGGCACCGCCGGATGAAGGCAAGACGCTTGACATGGGTCGCATCGTATAGCCGATAGCCGCCGGTACTTCGATCGGGCGCTGGCATCACGCCGATCCGTTCATAATAGCGAATCGTTTCGATGTTGACGCCGGCGCGTTTTGACAGAGCTCCAATGGACACCACATCCGTTGCTTTCATGACCATCTCCCGACCTGCCGGAAAATCTTCTTGAGCCTGTAGGGGCTACAGGGTCCAGGGTGGTGATCCGTAGCAAATGCTGATGGCCCTTGCATCGCCGAAGGAGACGACTGTCATGACATCGGGTGCAACCTCGATCCTCGACACGCTGTGGGACGCGGAACGCTCTCGGCTTCCATCACCCTCCCCTCAACAGCAGAAAGCCGGGATCGTGCTGATGCGGGCGCTCGCCCGCGGCGCCGCAATAGCCCCGACCGAGTTGGCGCGCGCTCTCGACACGTCGAGCGAGACCGTGGAGGCGTTCCTCAATGACCCGGCGGTAAAGTCGGTGGTCCAATGGAACGCTGAAGGCCACATTCAGGCGTTCTGGGGGCTGTCGGTGACGCCGACGCCGCATCGGCTCACCATCAAAGAGCGTACCTTATGGGCGTGGTGCGCCCAGGACACCTTGTTCATTCCGGAACTGCTCGGCGAGACCGCCGAAATCGAATCGCGGGATCCCGAAACCCGGCAGTCGATCCATTTAACGGTGTCGCCTGCGCGTATCGAGACGGTTGAACCAGTGGCAACGGTTGTGATCGCCGTGCGAGCCGAGGGACGGGATTTGTCCACCGTTGAGCGTCTCATGGCGTCGTTCTGTCATCACATCTTCTTCTTCGCGTCGCGCCAATCGGG
>JBOHLV010000178.1:0-2428 GCA_050729815.1 Allostellaceae bacterium
TTCTCCATCGCCACAAGGGCGAGCTTGCCGGCACGGTCAAATTCATGTTCCAGCCGGGCGAGGAAGGCTTTGCCGGCGCGCGGCGCATGATCGAGGACGGGCTTCTCGACGCCGACCCCAAGCCCGATGCCGCCTTCGCCCTTCACATCATGCCAACCCTGCCCGCCGGCAAGGTGGCGGGGCGAGCCGGCGCGGTGACGGCATCGGCGGATTGGTGGGAGATCAAGGTGACCGGGAATGGCGGCCATGCCTCGGCCCCGGAATTCGCGGTCGATCCCATTCCGGTGGCGTTCGAGATCGGCCTCGCCCTCCAAACCATGGTGACCCGGCGCATCAGTGTCTTCGATCCCGTCGTCATCACCACGACGAAGGTCACGGCCGGCACCACCAACAACGTCATTCCGGAGGTGGCGGAGATGATCGGCACCTTGCGCGCGACCTCGCCCGAGGCGCGGGCACGGGCCCAGGAAGGTATCCGCCGCGTCGCCCAGAACATCGCCGCGGCGCATCTCGCCACCGCCAGGGTGACGATTCATGACGGCTATCCCGTCGCCATCAACGATCCCGATTTCGCCGCCCTCGCCCGCGACGTGGTGCAAGACCTCGGCGGCAAGGACGCCTATATCCCGATGCCGTCGCCGGTGATGGGGGCGGAGGATTTTTCCTTCGTGCTGCAGCGCGCGCCCGGTGCGATGTTCGTTCTCGGCGTCATGCCGGCCGACAAACAGCCCGGCGACCCGGTCGAGAACATCCATTCCAACCGCATGATGCTGAATGAGGACGCGATGGCGATGGGCATCGCCATGCATGCCGCGGTCGCGACGAAGTTTCTGGCGGCGTAGTCCATGGTCCCTCCGGACACGCTGGACGGCGGCTGCGCCTGCGGCGCCGTCCACTATCGGCTGGTCGCGGCGCCGCTCTTTGTCCATTGCTGCCACTGCCGGGATTGCCAGCGCCAGACCGGCAGCGGTTTCGCCGTGAACGCCCTGATCGAGGCCGACCGGATCGCGCTGCTCGCCGGAACGCCACGGCCGGTTCGGGTGCCGACCGACAGCGGCCATCCGCATGACATCTATCGCTGCCCCGATTGTGGCACGGCACTGTGGAGCGATTATACCGGCGTTCGCGGCATCCGTTTCGTGCGCACCGGCACCCTCGACACGCCCGATCGGTTGGCGCCCGACATCCATATCCATACCCGCTCGAAGCTGCCCCGGGTGGCGCTGCCGCCGGGGGTTCCGGCCGTCCCTGTCTATTACGACTGGCGCCAGGTCTGGCCGGCGGCGAGCCAAGAGCGCCGCCGCGCCATTGCCGGACGTCGCGAGACGGGGTAAGGCTCGACGGCGGAATACGCTTGACGCTAACGCATAATGCGGAATTATTCCTTTGCCAAAGATGGCGCAACATGTAGTATGGCGCCTGCGTAATGGGTCGGCGCCGAAGGCGGGTGCGCTTTGAGCGTTCCCTTTATAAAGGAGGCCTGCGGCAATGACCTACCCGACGAGGAGAGGCAGTTACAGCAGATGGCGTGGACGAAGCCGCTTTTTACACGAGTAGAAGTGGATAAGGCTGGCGCCGCGCTACAACGCTGGAACGAGACCGAACCCGACGTAACGAGCGACGATACATGGAACATCTGGGTGGACGAATATGGCAAGTCGCGAGCCGCTCTTGAAATCATAAATAACTGGCGGTCGAGCCATAGCTATCCGCTTAACACGTTCCAAACAAATTTGCGCCGCGCGGCGCGAGCGGTCGATCCAAATCCTCTGGTAGCACAGCGAATCAAGCGCCTTTCGTCCGTCTCGCACAAACTTGAGCGATTCAAGAAAATGCGGCTATCGCAAATGCAAGACATTGGCGGGTGTCGGGCAGTTGTTCGCTCGGTTGCCGCAGTACGCGAGATCGAGAAATATTATCTGACGCGGAGCCGCATCAAACATAAATTAAAGACGCATGACGATTATATTATGAGACCACAGAAATCCGGGTATCGCGGAATACATCTAATATATCGTTATTACTCTGATAATTCAGCAACGGAAGTTTATAACGATTTACAAAATCGAAATGCAATTACGATCCCAATATCAACACGCATGGGCCACCACGGTAGAAACAGTTGGTACGTTCGTAAGGCAAGCGCTTAAATCCAGTCTCGGGCCTGATGATTGGTTACGATTCTTTGCGCTTATGGGAACTGCAATATCATTCCGGGAAAGAACACCACCAGTTCCTGGCACTCCTGCGGCAAAAAATGAACTCATAGAAGAATTGAAATATTACGCTTTGAGCCTTAATGCTTGCCTATCCGGTTTACACCCACACCCGCTAGGGTTAGTATTGGCCATGGATGTCCTGGCCCGTGAAGATCTGCCTTTCCCGCAGTCTCTGCCGGAGTTCCAGCGCATTTTCCCCGACGACGCGG